>NZ_JBOHDT010000122.1:0-10167 GCF_050700635.1 Aeromicrobium sp.
ACATCGACCGCGCGACGTCACCTTCGAGGGCCAGGCCGATGCCTTCGCGGTCCAGGAAGTAGTTGCCGCCGACGTATCCGAGCAGCGCCGTGACGGTGCCGACCACGAACAGGATCGCGGCGACCACAACCACCTTGGCGACCAGCACCCTACCGCGCACCGGAGTCGCGGCTAGGGTCGAGCGCATCATGCCGGTCCCGTACTCGCTCGAGACCGCCAGCGTCCCGAGGACGACGGCGCACACGGGCGACAGCATGAGACCGCCGGTGATGAAGGAACCTGGTAACTCGTCCGCCTCTGGGCTGGCCAGCCACTCCGCGTTGAGCGCGCACAGCAGCACCGTGCCGCCGATGCCGATCAGGAGAAGCGCCGCGAGCGTCCACCACGTTGAACGGACCGACGTCAGCTTGATGCGCTCCGAGCGCAGTACGTCCGCGAAGCCGGGCCGACTGTGGCGCGCGCGGCTCAGCATCGCCGTGGTCATGCCGCCACCTCCTGGGCTGAGTACTCGACGCTGTCGGCGGTGAGGGTCATGAAAGCGTCCTCGAGCGAGGAGCTCACCAGCGTCAGCTCGTGCAGCAGGATGCCATTCCTGCCGAGCCGCTCGCCGATGCCGGCCGCGTCGAGTCCCTGCACATGGAGCTCCGGACCAGTCGCGGAGTCGTGACGCCAGACGTCGAGGCCGGACGAGACGAGCACCTCTGCGGCGCGTCCCGGCTCGCCGGTCTTGACGCGCACGTACGACTGGGCGTGGTCGGCCATGAACTCCTGCATCGAGCAGTCGGCCAGGATCGTGCCCTGTCCGATGACGATGAGGTGGTCTGCCATCAGTGCCATCTCGGTCATCAGGTGGCTCGACACGAACACCGTGCGCCCCTCGTCGGCGAGCTGGCGGGCGAACGTCCGCACCCATCTGATGCCCTCGGGGTCGAGGCCGTTCACCGGCTCGTCCAGCACCAGCACCGAGGGGTCGCCGAGCATCGCGGCGGCGATACCCAGGCGCTGTCCCATGCCAAGGGAGAACTTGCCGGCACGCTGGCCGACCACGGACTCCAGCCCGACGAGCTCGAGCACCTCGCCGACCCGTGTGGTGGGGATGCCGTTGCTCGCCGCGAGCCATCGCAGGTGGTTGCGAGCCGACCGGCCGGGATGGACGGCGTGGGCCTCGAGCAGGGCGCCGATCTCGCGGAGCGGCACGGGCGATCTCGCGTAGTGATGGCCGTTGACCTTCACGTCACCGGACGTCGGGGCGTCGAGGCCCAGGATCATCCGCATCGTGGTGGACTTGCCGGCGCCGTTGGGGCCGAGAAAGCCGGTCACGCGGCCGGGCTCGACCTTGAAGTCGATGCCGTTCACGGCGATCTTGGGGCCGAAGGTCTTGGTGAGTCCTCGGGCGCGGATACCGAGGCCCGGGCGATGTGTCGTCGTCATGGCTCCACGCTCCCGCGACCCCGCCGTCTCGCGCATCGGGGAGCGACCCTGGCCGACCCCTGATTAGACCCTGAGTGGAGCTCAACCCACCAGGATGCAGAACGGATGGCCGGCCAGGTCGGCGTAGACCCGCAGCGGTTCCTTGGGATCGTCGGTGCGGTCCAGCAGGAGCCGAGCCCCGAGGTCGAGAGCCCGCCGGTGCTGCCGGTCCAGCTCCTCGACGGAGGGCACCGACATGTCGAGATGGAGCTGCTGGGCTACGCCGTCCTCCGGCCACGTCACGCGCGGCAGGACGGGAACCTTCTGGAACGCCAGCCTCCGGTTGCCGTGACCGTCCATGAGCACGAGCCAGTCGGCGTCGTCGCTCCCACCATCCTGGCGCTCGTCGCCGGCTCGGTACTGCAGCCCCAACAGCTGCCGGTAGAACTCGGCCAGCTCGCGCACGTCCTCGGCGTCGAGCACGGTGTGCAGCAGGTGGGGCACGGGCTCGTCCACAAGACGAATCTACGCCGAAGTGCTCGGCCGGGCGCCGAGCTGGGCCACGCACTGCTCCGCGGCCGCGCGACCGGCATCGAGTGCCTCCTCCGGCGCGGAGCCGTGCATCCAGCGGGCGAGGAAGCCGGCGGCGAACGCGTCGCCGGCGCCGGTGGTGTCGACGACGTCGATGCGCGGCGCCGTGATCTGGGCGCGCTCCATTCCGCCCAGGTAGGCCGCACCCATCGAGCCCAGCGTGACGACCACATGGCGGAACCGGACGGCCAACGCGTCGAGGTCGATCTTCGGGCCGGTGGAGCCGACCAGAATCCTGGCCTCGTCGATGTTCGGGAAGATGACGTCGGCTCCGTCGATCCAGCCGAGGAACTCCTCTCCGCCGGCGGCCCGCAGGAACGCCACCGAGCTCGGGTCGACGCTGACCCGAGCACCACGCCGACGCGCCTCGGCCACGAGCCCGGTCGCCACCGGCCGGGTGGACGGGTCGAAGAAGGTGTACCCGGTGAGGTGCAGCCAGGTGACGTCCTCCCATGCCTCGGCCGGCACGTCCTCGGGGACTAGCCCGCGGTTGGCGCCGCGATCGACGAACATGGTGCGATCTCCCTGTCGGTCGAGCTGGAGCACGATCGTCGCGGTCGTCCGGTCCAGGTCGCCGGCCAGGTGCGCCTCCACGCCGCAGTCGCGGAATGCCGCCAGGTGGCGGTCGAGCCCATCGGCGCCGACGCGTCCGCAGAACACCGCGTCGACTCCGAGATGACCCAGCCATGCAGCGACGTTTCCGGCCGAGCCACCCGGTCGCAGCCGGATCTCCGCGTTCGTGTCACTGGCCTCGGTGACGTCGTCGAGCACCCGCACGCTGATGTCGTCGACGAGATCGCCGACCACAAGGACTCGGCTCAATGTCGCGACCAGGCCGTCGCGATCTCGGCAGCCAGCCGGATGTTGTTCTCGGCGATCCGCAGGTTGACCTCGAGGCTCTCGCCGTCAGTCAGCGAGACAATGGTCTCGAGGAGAAACGGTGTGAGGTTCTTGCCACCCACCTGCTTCTCCTCGGCACGACGGAGCGCCTCCTCGAGGACACGATCGTGCGTGGCCGGGTCGAGCTGGTCGTCGAGGCTCAACGGATTCGCGACGACCAGGGCCGAGCTCAGCTCGAGCTGCTCACGCGACTCCATGATCGCGGCGACCGCTGCGGCGTCGGGCACGGACCAGTCGAGCGTGTGCCCCGACGACCGCAGCCAGAAGCTCGGGAACTCGTCCGTGCCGTAGCCGACCACCGTGATGCCGAGGCTCTCCATGCGCTCGAGCGTCGCGCCGATGTCGAGGATGGACTTCACCCCGGCCGAGACCACCGTGATCGGCACCTCGGACAGGACTTTCAGGTCGGCCGACTCGTCGTACGTGTGCTCAGTCGTGTCCCCAGTGCCGCGGTGGACCCCACCCAGCCCGCCGGTCGCGAACACGCGGATGCCTGCGTGGTCGGCAATGAACGACGTCGCCGCGACGGTGGTGGCGCCACTTCCGCCACGGGCCAGGGCGACCGGGAGATCACGCTTGCTGAGCTTGGAAAGCTCTTCGTTCGCGATGCGGTCGAGCTCGTCGGCGGTGAGACCGGCCCTCAACTCACCGTCGAGCACGGCGATGGTGGCCGGGACGACGCCGGCGTCGACGAGCACCTGCTCGAAGCGCCGCGCGCCCTCGAGGCGCCGGGTGCGGGGCAGGCCATGGGCGATGATCGTCGACTCGAGGGCGACGACCGGGGTGCCGGACGAGATGGCGTCGGCAACGTCCGGGGAAACAGAGAGCGGGAACGTCATGACATCAGATACTTGTTCTGTAGAAGTTGGCATGGGATCTGGAAGCCGTGGGGCCGCGCTGTCCTTGGTACCGGGAGCCGGACTTCGCTGATCCGTACGGGTGCTCCGCCGGCGAGCTGAGCCTGAAGAAGCACAGCTGGCCGATCTTCATGCCCGGATACAGCTTGATCGGCAGGGTCGCGACATTGGCGAGCTCGAGCGTCACGTGACCCGAGAAGCCCGGATCGATGAAGCCGGCCGTGGAGTGGGTCAGGAGCCCGAGGCGACCGAGCGACGACTTGCCCTCCAACCGCGCGGCCACGTCGTCGGGGAGCGTCACCAGCTCATAGGTGGAGCCGAGCACGAACTCACCGGGATGGAGGACGAACGTCTCGTCGGTGGGCACCTCGACCTCGCGGGTGAGGTCGGACTGGTCGGCGGCCGGGTCGATGTGCGGGTACTTGTGGTTGTCGAACACCCGGAAGAACTTGTCGAGCCGCACGTCGATGCTCGACGGCTGGATCATCTCTCGCGACAGCGGATCGAGCTTCACCCGGCCGCCGTCGAGCTCCGCCAGGATGTCGCGGTCGGAAAGAAGCATTTAGAAAACGTAACCTACGCGTCGTCCACTCGACGAGGTCGTGACCTGATCACCGCCGTCGCGAAGGCACCCCCGAGTATCAGGCCGGTCAGCACCAGCCAGGCGCTGACGTAGGGCCGGTTGAGGAGCGAGTCCATGTCGGGCTTCCCGCCGACGCCGAGCAGCACGTTCGCCACGGCGATCGTCAGGGTCCCCCACACGAGGAAGGCGACGGCGGCGACCGGGCGCTGACGGCTCGGCAGCGCCCGGGTCGCGACGACGCCGACGCCGACCACGATGGGCGCCAGCACGAAGTCGTGCAGCACGACGCCGCCGGCCAGCCAGATCGCGGTCGAGGAGAGCCGGTCGAAGCCGTCGTCGCTGAGTAGCCAGACGCCCCAGGAGCCGGCGGCAACCCCCAACATGACGAGCACCGCCCGCACAACCATCATGCCGGCACCTCCAGGCTGTTGACCCACTTCGTCTGGAGTACGCCGGGGCGGTTCGGCGCGATGATGCGGCACGGGTACCCGTGGTCGAGGCTCAGCGGCTCGCCGTTGAGCTCGAGCGCCAGGAGGGTGCGTGGGTCGGCCACGAAGTCCGCCGGCAGCTCGGAGGCCGAGAACGCTCCGCGCGTCTGCATCGAACGAACCCTCACGACGGACTCCGGCTCCGCCTGGACGAGAGCCACGAGGTCCCGCACCGCAATCCCGGTCCACGTCGCGTTCCGGCTCCAGCCCTCGACGCAGGTGATCGGCAGGCGGTGGGTGCGCTGCGGCAGCTCGGCGAGCTGGGCGCGCGACAACCGCACCGTGCGGGTGCCGTGGCGCAGCTCGAGCGCGAAGTCCGGGTCGGTGGCACCGTCGATCGCTCCGGCGGCGCGCGCGGTGCGGTTCACCGGGAGGTCCTGTGGTCCGTCGCCGTCGCGAACCCCGAACACGGATGCCCGCCGCAGGAACGGCACCGTCTGGCCGGCCGTGAGCAGCACGGCGAGGCCCGATGCCGCCGCGGCCCCGAGGACGACTGTGCGGCGACTCGGTCCGTCCGAGGCCAGGGACAGCCGATCGTCGACCGTCCGGTTGAGAGCGATGCGAACGAGGGGGAGCTTCACCGCGATGTGCGTCAGCAGGGCACCGATCGCCAGGTAGGCCACCGCCTCATGGGTGGCCCGGAAGCTGAACGACCACGGGTACCACTGCACAACGTTGAGAGAGCCGGTCACGAGCTGGAACACGACCGCCGCGACCAGCAAGGCGACCGAGGCCCGTTCGAGCCCGCCGACAGTGAAGGCGCGAATCCCGCGCTTCCGCGGCCGGCGGAACAGCCGCGGATAGACCGACCACAGCTTGACCAGGAGCAAAGGGATGGCCGCCGTACCCGTGGCGACGTGCGCACCCTGAGTGACCCGATAGAGCCAGGCCGGGTCCGGCCCGATCGGCAGCCAGCCCGGCGACGTGTACTGGAAATGGCTCCACACGCCGGTCAGGAAGCAGATGCCGATGCAGGTGCCGAGCAGGAGGCCGACGCGCGCGGCCGTGCGTGTCCCGCGTGCAGGACTCCTGAAGTCATTCGGTCGCGGGATGCGCCGGTCGATCGCGGCGACCGCGTCTGGGAGGCGCATCACAGGCCGCCGGTCATGTCCGGGCGCCATCCTCGCGGGCAGCGACGGCGGCGCCGAACCGCGAGGAGCGGAGCTCGGCGGCCACCGCCCGAGCGTCGTCCCAGGTGTCGACGTCGCGCAGCGTTCGCAGCAGCGCCGTCGGCATGGGCAGGACCTCCAAGGTGTGCTGTCCGGTGGATGCCGTCGACATCTCGACCGAGGCCAGTCCCGAGGCGTCCGACCCCCGGCGCACGGCGAGCAGCCACCAGCCGCCGTCCTCGGCCGGACCGAGCACGCTCGGGTGGTCGTCCAGCAGCTCGGCCGCCTCACGCAGGTCGTCGACGCGGATCTGCGGTGAGTCCATGGCCACCTGGATGACGCCATGGCCGGCGTCGGCGTCGACATGAGCTTGCGCGAGCCTTTCGCCGAACGTCGCGCCGATCTGGGGAACCAATCGGAGGCCGCCCAGGACGGCCGCGATCTCGTCCGACCGTGCGGCCCGCTCGAGGTCGCCGGTCAGGGCGACGACGACCGGCATGCCGGTGGCGGTGGCCGTGTCGAGCGTGTCGAGCAGCGCTGCCGCGGCCAGCTCGGCGGCAGCGTCGTCGCCGATGTCCCGGGCGATGCGGGTCTTGGCCTGGCCGGGGACGGGTGCCTTGGCGACGACGAGCACCGTGGGCGCGTTCATCGCGACTCCCGCAAGACCTTGCCGAAGTCCTGGGCCACCTTGGTCGTGCCGCGCAGGGAGCCCGACACCTTCGACTTCGTTCCGGCGGCCCGCGGACGGTAGGCGATGTCGATCTCACGGACCGTCCACCCGGCGCGGGCGGCCTTGAGCATCAGCTCGAGTGGGTAGCCGAAGCGGCGATCGCGGATGTCGAGCGCGAGCAGGTCCTCGCGGCGGCAGACCCGCATCGGCGCGAGGTCGTGCACCCCGAAGCCACTGGAGCGGCGCAGCCAGGTGGCGAGCACCGTGGTGCCGATGCGCGCATGCCACGGCCAGACCCCGCGGCGCACCGGACGCCGGCGACCGACGGCCATGGTGACGCCGGTGTCGAGCACAGCCTGGAGGAGCCCGGTCAGCTCGACGACGTCCATCGAGTCATCGCCGTCGACCACGGCGATGTACTCCGACGTCGAAGCGAGGACGCCGGCATGGACCGCGGCACCGTATCCGGGCCGGGCCTCGTCGACGACAGTGGCACCCAGCCGGCGTGCGACGTCAGCGGTGCCGTCGGTAGAGCCGTTGTCGACGACGATCGCGCGGAAGCCGTCCGGCAGGGCCGGGAGCACCAGCGGGAGCGCCGCCGCCTCGTCCCGGCACGGGATGACGACATCGCAGACCATCGCCCGATCCATGCTCCCGACGCTAGCGCGTTCTGAGCGGGTCGGTCGCCAGCCGGGCAAGCCCGTCCTCGGGACGGACCGCGGCCCGGAAGCCCAGGCCCTCGACCGCGGCGTCCGGCGACGCGAGCACGTGCCGCACGTCGAACAGCCGGTACTCGCCGGTGACGAGCGGGTCCGGCCCGTCTCCCGCTCCGGCGAGCACAGCCGCCATCTCGCCGATGGTGAACGGGTGCCCAGACGCCACGTTGTACGGCGTCAGGCCCGACGGATGGTCGCGCACCTGCTCGAGCGACAGCACGTTGGCCATGGCGACGTCGTCGACGTGAACGAAGTCGCGTACCTGGGCACCGTCCTCGAACACGCGCGGCGCCTCGCCGCGCTCGAGCGCCGACCTGAAGATGGCCGCGACGCCGGCGTACGGCGTGTCCGCGGGCATGCCCGGGCCGTACACATTGTGGTAGCGCAGCGCGATCGTCCGTCCGTCCTGGAGCGTGCACCACGCGTCGGCGTAGTGCTCCTGGGCGACCTTCGACGCGGCGTAGCTCGTGCGCGGACGGAACGGCGTGTCCTCGCCGATGCGCCGCCAGGTGATCTCCTCGCCGCAGACCGGACAGCGCGGGTCGAACCGTCCCGCAGCCAGGTCCTCCTCGCGACGAGGTGCCGGCGGGACGTCGCCGTGCTCGGGGCAGTCGAAGCGACCGTCGCCGTAGACCACCATCGACGACGCGAGCACGAGGTCGTCGATGCCCACCCGCGCCATCGCGGCGAGCAGCTCGGCGGTGCCGAGGTCGTTGTGGCCCGCATAGCCCGGCAGGTCCTGCGCGTCGACCCCGTTGCCGACCATCGCCGCCTGGTGACAGACGACGTCGAGGTCGGCAAGCACGTCGTCGAGCCGATCCCGTCTGAGGTCGAGCCGGAGAATCTCGCCCTCGGGCTCGGCCGACCCGTGCGCCTCCGGCAGGTAGGCGTCGAGGGCGACGACATCGTGGCCGCGCTCTCGGGCGAGCACGGCAATCCTGCTGCCGATGAACCCGGCCGCACCGGTGAGCAGGACCTTCACGTGGCCCCAGAATCCGGTAGTTCGAAAGGGAGGTCCATCCCGTCCACCGCGTGCGGGCAGGCGCAGTCGCGGTCGGTGCCGACCGCCCCGACCACGTCGGTGAGCACCGACTTGAGCGTGTCGGTGTGCTCGGCGAAGACCTTGAACACCTCGTCGACGGTGACGGCCTCGGCCTCGTCGACCCCGGCATCGTGGTCGGTGACCAGCGCGACCGTGGAGTAGCAGAGCGCGAGCTCACGTGCGAGCACCGCTTCCGGGTGCCCGGTCATGCCGATGACGGCCCACCCCTGCCCGGCATACCACTGGGACTCGGCACGGGTCGAGAACCGAGGACCCTCGATGATGACCATCGCGCCGCCGTCCACCGGAGCGTGTCCGTCGAGTCCGTCCACGAGATGTCGCCGCAGCCGCGGGCAGTACGGGTCGGCGAACGAGATGTGGTTGGCGCCCTCGTCGTAGTACGTCTGGACTCGCGCGGTCGTGCGATCGACGACCTGGTCGGGCACGACGTACGTGCCCGGCCCGTACTCGGCCTGCAGGCCACCGACTGCGCACGGGGCCAGGATCTGCCGGACTCCGAGGCTGCGCAGCGCCCACAGGTTGGCCCGGTACGGAACCCGATGCGCCGGGAACTCGTGGCCCGCGCCGTGCCGCGGCAGGAACGCGACGCTCCGGTCACCGACCGTACCCACCGCGATCGGCGCCGACGGCGGCCCGTACGGCGTCTCCACCTCGACCGTCTCCGGATCGTCGAGGAACGTGTAGAAGCCCGATCCGCCGATCACGGCGATGTCCGGTGTGCTCATGGGTCGAGCATGTCATCTGCGCCAGGTGTCGGGCTGGCGGTGTGTCAGCGTCCAATCGGACGCCCGGATAGGACGCTCACTCACCGCTGCTTCGTCTTGGAGCCGATGACGGGAATCGAACCCGCATATCTTGCTTGGGAAGCAAGCGCTCTGCCACTGAGCTACATCGGCGAATGAGCACACCTTACCCAGCGGGAATCACGTTCGACCGATCAACTCCAGGGCGAGTGCCACGACGGCGTCGAGCTGCTCGTCGGCGATTACGGCTGGTTGTCGTCTCCTGTGGTTCGATGGGCGCGTGACCGAGCCGAATCAGCTTGACGTCCTCCGGGCCCGCTGACGATGAGTCTCGTCGAGCTCGAGTCCGACGGTTCGGTGCGCGTCATCACCCTCAACGCACCCGATCGCCGCAACGCCCTCGACTGGGCCCTGCTCGACGAGCTGGCCGCCGCCGTGCGCGCGGTGGCCGACGACCACGACGCATGTGTTCTCGTCGTCGCCGGGGCCGGCAAGGCGTTCTGCGCGGGAGCAGACCTGCAGGACCTGTTCGGCGACCGCGACCGCCCGACGTCCGAGCTTCGCGATCACCTCATGCGCGTCTACGCGTCGTTCCTCGGCATCCACGACCTCGCCATCCCCACGGTCGCGGCCGTGCATGGGGCCGCCGTCGGGGCCGGTCTCAACATCGCACTCGCGTGCGACGTGATCGTGGCCGGACCTCAGGCACGCCTCGGTCCGACGTTCTCCCAGATCGGCCTGCACCCCGGCGGCGGTTGCACGTGGCTGCTGACGCAGCGCATCGGCAGAGCCAACACCGCGGCCGCGCTGCTCTCCGGCGACGTCATCGATGCCGACGAAGCCTTCCGGCTCGGCATCGCCCAGGAGCTGACGGACGATCCGGTCGCTCGCGCCCGTGCTCTGGCCGCCTCGTACGCCTCCCGTGAGCCGTCGCTGATGGCCGCCATCAAGAACACGGTGCGCGTCGCGGCGACCAGCGACCTCGCCACCACTCTCGAGGTCGAGGCCACCGCCCAGGCCGAGTCGCTGGGCAGCGC
>NZ_JBOHDT010000123.1:0-3542 GCF_050700635.1 Aeromicrobium sp.
TCGTTCTGCGCGAGGAGGGCGTCCCAGCGACGACCTTCGCGCGTGGCGGCGATCTTCGAGCGCAGGCTCGCGTCCGGTCGGTCGCGGGCCAGTCGCTTGAGCGTGGAGCCGTGCCAGGTCTGAAGGACGTGCTGGTGCGAACGCTCGCGGAAACGCTTGCGCAGCCAGTCGTTGACGACCAGGACACGCGCGGAGGCGCGGACCCGCCACCATTCACCGCTGCCCTCGATCAGTCGCACCGAACCGTCAGGCACGGGCACCGACCCGTCGACCACGCTCCAGTAGCGACGGGTCGCGGGCCGCATCTCGGCGATGGCACGGTCGATGCCACGCGGGTTGCAGGCGGCCGAGCGGCCACGGAAGCTCTCGAAGAACACCGCATCCTCCGGCTCGGGGGCCCAGCGGCGGTAGGCCTCCTCGAGCTCTCGCTGGGCCCGGGGGCCGAGCTCGTCGTCGGCCAGTGGTGGGCCGATCTCGACGACGAGCCCGCCGCCGCGCTCGCGCACCGTCGCTCGGAAGAGCTCGTGACGGATCTCGAGCGACTCCGCCAACACCTCGACGCGGGACGAGCCATCAGGCAGCTCGAGCCGATACGTGTCGCTCGGAAGGGCGAGTGGCTCCGATCCCCATCGCGCGGCAAGCAGGACGAGATCGCCGGAGTCGTTCGCGTTCACCCGCGCTCGCCGACCGACCAGGGCGGCGCCGACCGCGCAATGGCCGATCGAGAGGGTGGCCGAACCGGGGTCGTACGAAAGATCCGTGATCGCCGGTCGGTCGACGAGCGTCGTCTGAGTCGACGTGGAGCCGGAGGTGGTGATGCGAGCGAGGGTCTCGTCGAGCACGCGCTCACCGGCGCGCCCGTCGAGCACGTCGAAAAACTCGGTGCGCAGGTGGTGCGCGTGGCGGTGGGCGGGACCGTCCGCATCCTCGGTGAGGGCCGACGTCAACCGGTCAAGAGTGTCGGCCCACGTGGTGACCGCCCGCCCGCCGGTGAACTCGTCGAACGGCACGTAGAAGCCGCGCGTCGACGTGTAGGTGGCCAGATCGGGTGCGTAGAAGACGACCGGGCGTCCGACGAGGGCGAAGTCGAACACGATGGACGAGTAGTCCGTGACGACCGCGTCAACAGCCCACAGCACCCGGTTGACGTCGCGCAGGAGCTCTGGCCCCAGCAGGCGGACCCGGGTCGAGCGCACCGGGCCGTTGGCGTAGCTCCCACGACCGAGCGGATGGGTTCGAACGAGCAGCACCGCGTCGTGCCGGTCGAGCCAGGCCGCGATCGCCTCCCACTCGCTCGACGAGGGAACCGTCGGGTCGAGCGCTCCGTCGCGCCAGGTCGGAGCGAACAGGACGACCCGCGCGGCCGGGGGCAGGTCGGGAACGGCCTCGTCGAGCTGCTTCCGGGCTGCTTCGCGCCGCTCGGCCTCGTCGCCGGCAAGCAGGACGTCGTCGCGCGGGTCGCCTGCGACCACGACGTTCTCGGGGAGGATGCCGAAGCCGCTCACGATGCTCGGCTTGACCCGTTCCGACGATACCGGGAACAGCGACAGCCCGCGGCCGGCCCGCCGGTAGGCGAAGCCGACCAGCCGCCGCATGATGCCCACGTCCGGAAGGAACGACACCGCGTAAGTCGAGCCCGAGTCGAGGTGGAGGTGCTTGAACGGCAGACCGTGCCACAGCTGCACGACGAAGCCGCCGCGCACGCCATAGCGGTTCGCGTCGCCGAACCCGTGGGTCACGACGATGACGCGGGCCCGCAGGGTGGTCCAGAAGCCGCGGAGTCCGTTCTTGCGGATCGACTCGAACCCGAGTGCCCGCGCCTCGTCGAGCTCCGCGGCGCTGCCGGCGAGCCACACCAGCCGAGTCGAGTCGCCGACACGCCGCTGAGCCAGTCGGAAGAGCGGCAGGGCGCCTTCGCCCAGACCGATGCCCGACCCGAAGACCCAGAGGCGGTCGGAGCGGGGAACGAGGAGGCTGATGACGGCGGAGCACGCGTACAGCGGGAGTCCGAGGAGCTTGCGGGCGTTGCCGGCTCCGAACGTGAAGCTCGCCATGGTCGTCCTGATTCTGGCACGGCACACGAACGCATCTGCCCCAAGGGCGCGTCTCCCTCCTCTGCCTTGCCAGCCGAGCGCGGACACCGCGCGCCCTGTCGAACCGGGATAGGAAGACACGCCCTAGTACGGTCGGGGAGTGCTCCGACCGAGTCTGCCGAACGCGATCCTGCACCCGGTGCGGCTGCTCCCGCTCTCGTTCCTCGCCCTGACCTTCGTCGGAACACTCCTCCTGCTGCTCCCGTTCGCCCGTTCGGGGGAGGGCTCGGCCAGCCTGCAGGCGGCCATCTTCCAGTCGACGTCCGCCGTCACCGTGACGGGTCTGGCGACTGTCGACACCTCGACCTACTGGACGCCCGCCGGGCAGACCATCATCCTCGTGCTCGTCGAGATCGGCGGGCTCGGCATCATCGCCCTTGCCACCCTGCTCGGGCTGTTCATCGGCGGGCGGCTCGGGCTGCGCACGAGCCTGGTGGCCCAGGCGGACATGCACGTGGTGAGCATCGGTGAGGTGCGGCCGCTGTTCCGACGAGTCGCCGTGACCATGGTGTTCTTCCAAGGGGTCCTCGCCGCCGTGCTCACGGCGCGTTACCGCCTGACCTACTACGACGACCTCGGCACGTCCCTGTGGCACGGCGTCTTCGACTCGATCATGGCGTTCAACAACGCCGGCTTCTCACTGAACCGTGACAGCATCGTCATGTACGCCGGCGACGCGGTGGTGATCCTCGCAATGTCCGCCGGTGTGTTCGTCGGCGCCATCGGTTTCCCCGTGCTCGCCGAGCTCTTCCAGGGTTGGCGCCGCCCCTCGCTCTGGACGATTCACACCCGGCTCACGGTCTGGGGCTCGATCCTGCTGTTCGTGATCGCCGCCGCAATCTTCCTGATCTACGAGTGGAACAATCTCGGGACCATCGGGGCGTTGTCGTGGCAGGACAAGATGGTGTCAGGTGTCGAGGCGAGTGCGATGACCCGGTCAGGCGGGCTGGCCAGCTTCGACTGGGGGAGCGTGCAGCCGGAGACGCTCAACAGCGCCACGGTGCTGATGTTCATCGGCGGCGGCAGCGCGAGTACGGCCGGCGGCATCAAGATCACCACCTTCCTGCTTCTGGGCTTCGTCATCCTCGCCGAGCTCCGCGGCGACCCCGACGTGACCGTGGGTCGTCGCTCGATCAGTGCCGCGGTCATCCGGACGGCACTCACGATCGCCCTTCTCGCGGTGATGCTCGTGGTCGGCTCGACCTTCGCGGTGATGTCGATGACGGACTTCGCGTTCGACGAAGTGCTGTTCGAGTGCGCCTCGGCCTTCGGCACCGTCGGATTGAGCACGGGCATCACCACCCAGTTGCCCGTCAATGCGCAGATGACCATCTCCGTCTTGATGTTCGTGGGCAGAGTGGGCACGATTGCAGCGGCGTCCGCGTTCGTTCTGCGCCGTCGCACCACTCGGTACCACCTTCCCGAGGAGCAACCGATCATTGGCTAAGT
>NZ_JBOHDT010000124.1:0-19819 GCF_050700635.1 Aeromicrobium sp.
GGGCTCATGTTGCCGATCGTGGCGCGGTTGGCGAGCGGCACGGCGCCGACGCCGTCGCCGTAGAACTCGACGAACTTGCCCACGACGCCGTGCTCGCGCAGCATCTCGGTGATCGTGAGCACGAGATCGGTGGCGGTGGCGCCCTCGGGCAGCTCGCCGCTGAGCTTGAAGCCGACCACCCGTGGGATCAGCATGCTGATCGGCTGCCCGAGCATGGCCGCCTCGGCCTCGATGCCACCGACGCCCCAGCCCACGACGCCGAGTCCGTTGACCATCGTCGTGTGCGAGTCGGTGCCGACACAGGAGTCGGGGTAAGCAACCGTTTCACCGTTGTCGTCGCGCGTGAACACGACTCGGGCGAGGTGCTCGATGTTGACCTGGTGCACGATGCCCGTGCCCGGAGGCACGACCTTGAAGTCGTGGAACGCGCCCTGGCCCCAGCGTAGGAACTGGTAGCGCTCGCGGTTGCGCTCGTACTCGATCTCGACGTTCCGCTCGAACGCTTCCGGGGTGCCGAACACATCCGCGATGACGGAGTGGTCGATGACCATCTCGGCCGGAGCGAGCGGGTTGATCCTGGTGGCGTCGCCGCCGAGATCAGCCATGGCCTCGCGCATCGTGGCGAGGTCGACGACGCAGGGCACTCCGGTGAAGTCCTGCATGATCACGCGCGCCGGGGTGAACTGGATCTCCTTGCTGGGATCGGCATCGGCGTCCCAGCCGGCCAGCGCCTCGATGTCGTCCTGGGTGATGTTCGAGCCGTCCTCGGTGCGCAGCAGGCCCTCGAGCAGCACCTTGAGGCTGAACGGGAGCGAGTCGACGTCGAGCCCGTCGCCAGTCACCTTGTCGAGTCGGTAGAACTCGAACGACTCCCCACCGACCTCGAGGGTGTCCTTGGCGTTGAAGCTGTCGACGGCCATGATTTCTCCTCCTCGCGCTGTCACACCCATCCTGCCGAGCAGGGTTCTCCAGCGCCATCTCAGGTCTGCCTTACCGGCAGGCGTGCAAAGTATCTCGACATCAAGATACATGGCGGTCCGCGCGCCCTCGGACCGTGCGGTCAGGACAGGCTGGGGAACTGCCAGATCAACGGCCAGTAGAACGCGACGTACGTGGTCACGACGGCAAGTACTCCGACCACGCCGACCACGTCGAGCACGACCAGCGCGCGTCGACGTCCGGGCCGCGTCGTGGCGTCGGCACCGGTGGCCCGCACCACCTTCGTGCGCAGCAGCCAGTCGGCCAGTCCGCGGTCGGTCGGGAGGAGGAGCGGCACCAGGATCACCGCGAGCGCGATGTAGGCCGTGACGCCGAAGTGCCAGCTCTCCGGTGTGGCGCTGCGGAGCACGGTCGGGAGCCCGACCGGAATCGCGGCGGCAGCCAGGTCGAGCAGCACCACCATGATCAGCCCGCGCGCCAGGCCGCGGGCCACGCCGGTCGGGGCGTCGTCGCCACGGTCGACGACCGCGATGCCGCTGCGGTGCTTGCCGATGCTGTGACCGCGGACGCCCTGCCGGTAGCCGTTGTTCCACAGCAGGAACAGCTCACCGGCGACCAGCCCGCTCAGCAGGAGCCCGTCCGACAGCCCGATCGTCCAGAAGTCGGCCAGCCCGTCGACGATGGCGCGCACGACCGCGTACACGGCGGCGCCGATGGTGAACGCGAGGCAGAACAGCAAGGTGTCCTGCAAGAGCGCGTCGCGCCGTAACTCACGTACGGTCCTGAACTCGGGCATGCCCTCACCTTGTCGCGGTGTGCAGGTCGATACAACTGCAACAGTGGGGGTCATCGCATCGAGCCGACGTAACGGACGACGGCACGGCCATCGCGCACGCGCTGCTCCCAGGTGATGCCGGCTGCCAACATCACTGCGCCCACCGACGCGATGAGCACCCAGGGTGGAGCACTCAGTGGGGCACGAGCGTCGCGACACACTCGACGTGATGCGTCATGGGGAACAGGGCGAAGGCGCGGACGTGCTCGAGCCGGTATCCGAGATCGGCGAAGGAGGCTATGTCGCGGGCGAGCGCGGCCGGATCACACGCGACGTAGACGACGCGCCGCGGCGTGAGCGCAGCGATGCCGGCGACGGCGGGCTTCGCGCCGGACCGAGGCGGGTCGAGCACGACGACATCGGCCGTGGCACCGACCTGCCCGGATCGCAGGGCGAGCTCGACCTTGGCGTGGACGAGCTCCACCTGCGGCCGGTCGTGCAGGTTTCGGCGGGCGTCGCGGGCGGCCCGACGGTCGAACTCGACGCTCACCACCCTCCCTCGCTCCCCCACGACGTCCGCGAGGAACGACGTGAACAGCCCGACCCCGGCATAGAGGTCGACGGCCGTGTCGCCGGGGTGCAGCTGCGCGGCCTCGAGCACGGCGTTCACGAGCGTGCTGGCCGCGGCCGGGTGCACCTGCCAGAACCCCGAGCCCGACACCCGCAGCTCGGTGTTGTGCACCCGCTCGGTGAGAGCTCCGCGACCTCCTCGCACGGTGCCGTCGACCGCAACGACACCGTCGACCGCACGCTCGACCTCGTCGGGAATGGTGGCGTCGGTGACCAGCAGGTGCTCGCCGGTCGACGAGACGATGGCCTCGACGGATTCGGCGTCCCAGGTGCGGTCGAGCACCTGCGGCAGGTCGGGATGCGCGATGAGGCACTCCTCGATCGGCACGATCTGGTGCGAGCGGTGGCGCCGCAGCCCGGGCCGTCCCGAGTCGTCCACCGCGAACGCGACGCGTGTACGCCAGCCGAGGTCGTCGGGATCGGCGGCCTCGACCGCTCCGTCCCACGCCAGACCGGCCAGCCGCTCCAT
Source organism: Aeromicrobium sp. (assembly GCF_050700635.1). Taxonomy (GTDB): domain Bacteria; phylum Actinomycetota; class Actinomycetes; order Propionibacteriales; family Nocardioidaceae; genus Aeromicrobium. The sequence continues at coordinate 2,814 of NZ_JBOHDT010000124.1, forward strand.
CTGCTCGCGCACCACTGATGTCAGCAGGCGGCGCTGGCCGGCTGGTGAGACGTGCTGGAAGTCGCACCCACCGCAGTCTCCCGCGTATGGGCATGGGGCCTCGACCCGGTCGGGCGCGGGCTCGAGCACTTCCACGGCGTCGGCGCGCAGGAACCGCTTGCTCCGCTCCGTGATGCGGATACGGACCCGTTCTCCGGGCAACGTGTGACGGACGAACACCACCTGCCCGTCGAGTCGTGCCACGCAGTGACCTCCGTGCGCGACGGGGCCGATCTCGACGACGGGTAGGTCGTCACTCATTCCGGTCGCCGACGCCGCGGCGGACGTCACCCGGTGCTGGACGCTCGGGCCGAGCCTTCACCTGGCCGGCGGACCGAAGCTGGTACGGGACGCTCGTCACCATGATGCCGGGCATGAACAGCAGCCGACCCTTGAGGCGCAACGCGGTCTGGTTGTGCAGCAGCTGCTCCCACCAGCGCCCCACGACGTACTCGGGGATGTAGACCGTCACGACATCGCGCGGGCTGCTCTTCCGAATCTCCTTGACGTATCGGACCACCGGGCGCACGAGCTCGCGGTAGGGCGAGGAGATGATCTTGAGCGGCACCGGGATGCCGAGGTCGCTCCACTGCTCACGCAGCTTGGCCGACTCGCCCTGATCGAACTCGACGTAGAGCGCCTCCAGGGTGTTCGGCCTGGAGACTCGGGCGTACGCCAGCGCCCTCATGGTGGGCTTGTGCAGCCTGCCCACGAGGACCACCGCATGCACCCGCGACGGAAGCATGTGGTCCTCCTCGTCGATCTGGAGCTCCACACCGAGGCTGTCGTAGTGACGTCGAATCGCGCGCATCATGACGAACAGGACCATCATCGCGGTGATCGCGATCCATGCCCCCTGCGCGAACTTCGTGATGAGCACCACCACGAGCACGGTGCCGGTGACCGTCGTGCCGAACGCATTGATGGCGCGGCTTCGCTGCATGGCTCGGCGCTCAGCTCGATCCTGAGTCACCTTGAGGAGGCGCGTCCAGTGGCGCACCATGCCGGACTGACTCAACGTGAACGACACGAAGACACCCACGATGTAGAGCTGGATCAGGCGGGTGACCTGGGCGTCGAAGGCCACGATGAGGACGATCGAGAAGAGCGCCAGAAGGACGATGCCGTTGCTGAACGCGAGCCGGTCGCCGCGCGTGTCGAGCTGCCGCGGGAGGTAGCCGTCACGAGCCAGGATGGAGCCGAGCACCGGGAATCCGTTGAACGCCGTGTTCGCCGCCAGCAGCAGAATCAGACCAGTCGACACGGTCACGAGGAAGAACCCCAGCGAGAAGTCATCGAAGATGACTCTCGCGAGCTGACCCACGATGGGGTCCTGGTGGTAGTCCGGACCCACCGACGTGCCGTCGGGGTTGCGGAGCTGGATCTCCGGATCCTCGGCGACCCGGACGTTCACGATGTTGGCCAGGGAGACGATCGACAACGCGAGCGTCGTCGCCACGGCGCCGAGAACCAGCAAAGTCGCCGCCGCGTTGCGGCCCTTGGGTTTGCGGAAGGCCGGCACCCCGTTCGCGATGGCCTCGACGCCGGTGAGTGTCGCGCATCCGGATGCGAAGGCGCGCAGCAGCAGGAACGCGAACGCCAGGCCGGTGAGGCCGGCGGTGAACGGCTCCTCAGGGAGGATCGTGAGATCGGCCGTCGGCGCGTCCGGAAGTCCTGACCCGAGGAACTCGCGGAGAAATCCCCAACCGGCCATGCCCAGCATCGACACCATGAAGATGTACGTCGGGATCGCGAACGCCGTTCCCGACTCGCGAACCCCTCTGAGGTTCATGCCGGTGAGGAAGACGATGGCCACGACGGCCACGAGCACTTCGTGGCCGCGCGCGGCGGGGATGACGCTGGCCGTGTACTGCGACGCCGAGGCGATCGACACGGCCACGGTCAGGACGTAGTCGACGCCCAGAGCGCTCGCGACACCCAGCCCGGCCGTCGAGCCGAGGTTGGTGGTCGCCACCTCGTAGTCGCCGCCACCGCTCTGGTAGGCCTGAACGTTCTGGCGGTAGGACGCCACGACCACCAGCAGTACGAAGGCGATGAAGATCCCGATCTTCCAGGAGTAGGCGTATGCGCCCACCCCCGCGAGCGACAGCGTCAGGAAGATCTCGTCCGGGGAGTAGGCGACACTCGACAGCGGGTCGCTGGCGAAGACCGGCAGCGCGATGCGCTTGGGGAGCAACGTCTCGCCCAGCTGGGTGCTGCGAAGCTTGCGACCGACCACAGCACGCTTGACGACGTCGACGATGCCCACGGCGACGATCGTAGACCCGCAGCGCCACGCGCGACGGGGTACCCGGACGCGGTGTAGCGTCGCGTGCGTGCACATCGTGATCATGGGGTGCGGACGCGTCGGCGCCACCCTCGCGCGCAGCCTCGAGCGGCGGGGCCACACGACCGCGGTCATCGACCAGAACCCGGACGCCTTCCGCCGGCTCGGCCCCAGCTTCAGCGGCATCACCGTTACCGGCATGGGCTTCGACAAGGGTGTCCTCGAGGAGGCCGGAATCGAGAAGGCCGACGGCTTCGCGGCGGTCTCCAGCGGCGACAACTCCAACATCATCTCCGCACGCGTGGCTCGCGAGCAGTTCGGCGTCACCAACATCGTCGCCCGCATCTACGACCCCGGCCGCGCGGAGGTCTACGAACGGCTGGGCGTGCCCACCGTCGCCACGGTCACGTGGACCGCCGACCAGGTGCTCCGACGCCTGCTGCCGGCCGGCTCCGAGCCCGCATGGCGTGATCCGTCCGGCGAGCTCCGGCTCGAGACCATGGAGGCCCCGTCCGTCTGGATCGGACACGAGATCTCAGATCTCGAGGGTCATGCCGAGGTGCGCGTCGCCTACCTCACCCGTCTCGGCTCCGGACACATCGCCCACAGCGACACCGTCATCCAAGAAGGCGACGTGCTGAACATCTTCATGCGCGAGGACGAGGCCGACGACGCCCACGCCGCCATCGACGCCGGACCGGAGGTGGAGTGATGCGGGTCGCCATCGCCGGAGCCGGAGCCGTCGGACGCAGCGTCGCGCTCGAGCTCATCGACAACGGGCACGAAATCCTTCTCATCGACAAGGCGCCGGCCTCGATTCGCTCCGACCTGGTCCCGGACGCTCAGTGGCTGCTCGCCGATGCCTGTGAGCTCTCCTCACTCGAGGAAGCACAGCTCGAGACGTGCGACGTCGTCATCGCGTCCACCGGCGACGACAAGGCCAACCTCGTCATCTCACTGCTGGCAAAGACCGAGTTCTCGGTGCCCCGCACCGTCGGACGCGTCAACCATCCGGCCAACGAGTGGTTGTTCGGTGACTCGTGGGGCGTCGACGTGTCGGTGTCGACGCCACGCATCATGTCGGCTCTCGTCGAGGAGGCCGTCACGGTGGGTGACCTGGTGCGGCTGTTCACGTTCCGCCAGAGCAACACGAACCTCGTCGAGCTCACCATGCCGGACGACTCGCCGCACATCGGTCATCGGGTGGCCGACATCCCGTGGCCGCAAGACGTGGTGCTGGTGGCGATCCTGCGCGACAACGCGATCCAGACCCCCGACAGCGACCGTTCGCTGGAGGCGGGCGACGAGCTGCTGTTCGTCTCGCCCGAGGATGCCGAGCACGACCTCGGTCAGCTGCTCTCGCCGAAGAAGGCTTCTTAGGCGGTCTCGGCGTCCGGCTCGAGCGGAGTCCGGTTGCGGCTCAGCAACCAGGCCATCGCGGCGAACGACGCGATCTGCAGCGGCCAGCCGAGGATGACCTTGGCGGTGCCGAGAAGGGCGATGTGGTCGCCGGCGTAGAGCGGGTACTGCACGAGGACCCGCAGGATGCACGGCACCGCGAACAACCAGGTGAGCTGTGCGCACAGCCGGACGATTGGCTTGTCGTCGTGCCATCCGGTCGGGTCCCCGGTGATGCTGCCGATCATGAAGCCGACGATCGGCCAGCCGATGAGGATGGAGAACACGAATACCGTCGCGTAGGCGCCGTTGTAGAGGATGCCGGGCAGGAAGACGTCACGCGCCTCCCCCGTTCGGGACGCGAAGAGGGCAGCGATTCCGATCGCGATGAGGGCGTTGAGCACGAACTGCACCGTGCTCCGCTGTACCAGCCGCACGACGAGCAGCAGGCCGGTCGCCACGATGCTGACGACGAGAGACAGCCGCAGCTCGTGGGTGCTGACGAACATGACCGTGAAGAGCACGGTGGGCACGGCGCTCTCGATGATGCCGCGACGCCCCCCAAGAGCCTCGGACAGCTTGCTGCGGACGAGTTGTTCAACCGTGTCGACAGAGGCGCCTGAGGTCATGCCTCGAGCTCGTAGCGTGGGTTGTAGAGGACGCGCTCGTCGCGCCGACGGCCGATGCGGCCGTGCACCGTGAGCCGTCGACCGGCCTCGACGCCCTCGATCGTTCGTCGACCGAGCCAGATGAGCGTGACGGTGTCGGAACCGTCGTAGAGCTCGGCTTCGAGTGCGGTGACGCCGTCGATCGGGCGGAGGGTGACCGATCGCAGAGTGCCGTGCACGGTGGCGACGCAACGATCGGGCTGCGTCTTGATCGGGGAACAGCCCGCCTTGGCGGCGTTCTCCTGAAGTTCGTCCGCTTCCTGGTGCTCGGGTGAGAACTTTTCCAGGGTGCGGCTGAATAGTCCGGACATGTCTTCAGTGTAGGTCGAGGTCGGTGGTCACGCCGGGTTGTTCTCGACCATGTCGAGGTCCTCGCCGACGGTCAGGATCAGGGCGTCACGGGGGGCACGCGGATCGCTGCCGCGCACGACCACGACGTCGCGCAGAGCCGTCATGAGCAGGCCGTCGTCACTCGGTTCGAGAGCCTCACGGCCGAGGAATGTCGCCCGCAGCATCCACCGGGGTCCTTCGATGCCGACGATGCGGCTGGGTTGAAAGCCGTCCTCACCGTCAGGCAGCTTCACCGGTACGCGGATGTGCAGCTCGGTGCCGAACGGCCCCTCGACGCGATCGAACTGCCCGCCGAGTCGCTCGGCCTCGACCTCGAGGTCGGCACGGACGTCGTCCCACAGTCCTCCCGAGCGGGCATCGGCGAAGGCGCGGATCTCGACACCGGAATCCTCCGTGACCAGCACGACCGAGCCGATCGTGCCCTGGTCGTCGTCCGTGGGCAGCTGCAGGTTGAAGCCCGGACGTCCACGAATCAGCAGGGAGCCGAAGTCGAGGTACGCCGAGTCGTCGCTCACGTCCTTCTCCGATGAGTCCCACGGACCTTCGGCTCGCACGTCGCTCGGTGGGGCCTCAACCAGGTCGGCGTCGGCTTCAACCTGCTCCTCGACGTCGGAGTACTGTGCTTTGGACTTCTTTCGCATCATGCCCTCTCACGCACAGGCTCGGCGGTGGCATGGCCGCCGGTGGATCCGTAGCCGCCAGCACCACGCTCGGAGTCGGGCAACACGTCGACCTCGACGAAGGCGGCCCGCTCGACCTGCTGGACGACCAGCTGGGCGACGCGGTCGCCACGCGAGATCGAGATCGACTCGTGGAGGTCGTGGTTGACGAGCAGCACGGCGATCTCTCCCCGGTAGCCCGCGTCGATGGTTCCCGGCGTGTTGACGACCGACAGACCGTGCTTCAAGGCCAGACCGGACCGCGGGTGGACGAAGGCAGCGAATCCCTCCGGCAGAGCGATCGCGATGCCGGTGGGGACCAGCGCACGCTCACCCGGTGCCAGGGAGACGTCGATCGTGGTGCGGAGATCCGCTCCCGCATCGCCGGGCTTCGCATACGACGGCAGAGGCAGCCCGTCGTCCAGACGCGTGATGCTCACCTCGACCATGCTCGCGACACTACCCGCGTCGTCCGGGACGCCAAGGGCGTGTCCCTATTCCGGTTCGAGGTGCGCGTGGCGTCGCGCTCGGCTGGCTAGGCAGAGGAGGGAGGCGCGGGCCGGGGTGGGGGCAGCTCCCGCGGGCCTGCCCGTGGGGGCGGCGGCGACCGACGATAACGCCGCCAGGTGAGATGCGACGCCGCGCGAACCCGGATCGGAATAGGGAGACGCGCCCTGGATGCGGCAGGCTGGGGGCGTGGACACGTACCGCGAACGATTGACGGCCCCTGCGTCGTGGTGGGTGGTCGTGATCGCGTTCGGCCTGATCTGGGGCTGGCTCATGTTCGTCGCGACGAACGTTCCGATCGCGATCGGTGCCGCCGTGCTCGCCACGGTGCTGGCGGGTTCCCTGGTGTGGAGCTTCGGATCGATCGTGGTGGTGGCCGGCCCTGAGGGGCTCCGGGTCGGGTCGGCCCATCTCTCGCCCGACGACATCGGCGAGGTGATGGCGCTAGATCCGCGCGGCTTCCGCGAACGGCTCGGACCGAAGGCAGATGCACGTGCGTGGATGCGGACGCGCCCTTACATCGACGCCGGCGTGCTGGTCGGCGTCGCGGATGCGTCCGACCCGGCGCCGTACTGGCTCGTCTCGAGCCGACATCCGGAGGCAATCGTGCAGGCGCTGGGCCAGACTGGGCGTGCGATGAGAAGCAACGGAGAGGTACACGGTGGCGAAGAAGAAGAAGTCTGAACCAGTCAAGTCACCGAAAGGCGCACGCGGCGGCAAGGGTGTCTGGAAGGTGATGGACCGCGGAGCCACGATCGGGGCGGGTCTGCTGGCGCGCAAGGTGTCGACCCTGACCTGGCAGACGGCGACGAGACGCAAGCCGCCGGCGGACACGAACAACCCCGACAACGACGTCCGGGAGGTCGTGGCGTGGGCGGTGGTCGGTGGCGCGATCGTCGAGCTCACCAAGGTGCTGGTGCATCGCAGTGCGGCGACCTACTGGCTGCGCTCGACCGGCCAGCTGCCGCCCGGCATGAAGTCGCTCAAACCCGTCGAGCCCGGCGCGGAACCGACTCCGGTAGTCAAGAAGAAGAGACTCAGGCGCCGCAATCGCGGCAGATGAGCACACCCTTCTTCTCGGAGAACAACTGGCTGCGGTGATGCACCAGGAAGCATGAGCTGCAGGTGAACTCGTCGGACTTCTTGGGCACGACCTGGACGGCCAGCTCCTCGTGGGACAGGTCGGCTCCGGGCAGCTCGAAGTTCTCGGCGGCCTCGACCTCGTCCTCGTCGACCTTGCCCGAGCTCTTCTCGTGACGACGCGCCTTGAGCTCCTCGATGCTGTCCTCGGACTGTTCGTCCTCGGTCTTGCGAGGTGCGTCGTAGTCGGTAGCCATGGACCTTCCCATCTGACGGCACGGTGTTCGGATCAACCGGCGCGATTGTTCCACACGCGGTCAAGCGTGTCTCACACGGTGCACATGCGCGCCGCACTCAGAATCCACAAGCGCGAAAGAGCGCGAAATATTCCTCGGAGATCGCAGGATGGGCGGCCATGACGAGCCGTTCGTCCGGCTCGCCGTCGAGCCCGGCGACGAGGATTCCGGCCTCAGTGGCGACGAGGCCGGCGGCGGCGTGGTCCCACGGCATCAGACCCTGCTCGACGAAGGCGTCGAGGCGCCCGGCCGCCAGCTCGCACAGGTCGAGCGCGGCCGATCCGGTCCGTCTGATGTCCCGCACCTGCGGCAGCAGCTGCGCGAGCGCGGCCGCCTGCTTGGCACGGATCTCCGGAACGTAGCTGAACCCGGTACCGACCAGCGCATGGGCGAGTACCGGCGGTTCCGGCGCGGTGAGCCGCACCCGTCGCTCGCCGACCTGGCGCCAGGATCCCGCGCCGCGGACGGCGGCCCACTCCTCGCCGGACGCGACGTTGACGACGTAGCCGGCTTCGACCACGCCGTCGACGGCAGCGGCGATCGAGACGGCGTAGCACGGGATTCCGTAGACGAAGTTGACGGTGCCGTCGATCGGGTCGACGACCCACTCGACAGGACTCGTCCCCTGCACGTCGTGCCCCTCCTCGCCGACGAACCCGTCGTCTGGCCGACGCTCGAGGATGCGACTGCGGATCAGGTCCTCGGTGGCGTGGTCGATCTCGGTGACGACGTCGGTGGGGCTGGACTTCGTGTCGGCGACGCCGACACGTCCGTCCGGCCGGCTGCTGGCCACGAAGTCAGCAGCCTCCAGCCCGACCTCGCGGGCGAGGGCGAGGAGCTCGTCACTCACGGCACGGTGGGCAGCGGCGAGCGGGGGTTGACGCAGCAGTCGGCCGGGCAGACGTCCGGGTTGGGAGGAAACCCCCCGACGGTGGCCCGCTCGGGCTGCTCACCCCGCTCGACAGAGGCGCGTTCCAGCACGAGGTCACGAACCATCGCAGTGAACCTCGCGTGCTCACCGGGGGTGTCGGCCCGCTCGTACCGCAGGCCCCGTTTCTTGGCCGTGGCCGCCGCCTCGACGTCCAGGTCGTAGAGGACCTCCATGTGGTCGGAGACGAAGCCGATCGGCACCACGACCACCGACTCGACACCCTCGGAGGCGAGCTCGTGGAGGTGGTCGTTGACGTCCGGCTCCAGCCACCGCATGTGGGGTGATCCGGACCGCGAGCAGAAGGCCAGGCTCCATCGGGCGGCTCCCGCGCCTTCGGCGACCATCGCCGCGACCTCCTCGTGCTGCTTCCGGTACGCGTGGCGACCCGGTCCACCGCTGGCGGCGTCCATCGCGTCGGGGATCGAGTGGGTGACGAAGACGACGTGGGTGCCGGCGGGCGCATTGGCAAGCTCGGACGACGTGGCTTCGACGAACGGCGTCACGAAGCCGGGGTGGTTGAAGTAGAGCCGCAACCGTGTCAGCTCGACGTCGAAGCCCAACCGGGCGTCGTAGAGGTCCTCGCGATACTGACGGCAACCGGAGTAGGACGAGTAGGCGCTGGTGACGAAGTAGGCGGCGTTGGTGATCCCGTCCTTGGACATCTGTCCCATCGTGTCGCGCAGGTATGGGTCCCAGTTGCGGTTGCCCCAGTACACCGGCAGGTCGATGCCGTTTTCGGCGAAGTCCTTGCGGATCGAGTCGATGAGCTCACGGTTCAGCTCGTTGATCGGCGACCTTCCACCGAAGCGGAAGTAGTGCTCCCCCACCTGCTCCAGGCGCTCACGGGGGATGCCGCGGCCGGCGGTGACGTTCTCGAGGAAGGGGACGACGTCGTCCGGGTGCTCCGGCCCTCCGAACGACACGAGCAACAAGGCGTCGAACGGGCGAACGTCCATGGGACCGATCGTCTCACGCGACGCTCGACACATTGTGACGTGGCTCATCACACCTGGGGAGGACCCCGGCTCATACTGCGGTCGGAGCGTCGTGCCTACCTCGGCGCGATGTCTCGACGTCCACTGCTCCCTAGCGTGGACGATACGGAGTCGTCACCACCGACGGCTCTGCTCGTTGATGGGACCGACATGGGAATCGCGGAGATCTCGATCCGCAAGGCCGGCTGGGTTCTTGTCGGCTGCCTGGTCGCCGTGGGCGCCGTCAACGTTGCTGTGCCCCAGCTCGAAGAGGTCGTCGCCGACAGCTCGCTGCCGTTCATCCCCGAGAACGCCGAAGCCGTCCAGACCTTCGAGGCCATGGACCAGGCGTTCGGGAACGGCAAGACCAAGAGCATCCTGTACGTCGTCGCCGAACGGGACGGTGGCCTCACCGAGGCCGACCGGGAGTACATGAAGGGGCTGGTGCCCCGGCTCGAGGGCGACGAGTACGTGTCCTCCATCCAGGAGATCGATGCGAACCCGACGCTGTACGACTCCCTGACCAGCAAGGACGGCGACGCCGTCTACTTCCAGGTCGGGATCATCGGGGACACCGGTGCGCCGGCGGCGATCCGACAGATCGAGCAGGTTCGCGAGGTCGTCCACGACGATCCGCCCGGCGGGCTCGACGTGGCGGTGACCGGATACCCCACGACCATCTCCGACATGTCGCACGAGGCCGAGACCAGTCTGACCATCATCACGATCGTCATCATCGGCCTGATCACCATCATCCTGACCGTTCTCTACCGCTCGATCGCCGTGACGGGCGTGGTGCTCGGCTTCATCGGCCTGTCCCTGGCCTCGGCCCGTGGTCTGGCCGCTCTGGCCGGGACCCTGGGGTTGGACGTGTCGACGTTCACGGCGTCCGTCCTCACCGCGGTCGTGCTCGGTGCTGCGACCGACTACGCCATCTTCCTGATCAGTCGGTACCACGAGGAGCGCCGCGGAGGTCACGGTAGTGACGAGGCGATCGGGATCGCGTCGTCCAAGGTCGGCGTGGTCATCGCGGGGTCGGCCCTGACCGTCGTCCTCGCCAACGCGTCCATGGCCCTGGCAGACGTCGGCCTCTTCAGCACGACCGGCCCGGCCATCGCCCTGGGCGTCGCGGCCACCCTGGCCCTCAGCATGACGATGCTGCCTGCGGCCATCACGATCCTGGGTCGCCGTGGCCTTCTCGATCCACGACCAGGGACGAACGGGCGAGGCGGCTGGAAGCGCGTCTCCACGATGGTGGTCACCAGGCCCGGTCGCGTCCTCCTCGCTGGACTCGTTCCGCTCGTCGTGCTCGCGGCCTTCTACCCGGCGCTGACCCGCAGCTTCGACGAACGCGCCGTGCAACCCGACGACACGGAGAGCAACCAGGGTTTCGAGATGATCGCGGACCACTACCCGCGCAACGAGGTTCTCGGCGACTTCGTGCTGATCACGGCCAACCGCGACATGCGCAACGCCGAGGACCTCGCCACCCTCGAGCAGTCCGCCGCCTCGGTGGCCCGAACGCAGGGGGTCGAGTCCGTCCGTTCCATCACGCGTCCGACCGGCAAGCCCATCGCCGAGGCGTCCATCGGGGGTCAGATCGGCGAGGTCGGCGACCGGCTGGCGGGCACGGTGAACGACCTCGAGGCGGGCGAGAAGGACTCCCGACGTCTGGCCGACGGCGCCGGCGAGGTGAGCTCCGGTGCCGGGCAGGTCGCCTCCGGGGCGGACCAGGCGGTCGAGGGGACCGGGAGCCTGCTCGGTGGCATGCGCGACCTGCAGCAAGGCCTTGAGCGGCTGTCGAACGGCACCGACGACGCGTCGAAGGGCACGCGGGACCTGCGCCGCGGGGCCGCGCTGCTCGCCGACGGGCTGGAGACGGCCGCGCGCCAGACCAAGCAGGCCGTCGACGGCCTCAGACAGGCCCACTCCGCCCTGCAGGCGAGTCCGACCTGCGGCCTGGACCCTGCCTGCAAGCAGGCCCGGGACGGAATCAGACGGATCTACGTGGCCCAGCGCGATCAGCTCCTTCCCGGCCTGCGCGAAGCGGCTGCGGCGGCGCGTCAGATCGCGGCCGGGACCGTCGCGCTCGACCGGGGTCTGGCCCGTCTCGACACCGGGCTGAACCGGGCCGAGACCGGAGCAGCCGAGCTCGAGGCCGGTCAGCAGCTGGCCCAGCAGAGGCTCGGCGAGCTCGCAGGAGGAGCCGGACAGGTCGCGGACGGCAGCAGCAAGGTCGCCGACGGCACCCAAGAGGCCACCGCCTCGATGGCCGAGCTGCAGAAGGGGCTCGAGCAGGCCGCCGACTACCTGCAAAAGACGTCGAAGGTCGCGAAGGACCCGGAGGTCGGAGGCTTCTACCTGCCGCCTGCGGCGTTCGACGACCCGAAGCTCGCGTCCACCTCCGGCGTCTTCCTCTCCGAGGACGGGCGATTCGCCCGCATGGTGGTGATCGGTGAGACCGATCCGTTTGGACGAGCCGGATCCGAACGCAGCCTTGAGGTCGTGCGCTCCGCCGAGGACGGCCTGCGCGGTACCCGACTCGCCGGCAGCGATGTCAGCACCTCCGGCATCGCGGCGTTCAACGGTGACCTCGAGGAGTTCATGCTGGACGACTTCGCGCTGGTGGCGGCGGTGACTCTGGCCACCGTCTTCTTGATCCTCCTGCTCATGCTTCGCGGGGTCGTCGTCGCCGGACTTCTGCTGGCGTCCGTCGTGCTGTCGTACGCGTCGGCCGTCGGGTTGGGCGTGCTCGTCTGGCAGATCCTGCTCGACCAGCCGCTCGACTGGTGGGTGCCGGTCAACGCGTTCGTCCTGCTCGTGGCGGTCGGGGCGGACTACAACATGTTGCTGATGAAACGTGTGCGTGAGGAAGCTCCGGACGGGTCTCCCGAGGGCATCGCCCGGGCCGTATCTGCCACCGGCCGCGTGATCACCGCCGCCGGTCTCATCTTCGCGGCGAGCATGTTCGCCATGATGTTCGGAAGCATCACGAGCCTGGCCCAGCTGGGCTTCACAGTCGGCATGGGCCTGCTCCTCGACACGTTCATCGTGCGCACGCTGGTCGTGCCGGCCTGTGCGGCCCTGCTCGGACCGCGGCTCTGGTGGCCCGCGGGACGACCCGCTGAGTCACGCCGATTCGCGTTCGCCACGACGCGTCTGCAGCCCAGCCGTCAGGGCTGACACAGTCCGGCGAACTGCCTCGCACACCTTGTGTCTTGAGGGCCGCTCAGCGGCTACTGTTCAGGCACGAGCCTTCGGAGGGGTGGGATCAGGTGGTGCCGTCGTTCGCTCACGCGGTCTCCACCTCCCCGTCTCGTCCTGAAAGCAGCGGCCAACCACTAACCTTGAGCGTGCCATGACCGATCTTCCACTCGCCGAGCGAAGCGTCGACCTCGTCCGTGCCTGGATCGATTCCGACCGCGAGTCCTCGAGCCGATCCGACCCAGCCGCCGAGCGACTCGCGCACCTCCTGCAGGACCCCGACGGACTCGACTTCACCGTCGGGTTCGTCGACCGGGTCATCCGTCCGGAGGACTCCCGTGTCGCCGCACACAATCTGCGCTCCCTGGCCCGTAGCGTCCCGAAGTTCCTGCCGTTCCAGCAACGTCTGCTGCTCAAGGTCGGGGCGATGCTCTCGCTCCTCCTGCCCGGGTTCGTGGTCGGCCAGGCGCGCCGCACCCTGCGACGCCTCGTCGGACACCTCCTCATCGACGCTCGGCCGGCCAAGCTCGGCCGGGCGATCGCCCGGCTGCGCTAGGGCGGCGACCGGCTCAACATCAACCTTCTCGGCGAGGCCGTGCTCGGCGAGCAAGAGGCCGTCCGCCGCCGCGACCGCACCCTGGCACTGCTCGAGCGCGACGACGTCGACTACGTCTCGGTCAAGGTGTCGGCCGTGGCGAGCCAGCTCTCCATGTGGGCATTCGACGACACCGTCGACCGCGTCGTCGAGAGACTGCAGCCTCTGTACACAGCGGCGTCCGCCAACGGCGCCTTCATCAACCTCGACATGGAGGAGTACCGCGACCTCGACCTCACCATCGCGGTGTTCACGAAGGTGCTCGAGGACTTCCCCGACCTCAAGGCCGGCATCGTGCTGCAGGCCTACCTTCCCGACTGCCTGGCCGCGATGCAGCAGTTGCAGGAGTGGGCCACGGCGCGGCGTGCTCTCGGCGGAGCCCGAATCAAGGTGCGCGTCGTCAAAGGTGCCAACCTCGCGATGGAGCTGGTCGACGCCGCCGTCCACGGCTGGCCGCTCGCGACGTGGAGCACGAAGCAGGAGACCGACACCAACTACAAGCGCGTCCTCGACTGGGCCTTCACCCCCGAGCGCATCGAAGCGGTGCACATCGGCGTCGCCGGTCAGAACCTCTTCGACATCGCCTATGCCTGGCTGCTCGCCGATCAGCGTTCCGTCCGTGACGGCATCGAGTTCGAGATGCTGCTCGGGATGGACACTGGTCCGATGGACGCCGTCCGTGGCGACGTCGGGCAGCTGCTGCTCTACACCCCGGTCGTGCATCCGGAGGAGTTCGACGTCGCGATCTCCTATCTCGTCCGCAGGCTGGAGGAGAACGCCAGCAGCGAGAACTTCATGTCCGCCGCCTTCGACCTCGCGACATCGTCGGACGCGTTCGACCGCGAGGCCAACCGGTTCCTCGACTCGGTCAAGGCGCTCGACGAATCCGTGCCCGAGCCGTTCCGCTCCCAGGACCGGACCAGCGAGCACATCACCCTGCACACCGACGGCTTCTCGAACGCCGCGGACACCGACCCGTCCACCGACGCCAACCGGCGATGGGGCCAGCTGACCCTGCAGCGCTCGACCTACTCCCATCTGGGCATGGACACCGTCGAAGCGGGCAGCGTGCACGGCCCGGCGAGCCTGCAGACGCTCATCTACGAGACACGCGAGGCCGGATCCGCATGGGCGGCGCGAGGCGTCGAGCTCCGGTCATGGATCCTGCACCAGGCCGGGGCTGCCATCGCCGCCCGCCGCGGTGACCTGGTGGCGATCATGGCGGCCGAGACCGGCAAGACGATCGCCGAGGCCGACGTCGAGGTCAGCGAGGCCATCGACTTCGCCCACTACTACGCCGAGTCGGCACTCCGCCTCGATGCCGTCGACGGAGCACGTTTCGAGCCGGCAACCCTGACCGTCGTCACGCCACCGTGGAACTTCCCGGTCGCGATCCCGGCGGGCTCGGTGCTGTCGGCACTCGCCGCCGGCAGTGGCGTGATCATCAAGCCGGCCCACCTGAGCCGGCGGTCCGCGGCCGTGATGGTCGAGGCCCTGTGGCAGGGCGGCATCCCCCGCGAGGCGCTCCGTTTCATCACCATCGCCGAAGGGTCGCTCAGCCAGGAGCTCATCTCCCATCCGGGTGTCGACCGCGTCATCCTCACCGGTGGCTGGGACACCGCCAAGCTGTTCCGCTCCTGGCGCCCCGACTTGGGGTTGCTCGCGGAGACGAGCGGCAAGAACGCCATGGTCGTCACGCCCAGCGCCGACCTCGACCTTGCCGTCGCAGATCTCGCGAAGAGCGCCTTCGGCCACGCCGGCCAGAAGTGCTCCGCGGCGAGCCTGGCGATCCTCGTCGGGTCCGTGGCCACGTCCGACCGGTTCAACCGCCAGCTGCTCGACGCAGTCTCGTCGCTCGTCGTCGGGTATCCGGACGATCCGACGACCATGATGAGCCCGATCATCGAGCCGGCCCACGGCAAGCTGCTCAGCGCGCTCACCACACTCCAGGCCGGCGAGTCGTGGCTGCTGGAGCCGAAGCGTCTCGACTCGACCGGACGGCTGTGGTCGCCGGGCATCCGCACCGGTGTCCAGCCCGGCAGCGAGTTCCACACCACGGAGTACTTCGGCCCGGTCCTGGGCATCATGCACGCCCACGACCTCGACGAGGCGATCCGTTGGCAGAACGCCACCGACTTCGGGCTCACGGCCGGCCTCCACTCGCTCGATCCCGACGAGGTCAACGTCTGGGTCGACCGCGTCGAGGCCGGCAACCTCTACATCAACCGCGGCATCACTGGCGCGATCGTGCAGCGTCAGCCGTTCGGTGGTTGGAAGCGGTCCACTGTCGGCACCACGAGCAAGGCCGGCGGACCCAACTACCTGACGCATCTCGGCGTCTGGCATCCACGACCACTTCGTACCTTGCCGCCCGGAGTCACGCTGTCGAAGCGGATCGAATCCATGCTGACCTCGGTCGAGGGTTCGTTGGGCGCTCCCGAGATCGCCGGTCTGCGGGCAGCCGCGACGTCCGACCAGATCGCCTGGACCCGTGAGTTCGGGATCGAGAAGGACGTCTCCCGCCTCGGGGTGGAGCGGAACGTCTTCCGCTATCGCCCCGTCCCCGTCATGGTGCGGTGCGACGGCTCGATATCCGACCTGGTTCGCGTGCTGCTGGCCGCCGCCCGCGCCGGGTCGCCCGTGACGGTGAGCTCGGCGATACCGCTGCCGCGCGGCCTGGCCGACCACGTGGTCGAGACGCATGAGGCGTGGCTCGCCAAGATGAGCAAGCATCATCCCGAGCGGGTCCGCGTGGTCGGTTCCCCAGGAGCCGACCTGTCCCACGCAGTAGATGGTGACCCGGACGTCGCGATCTACGCGGGCCCGGTGACGCAGTCGGGGCGCATCGAGCTGCTGCCATTCCTGCGCGAGCAGGCGATCTCGATCACGAACCACCGGTTCGGAAACCCGGACCGTGCGTTCGAGGCCGTTCTCCCCCGCGCCTGACACCGTGAGTTCGTCGGCGCGTCACCACGGGATCGGCCATCGGCGTCCCTACGATGGAATTCAGGACGAATCTGTGGAGGCTCGCGATGCGTGAACTCGGTCTTGATGGACTGAGCGAGGATGGACGGTTCCTCATCGCGCGTGACCACTCCACCGACGAGACGTTCCACATCCCGGCCGATCGCCGTCTTTCCACCCTGATCGACGCCACCTCCCGAGACGAAGCCTCTCGAAAAAGTACGCCCGGCCCGTTGGAGACCCGCATGGAAAGTTCACTCAGCCCCCGTGACATCCAGACGCGCATCCGTCGAGGCGAGAGTCCTGACGAGGTCGCCGTGGTAGCCGGCGTGCCAGTCGATCGGATCATCGGCTTCGCCACGCCCGTGCTCGCGGAGCGTGAGTACATGTGCGAGCAGGCCCGCAAGACCACCATCCGACGCAAGCACGTCGGAGGCAACGGAGCGCTGCTCGGCGTCCTCGTCGACGAGAACGTCGCGGCTGGCGGCTCGTCACCTGAGGAGGCCCACTGGGACTCGTGGCGCCGCGAAGACGGCCGCTGGACGGTCGTCGTCGCACCGTCAGGTGCGGACCAGCCCGCCACGTTCCTGTTCGACGTGAAGAGCCGCTACGTGCTGCCGACCGATGAGTACGCTCACGACCTCGTCGGCGACGTCGCCCTCCCAGACTCCGGCGACATGGCGATCGCGGACGCATTGCGCGGGCAGGCCCAGGAAGCCGCGCCGTCCGTCGAGGCGGCGGCTGATGAGGTTCCGACCGACGACGTGACAGACGCGCCCGAGGAGGTCGCCGAGCGCGATCACCACGCCGCGGTGTCGTCGATCAAGGAAGCCCGCGAGCGCCGCGTCATGGAACAGCTCGCCCTCTCCGACGAGACCGAAGACGAACAGGCCGAACAGGGCGAGCTCGAGATCGCCGACCTGGACATCCCCCTCGAGCACGACGTCGCCGTCCCCGACACCCTCCCCCGCAAGAAGAAGCACGAACGCCGCCGCGTCCCCAGCTGGGACGAGATCATGTTCGGCGGCCGCGAAGACTGACCGGTCCGCACGA
>NZ_JBOHDT010000125.1:0-12353 GCF_050700635.1 Aeromicrobium sp.
ACTCCTCGGCGATCGCGTCCATCATCGCGGTGAAGAGGTCGAAGCCCTCTCGCTGGTACTCCACCAGCGGGTCGCGCTGCGAGTACGCCCGCAGGCCGATGCCCTCGCGCAGGTAGTCCATCTCGTAGAGGTGCTCGCGCCACTTGCGGTCGAGCACGCTGAGCACGACGCGACGCTCCAGCTCGCGCATGACCGGAGCACCGAGCTCCTCCTCGCGGCGGGCGTAGGAGGTCTGGGCGTCCTCGGTGACGATCTCCTGGAGGTACTCACGGGACAGCGCAGAGCGACCGCCGGCCTCGGCCTCGACGCCCTCGATGGTGAGGCCGATCGGGTAAAGGGTGCCGAGAGCGGTCCAGAGCCGCTCGAGGTCCCACTCCTCGGAGAATCCCTCCGTGGCGCCGGTGATGTAGGCACCGGTGACCTCGGCGATCATCGCGTGGACCCAATCCTGCATGTCCTCGCCCTCGAGCACCTGGCGTCGCTCGGTGTAGATGACCTCACGCTGGCGGCTCATGACGTCGTCGTACTTCAGGATGTTCTTGCGGGTGTCGAAGTTCTGCGCCTCGACTTGGGCCTGCGCCGAGGCGATCGCGCCGGTGACGCGCTTGTTCTCGATCGGCACGTCGTCGGGGATCTTCATCGTCTGCAGGACCCAGTTGACCCAGTCGGCCTTGAACAGCCGCATCAGGTCGTCCTCGAGCGAGAGGTAGAAACGGGTCTCGCCGGGGTCGCCCTGACGTCCGGAACGGCCACGGAGCTGGTTGTCGATGCGCCGCGACTCATGCCGCTCCGTACCGATGACCGCCAGCCCACCGGCCGCGGTGACCTCTTCGTGCTCGGCCTTCACCTGCGCCTCGATCTGGTTCAGCGTGTCCTGCCACGCGGCTTCGTACGCCTCGGAGTCCTCGATCGGGTCGAGGCCCTTGTCGCGCAGCGCCTGGTCGGCGAGGAACTCGGTGCTTCCCCCGAGCATGATGTCGGTGCCGCGGCCGGCCATGTTGGTGGCCACCGTGACCGCACCCTTGTGACCGGCCATCGCGACGATGGATGCCTCGCGCTCGTGCTGCTTGGCGTTGAGGACCTCGTGCGGCACGCCCTTCTTCCGCAGCTGCTTGGAGAGGCGCTCGCTCTTCGCGACGCTGGTGGTGCCGACCAGGATCGGCTGGCCGTTCGCATGACGCTCGACGATGTCGTCGACCACGGCGTTGAACTTGGCGTCCTCGGTGCGGTAGACGAGGTCGGCCTGGTCGACCCGCGCCACCGGCTGGTTGGTGGGGATCGGCACGACGCCGAGCTTGTAGATCTTGTCGAACTCCGACGCCTCGGTAAGGGCCGTTCCGGTCATGCCGCCGAGCTTCTCGTACAGACGGAAGTAGTTCTGCAGCGTGATCGTGGCGAGGGTCTGGTACTCCTCGCGGACGCGGACGTTCTCCTTGGCCTCGATGGCCTGGTGCAGACCTTCGTTGTAGCGGCGCCCCTCCAGCATGCGGCCGGTGTGCTCGTCGACGATGAGCACGTTGCCCTCGAGCACGACGTAGTCCTTGTCGCGCTTGAAGAGCTCCTTGGCCTTGATGGCGTTGTTGAGGAAGCTGATCAGCGGGGTGTTGACGGCGTCGTAGAGGTTGTCGATGCCGAGCTGGTCCTCGACCCGCTCGATACCGTCCTCGGTGACCGCGATGGTGCGCTTTTTCTCGTCGACCTCGTAGTGCGCGTCGATCTGCATGGCACCGACGATGCGCGAGAACTCGCCGTACCACTTGACCTCCTCCTCGGTGGGTCCGGAGATGATCAGCGGGGTGCGGGCCTCGTCGATGAGAATGGAGTCGACCTCGTCGACGATCGCGAAGTTGTGCCCGCGCTGGACGCAGGCCGAGAGGTCGTCGGCCATGTTGTCGCGCAGGTAGTCGAAGCCGAATTCGTTGTTCGTGCCGTAGGTGATGTCGGCGGCGTAGGCGACGCGACGCTCGTCGGGCGTCATGCTCGGCAGGATCATGCCGACGCTGAGGCCGAGGAAGTGATAAATGCGACCCATCCACTCCGCGTGGTACTTGGCGAGGTAGTCGTTGACGGTGACGACATGGACACCGCGTTCCTCGAGGGCGTTGAGGTAGACGGGCAGCGTGGCGACCAGGGTCTTGCCCTCGCCGGTCTTCATCTCGGCGATGTTGCCGAGGTGCAGCGCCGCCCCACCCATGACCTGGACGTCGAAGTGGCGCTGGCCGAGCACGCGCCGGGCGGACTCGCGCACGGTGGCGAACGCCTCCGGCATCAGGTCGTCGAGGTTCTCACCGGCCTCGAGACGCTCGCGGAACTCCTTGGTCATGCTCTGCAGGTCCGCGTCGCTCATCGCCTCGAACTCGGGCTCGAGCGCGTTGACCTGCGCGGCAACCGCCTCGAGCTGACGAAGGACCTTGCCTTCGCCCATGCGAAGAATCTTGTCGATGACCTTGGGCACGAAACGCACTCCTGATGGGACTGACGGGCGTCGTTCAGTCTATGGGGTCGGCAAGGCGCCGCTCAGGTCAGCAGCGAGGTCGCCGCGTTGGGGCGCCGACACGGAGTCGAGCCCGAGCCATCCGGCCATGAGGGCGAGCTCATCGGCCAGCTCGGCGGCGGTCGACTCCGGAGCGTGAGGCTCGGCCCAGGCACTGTTGACCCGCAGCACGCCGGCTGCCCGGTCGGCCTTGAGGTCGACGCGGGCGACGAGTCGGTCGCCGAGCAGGAACGGCAGCACGTAGTAGCCGTGCACCCGTTTGTGCTCCGGGACATAGATCTCGATGCGGTACCGGAAGTCGAACAGCACCTCCGTGCGGGTGCGCTCGAAGATCAGCGGATCGAACGGGCTCAGCAGGGCCCGCGCCTGCACGCGTCTCGGGCGAGCCGCCTCGGCGTGCAGGAACACCGGACGCTTCCAACCCGCGATCGTGCCCGGCAGCAGCTCACCGGCGTCGACGAGTGTCGAAATCGCCCTCGCCGTGGGTTCGGGCTGGAGCCGGAAGTAGTCGCGCAGGCACTGCGCCGAGCCGACGCCGAGCGCCGCGGCGGCATGGCGCACCAGCTCCACGTGAGCCTGCTCGGCGTCCAGGGGCGGCTGGGCCCGGACGTGCGGCGGAAGCACCCGCTCGGGAAGGTCGTAGACCCGCTCGAACTGGCTGTTGCGCCGCGCCGCGGTGACCTCGCCCTTGTAGAAGAGGTACTCCAGGGCCATCTTGACCTCGGACCAGTTCCAGCCCCAGTTGTCGTTGTCGCGCGGGGCTTCGTGCTCCACCTCGCGCGCCGTCAGGGGACCGTTGGTCCGCACCTCCTCGAGCACCCACGCGACGAAGTCCGGCTTCTGCTCGATGATCCTGGCCATGTTGCCCCACATGCGCGCGCCTGACTCCATCCGGAACTGGAGCGCCTGCCACAGGTTGACGTCCACCAGAGCCGCCTCGTGCGCCCAGTACTCGAACAGGCGGCGAGGCGCGCGACCGGCGGCGCGGTGGATCAGGTCGACGTCGTAAGCGCCCATGCGTGAGAACAGCGGCAGGTACTGCGCGCGCTGGAGCACGTTGACGGAGTCGATCTGGAAGAACCCGAGTCTGGCGATGGCGGCGTTCAGGTGCCGGCTGGTGACAGGCCCGGACGGTCGTGAACGGGTGAATCCCTGGGCTCCCAGCGCGATCCGGCGCGCCTGAAGGGGGCTGAGCGAGATCACTCCCCCAGCATGGCCGGTGCCACCGACACCTCGCGTCAGCGGGGTTCGTCGAGAAGGTTGCTCCGGACGGCGTACATGGCGGCCTCCATGCGCGACTTCATCTGGAGCTTCTCGAGCATGTTGCGGATGTGGTTCTTGACCGTGTTCTCGCTGATGAACAGCTCCTCCGCGATCTCGCGATTGCTCTGGCCGTGAGCGACCTGGCGCAGCACCTGCAGCTCGCGGGCGGTGAGCGACGCGGCCGGGCCAGGGCTCTTCGTCATGCTGACGAACTCGTCGAGCAGCTTCGTCGCCATGCTCGGGCTGATCAGCGACTGACCGCCGGCAACGAGACGTACCGCCTCGGCGACCTGGTCGTACGTCGACCCGTCCTTGAGGAGGTAGCCGGAAGCGCCGCTCTTGATCGACGCGTAGAGGTCGGTCTCCTCGTCGCTCGCGGTGAGCATGATGATGCCGGTCGTCGGCGAGATCTCCTTGATGGCCGCGCAGACGTCGACGCCACTGCGCCCGGGCATCTTGATGTCGAGGAGCACCACGTCGGGTGGGTTCTCCTCGACGGCGGCAAGAGCCTTGTCGCCGTCGTCGGCCTCGACGATCTCGAGGGCGGCGTCCGCGCTCAGCACCATCGTCACGCCGCGTCGGAACAGCTCCTGGTCATCGACGAGGAGGACGCGGATGCTCGGACCTCGGTCAGCCACGATTCAGATCATGCCATGTCGTGTCGATTTGGTGGCCTTTCGCAACGGAACGCTCCGGATCAGTCCGCCACGTCGAGGTGGATGACGCCGTAGTCGTAGCCCTTGCGCAGATAGACGACGCTCGGGCGCATGGAGTCCTTCTCCATGAAGAGGAAGAAGTCGTGGCCCAACAGCTCCATCTCGTGAAGTGCCTGCTCGAGCGTCATCGGAGTGCCTTTGTGGGTCTTCTCCCGAACGACGAGCGGACCCTCCCCCTGCACCTCCAAGCCGCCGACCGAGTGTGTGCGAACGGCGTCTTCTTCGGGGGCGGGGACGACCAGGCCGTCGGGCATGTCGGCAGTGGCCTCGGCGAGCGACGTGGGCTTGTGCTGACCGTGACTGATGCGGTGACGGTCGTTGGATCGACGCAGGCGCGACTCGAGCTTGTCGATCGCGGCGTCGAGCGCCGAGTGTTGGTCGGTGGATGCCGCCTCGGCCCGGACGGCCGGACCCCGGGAGAGCAATGTCATCTCGACTCGGGCGGCGTTGTCATGCTGGCGGGGGTTCTTCTCGTGGGTGATCTCCACTTCGACGCGGAGAATCTTTTGGCGCTGGTCGTACTTGTCGATCCGGTGGAGCTTCTCGAGCACGTGCTCCCGGAACCGGTCGGAGATCTCGCTGTTCCGACCTGTGACGACGATTTCCATGGGGCCTCCCTGCGTCCGGAACCTGATTCATGCCATATCTGTGACCGTAGCCCCGGCTGCCCCGACTCGCCAGAGGTGGACCCGAACTCGCTCGCCGAACAGCTTCATCCGCGCGGCCGGTGGGCCACGACCGCCGCGGCGATCGGACGGTGGCCGCCCGCTGAAAGGGCACGGAACGCCTCCCCCAGGGTCGAGCCGGTGGTGACGATGTCGTCGACGACGACGATGTCGCGCCCTGCCAGGCCGGACGACGACCGCAGCGCGAAGGCGCCGTCGAGGTTGCCGGCGCGATCGCGCGCACCGAGCCCCGACTGGTCGACCGTGCGGCGCACGAGCATGAGGGCCTGGCGGACCGTGACGTCGACCCCGGTCGCGCCGAGCAGGCCGGCCGCCGTGCGAGCAAGCTCGTCGACGACGTCGGCACCGCGCGCGCGGCGATGGCGACGACTCGTGGGCACGGGCACGAGGGCGACCGGACTCAAGGAGCCGCCCACCACCTCCGCGACCGAAGCCGCGAGCAGGTGGGCGAGTGGTCGCAGCAGCACGAAGCGGCCCTCCTCCTTCCAGGCGACGATCGTCAGCCGCAGGACACCGGTGTGCTCACCGGACGCCACGATCCGGCGCGGACGGGTGTGAACGACGTTGGGACGAGGAGCGATCTCGGGTCCGCAGGCCACGCACAGCGTCCGCGCCGCACGGCCGCACCCGGGGCACGCGGCGCCCAGCAGGAGGTCGACGGCCGCGGTGGTCAGGTCCATCCGGCAACACTGGCGCGCTGCGAGACGGCCCCGCGCCGATGCCGCAGCATCGTGTGGACGCTGGTCGGTTCTCAGTCTCCGGTGGACAAGCCGGAGAAACTCCGCTCGTCGATCAGCCGCCACGACCCGTCCGGAGGGAGGTACCAGAGCCGACCTCGTGCGTCGACCACCCAGCGGGAGGGATCATCATTGGCGCGGCCGGCCAGCGTCGTGGCACCGACGTCGGGAAGCAACGGGCCGCTGCCGGTGCCGCCACCCATGCGGTCGGTGCCGTCGAGGGCGACGTCGTACAGCTGCATTCCCGCCTCGCTGGCACCGAGGAAGGCGACGCGAGTGCTTGAGACCCATCCGACCGAGCGCGGATCGTCCACCCTGATCGACAACCGTCGCGGACTGCCGAGCCCGGTGAGTCGATCGTCCCTGTCGCGCTCCACCGGCCCCACGTAGACGGAGGTACGTCCACCGGCCCGTGCGGTGGCGGCGTACCACCCATCGTCCGGTGAGATCGCGACGGACCGCACGGAAACGCCTCGGAGCCCGGCCGCGGAAAGCGTCCGGGTTCGCCCGTCGTCGACGACCCGCACGCGGGTCGAGCCGGACGGTCGGTCGATGAGCCAGAGTCGGTCGTCGTGGTCCCACTCGGGGGCGATGAACCCACTGCCCTGGACGAGGAACGGCTCGCGCCCGTCGCGGTCGGTGACGCGTACCTGGTCGCGGCCACCCATGACCGCGGCCACACCGTCGTCGCTCACCGCAGCCTCCACGGCGCCGCCGGCGTCACGCCCCCACGGACCGCTGAACGACCGAATCGTGGACCCGTCGATCTCGACGAGCTTGTCGTCGACGAGGGCGTACGTGCGGTCGTCGCCGACCGGTGGACCGAAACCTCCCCACGAATCGATGGGATGCACGCGCTCGCCACGAGAGGAGAGGATCGACGTCTCCCCGGTGATGCGCACCCCTTGCAGGTTGGGCACTGATCGCAGGGTCCAGACGATCTGGGCCCCGAGACGGTCCTTTTCCTGGCCCGAGAGACCGGCGAGCGATACCGAGAACTCCACGTCGGCCACGTCGTCGTCGCTGATCGTGACCGACGGTCGCAGATCGCCGACTCCGGGCACGTACGTACGCAACGTCCCCGGGGTGCGGTCCGGTCCGCGGGCGAGACTGGTGACCAGCCCCGTGGGCAGCTGTTCGCCCACGGCGAGGTGCACGAGGTCCGAAACGAGCCGCTTGCCGGCCGCGTCGAAGAAGTAGAGCGAGAACGACCGGAAGTAGGCGTCGTAGTACGTCCGCGTGACCATGACACCGTTCTGCGGGTTCGCGATCCGCCACTCGCCCTCGACTTCCTCCAGACGGTACGAACGCTCCGTGACTCCCGATGCGCGGGTGAAATGGCCCTGCCGGTCGAGCTGGGCCACCGCGTTGGTGCGAAGACCTACGGTCACATCACCGCGACCCGACCTGAACTCGGACTCGGGAAGCGTGACCTCCGGCCTCGTGTACACCGTCACGCCCGCCGACGACTGCCACTCCTCGGCTGCATCGGGCGTGAGGTACGACGCCGCCGTGCCGGTGGAGACGGGGTAGGCGAGCATCGCATCGAGATAGCCGCGCACGATCTGCTGCGGTGAGGCCCCACGCGACGGTCCGACCGGCTCGTACCGCACCGTGCTCTGGTCGGGTCCGCGTTCGTCGGCGACCCGCTCGACCGGACCGGACGTGGGGATCCCGGCGCAGCCGGCGAGGACGGTCGCTGTCACGCACAGAGCGAGCCGGCGCTTCATGCGAAGACCGACTGGACGAGTGGTGCCGGGCCTCCGCCGCCGTCCTTCTGCTCCACGGTCGGGACGATCTTGGGGAGTGTGAGCACGAACTCGCTGCCCTCCCCCGGACGTCCCCACGCCTGCAGTGACCCGCCGTGCAGCACGGCGTCCTCCCGGGAGATCGCGAGGCCGAGCCCGGTGCCGCCCTGCGTCCGGGCCGGATCGGCACGCCAGAACCGGTCGAAGACACGCAGGTTCTCGTCGCCGGACAAGCCCACACCGAAGTCTCGGACCGCCAGCGAGACGAGGTGGTCGTCCTGGGCCACCTCGATCTCGACGACCGGAGATCCGCTGTACTTGGCGGCATTCGTCAGCAGGTTGCGCACGATGCGGTCGATGCGCCGGATGTCGGCCTCGACCACGGCCGGCTCGTCGGTGCCGACCAGCCGCACGTCGATTCCCTCCCGCTCGAGCATGGTGTCGCCAGACGCACCACGGGCGATCGCGGCGAGGTCGACGGAGTCGAGCTCGAGCTGGGCTGCACCTGCGTCGAAACGACTGAGATCGAGCAGGTTCGACAGCAGCTCCTCGAACCGGTCCAGCTCGCTCTTGAGGAGCTCGGCCGATCGAGCGGTTTGCTGATCGAACCGTCCGCGGGCGTCGAACAGCACGCTGCTCGCCATCTGCACGGTGGTGAGAGGCGTGCGCAGCTCGTGCGAGACGTCGGAGACGAATCGTTGCTGCAGTCGTGACAGGTTCTCGAGCCGCCGGATCTGGCTTTGCAGACTAACCGCCATCTGGTTGAACGACGTGCTCAGACGGGCGATGTCGTCCTCGCCGCTGACGTGCATCCGCTGCTCGAGGCTGCCGGCCGCATAGCGCTCGGCGATGCGTCGTGCCAGCCGCACGGGGTTGAGCACCTGGCGCGAGACCAGCCATGCCACCCCGCCGACCATGAGCACCATCGCCAGACCACCGAACAGCAGGGCCTGCCGCACCAGGTCGAGCGTGGCCTGTTGCTCCTTCATCGAGAACAGGTAGAACATCGCGTACGAGTCACCGGTGCGCGGCGCCCGGAGCCGACTGCCGACCGCCACCGCCGGGTCGGGATCGCCCTGACCGATCACCGACAGCCCGGAGAAGCTCCAGAACGTCCCCGGCGAGCGGATGACAGAACGCCGCAGGTCGGTCGGCAGCGACCCAGACGCGATCGCGGCCGACGACCGCACCGGGGTGGCCTCTCCGCCGAGTGGTCCCTCGAGCACCAACTCATAGGAACGACGACCGCCCCGGACGCTGGTGAGCGAGTCGACCATCTGGGTGAGCGCCTGCGCCTGCGTGTCGGGCTCGGACTCCAGGGCGGCGTCGAGCTGTGCCTGGGCGAGCTCGAACCCCGACCGCGCCTCCGCGATCGCGGCCTCGCGCCGGGAGTCGGCCAGCCCATCGGCGACGTCGTTGAGCAGCGCCCAACCGGTGGCGCTGATCACGAGCGTGCTCAGCAGCACCGTGCTGGTGACGACCCTCGTCTGGATCGAGCGGCGCCAGAGGCTCGCGATGTTGCGCATCAGTCCCTCGGGATCATGAGGGCGCGATCGCCTGGTAGCCGACGCCGCGCACCGTGCGGATCACCTCGGGGTCGTCCGCGTCGTCCTCGATCTTCGACCGCAACCGGGTCATGTGGACGTTGACGAGCTTGGTGTCACCCGGGTGGTGGTAACCCCACACCTTCTGCAGCAGGACCTCGCGGGTGAACACCTGCTCGGGACTACCGAGCAGACAGGCCAGGAGGTCGAACTCCAGCGGGGTGAGATCGAGCGCCTCGCCCTTGCGCGTGACGGTGTGGCCGGTCGGATCGAGCACGATGTCGCCGAACTCGAGCGGCTCGCCGAGCTGGTCGGTGCGGCGGAGCCGCGCCCGGATGCGCGCCACCAGCTCGGTGTTCTTAAACGGCTTGGTGATGTAGTCGTCGGCACCCGCCTCGAGCCCGCGCACGACGTCGGGCGTGTCGGACTTCGCGGTCAGCATGATGATCGGCACCGCTGACGTCGCCCGGATGCGACGGCACACCTTCATGCCGTCGATACCGGGCAGCATCAGGTCGAGGAGCACGACATCGGGCTTGAACGACACGAACGCCGCCATGACCGCATCGCCCGACCGCACGACCTCCGCGGTGAGCCCTTCGCTCTCGAGCACGATCGAGAGCATCTCGGCGAGCGAGGCGTCGTCATCAACGACTAATACCCGATCGCGCTTGCTCCGCCGGTAGCTCATTTCTCGGGGTCCCCGCGAAGTTGTGCGTGAAGCCGGACTAGCCGTTCACCGCGACGTTGCGTTTGCGCGCAACTTCGTGGGGTGAGGTAGCTCATGGAGTCAATTCTGACTCAGTAGCGGTAGTGCTCCGACTTGTAGGGGCCGCCGATGTCGATGCCGAGGTACTCGGACTGCTCCTTGGTGAGCTCGGTGAGCTCGACGCCCAGGGCGTCGAGGTGCAGGCGAGCGACCTCCTCGTCGAGGTGCTTGGGCAGCACGTGGACGCCGAGCGCGTACTCGTCGGTCTTGGTGAAGAGCTCGATCTGGGCGAGCACCTGGTTGGTGAACGAGTTCGACATGACGAACGACGGGTGACCTGTGGCGTTGCCGAGGTTCATCAGACGGCCCTCGCTCAGCACGATGACCTTCTTGCCGTCCGTGAACGTCCACACGTCGACCTGCGGCTTGATGGTCTCGCGGGTGATGCCCGGGGTCTTCTCGAGGCCACCCATGTCGATCTCGTTGTCGAAGTGGCCGATGTTTCCGACGATCGCCTGGTGCTTCATCTTCGCGAAGTGGTCGGCGCGGACGACGTCGAAGTTGCCGGTGGCGGTGATGAGGATGTCGGCGTCGCCGATGACCGTGTCGAGCGCGGCGACCTGGTAGCCGTCCATGGCGGCCTGCAGCGCGCAGATGGGGTCGATCTCGGTGATGATGACGCGGGCGCCCTGGCCGCGCAGCGACTCCGCGCAGCCCTTGCCGACGTCGCCGTAGCCGCAGACCACGGCGACCTTGCCACCGATGAGGACGTCGGTGGCGCGGTTGAGGCCGTCGATGAGCGAGTGACGGCAGCCGTACTTGTTGTCGAACTTGCTCTTGGTGACCGAGTCGTTGACGTTGATCGCCGGGAACAGGAGGGTGCCCTGCTGGAACCGCTCATAGAGACGGAGGACGCCGGTGGTGGTCTCCTCGGTGACGCCCTTGATGCTGTTGGCGATGTTCGTCCAGCGCTGCGGATCGGCCTCCAGTGCGCGGCCCAGGACGCGCAGCACCTCCTTGTACTCGTGGTTCTCGGTCGAGTCGGGCGACGGCACGGCGCCGGCCTTCTCGAACTCGACGCCCTTGTGCAGCAGGAGCGTGGCGTCGCCGCCGTCGTCGAGGATCATGTTCGGGGTCGCGCCATTCGGCCAGACGAGGATCTGCTCGGCGAGGTCCCAGTAATCGGCCAGCGTCTCGCCCTTCCAGGCGAAGACCGGGATGCCCTGCGGGTCGTCCGGAGTGCCGTCCCTTCCGACGACGACCGCGGCGGCGGCGTGGTCCTGGGTGGAGAAGATGTTGCAGCTGGCCCAGCGCACGTCGGCGCCGAGCTCGGCGAGGGTCTCGATGAGGACCGCCGTCTGGATGGTCATGTGCAGCGAGCCGGCGATGCGGGCACCCGCGAGCGGCTTGTCGGCGCCGTAGCGCTCGCGCATGGCCATGAGTCCCGGCATCTCGTGCTCGGCGAGGGTGATCTCGGCGCGGCCGAACTCGGCCAGGGACAGGTCAGCGACGTTGAAATCCATGGGAGTCATCGTACCGGGGGGCCGCCACCGCTCAGCACCCACGGCCGCACCCCGGCTCGCGCCCACTTGGCCTCCCGCGTACGGTGTCCGGTGGTGCTGTGGCGGGCGTCACAGCACGTTCCAAGGGGGAACTCACACATGACAGACACGTCACCACGTCAACCCGCGCCACCAGGGCCGGGCCGCCTGATCGCCGCCGGGGTGGTGCTGGCGATCGCGGTCATCGTGCCGTTGCTGGTGTGGACCTACGCACGTACCACGCCCGAGCTCGCCGGCATCCCGTTCTTCTTCTGGTACCAGTTCCTGCTCGTGATCGTCTCGGTCGGCATGACGGGGATCGCCTACAAGCTCGTCACGTCGCACGACCATGATCGACGCGCCGCGCAAGGCCTCGATCGACAGGGAGGCGACGCATGAACGACATCGATCCCGTGGCACTCAGTGTCTTCCTGTTCTTCTTCCTGCTGGTCACCGTCATGGGCTTCCTGGCGGCGCGCTGGCGACGAGCTCCTGACCTCAACTCCCTCGACGAGTGGGGTCTGGGCGGACGCAACTTCGGCACCTTCATCGCCTGGTTCCTCATCGGCGGCGACATCTACACGGCGTACACGGTCATCGCCGTGCCGGCTCTGCTCTACGCCGGCAACGCCGTCGGCTTCTTCGCGGTGCCCTACACGGTGATCCTGTACCCGATCATCTTCATCTTCCTGCCGCGGCTGTGGTCGGTCTCGCACCGTCGTCGCTACGTGACACCGGCCGACTTCGTGCAGGGCCGGTTCGACTCCAAGTCGCTGGGCCTCGCGGTCGCCTTCACCGGCATCCTCGCGACGATGCCGTACATCGCGCTGCAGCTCATCGGCATCCAGGCCGTGCTCGACGTGCTGGGTCTCGGCGGTGGGGAGGACGCTCACTGGCTCCAGCGTGACCTTCCCC
>NZ_JBOHDT010000126.1:0-7261 GCF_050700635.1 Aeromicrobium sp.
TTGGCGGCTGCGGGTCGTTCGAGCAGAGGCAGCTCGGTGAAGAGAATCGAGCAGTTGACGGCATATCGCGGGCCGCGAACAAGGGCGTTGTCCATGATCGCCTTCCTGTCGTATACCGCATACAGTAGGCGTGTATGCCGAACACGGTCAAGCGGGCGGCAGCACGCTCCCGGTCAGCCAGTGGATTTCGGCAGCACTGCGGTCAGCGCGGGGTCGAAGTCGACTTTCACGTCGTCGCCGACCGACAGTGACGAGCCGTTGATCGGCATCCGCGCGAGCAGCGAGACGCCGCCCTCGAGCGCAACGGCCCGATGTCCAGGACCGGGTGTGACCCGGGCGATTCGCACCGGTAGGCCAGGCGCGTCGGCATCCGCGATCCGCACGCCGTTGGCGAAGACGGCGACCACCACCGGACCGGACAGCTCACGGTGGGTCAACCCCGTCTGCGCCTGGCCGACGAGCACGGATCCGTCCGTTTCCACGTACGCATCGATCAGGTTCTCGTAGCCGACCAGGGCAGCGACGCTGGCATCGGCCGGAAAACGGTTGAGGACGTCCGGCGAGCCGACCTGGCGCACGCGTCCGTCGACGAGGACGACGACACGGTCGGCGAGACGCAGTGCCTCCTCGGCGCGGTGCGACACCTGGACCACGGTGGTCGTACGGTCCGCGAGCGCCTGTTCGAGGTCGGCGAAGAACGCCGAGCGCGACTGGGCGTCAAGTCCTGCGGCCGGCTCGTCGAGCAGGAGCACGGCCGGGTCGATGGCGAGAGCCCGAGCAAGACTGACTCGCTGTTGCTCGCCCCCGGAGAGCGCACCCGCCGGTCGGTCCGCCAGGTGCGCGACGTTCAACCGTTCCAGGGCGGCGAACGCGATCTCGCCGCGAAGAGCGCGCGGGACCTTTCTCCAGCGCAGGGGCAGCTCGACGTTGCGCCGGACGCTGGTGGTGAGCAAGCCCGGTCGCTGGGTCGCGTAGGCGACTCTGCGGCGGAGCCCCACTCCCCCGCGCTGCGTGCTGACGGCGTCCACGGTCACGTCACCGGAGTGCGGCGACTCGACGGCCGCGAGAAGACGCAGGAGGGTCGACTTCCCGGCGCCGTTGGGACCGAGTACAGAGAGATGCTCTCCGCGTCCGACAACCAGGCGGTCCACGCGTAGCACTTCGCGCCCGCCGCGGACGTGCCGGACGTCGGTCAGGCTCAGCTCTGCGCCCACGACGCCCCCGGCCGCTGGACGGAGACGAGCAGGGCATTGATGACGAACGCCAGTCCGAGCAGGATCACGCCGTACACGATCGCGACCCCGAACTCACCGCGACCGACGTACTCCACGATGGCCGTGGTCATCACCTGGGTCTGGCCGTGGATGTTGCCACCGACGATCGTGGCGGAACCCACCTCCGAGATGGCATGCCCGAAGCCCGCCATGGCCGCCGCCAGCAGCGGAAGCCGCGCCTCGATCCACAGGCGCACCACTCGCTGCGCCCGGTTGGCCCCGAGTGAGCGCAGCTGGTCCGGGAGATCCCGTGGAAGAAGCTGCAGCGCGGCCATCGTGATCCCCGTGATCAGGGGCGTGGCTATCAACACCTGGGCGATGATCATGCCCCGCACGGTGTAGATCAGGTCGAGATCACCGAGCGGGCCACTGCGCCAGAGGAGCAACGCCACGGCCAGGCCGACGACGACCGTCGGTACTGCCATCCCGGTGTTGACGACGGCGGTCAGGAACCCGCGTCCGGGCAGCCGAGCCAGCCCGAGTGCGGTGCCCAGCCCGATGCCGATCCCCGACGCGATGAGCGTTGCCGTCAAGGAGACGTAGGCCGATCGTGCCAGCACCTCGTACAGCGGTTCGACCATCAGTTCCTCGCATCAGGCGTGAACAGCTGCTCGCCGTACTCCTCGACCCCGAACTCGGCGATCCTTTCCTGCACGGGCTTGTCGAGGATCCAGCTCGAGAACTCCTCGGCACATCCGGAGTTGGTGCCTTCGTGGTCCACCACGATGACGTGGTAATTGTTCAGCAGGTCATCCGAACCTTCGAACGCGATGTCGGACTCCAAGCCCTTGGTGGCCAGGAACGTGCCGCGGTCCGCCAGCGTGTAGGCCTGCTTCTGGTCGGCGATGGTCAGCGTGTCACCCATCCCCTGACCGGTCTCGAGGTACCACGCGCCCTTGGGCTCGATCCCGGCCTCCTCCCATATCGACAGCTCCTTCGTATGAGTGCCCGAGTCGTCGCCGCGCGAGGCGAACGACGCCTTCTGGTCGGCGATCTGGGTCAGGGCCTCGGCGGCGCTGCCGGCGTCGCCGACCCCGGCCGGGTCGTCAGGTGGTCCTGCGAGCACGAAGTCGTTGTGCATGACGGCCTCACGACTCGAGCCATTGCCGTCGGCTATGAACCGCTCCTCGTCCTCAGGTGAGTGCACCAGCAAGACGTCGGCGTCCCCCTTCTCACCCATCGCCATCGCCTGCCCGGAGCCGACCGCAACCGTCTTGACGGTGCAGCCGCTCTTCTCGTCGAACAGAGGAAGGATCTCGTCGAGGAGTCCGGAGTCCTGCGTGCTGGTGGTGGTCGCAAGAATCATGTTTCCGCTCGGGCCACCGGACGCCTCAGGCTCATCCGACCCGCAACCGGCCGTCGCCAGCAGGCTCCCAGCGACGACGGCGCCGACCGCCGCTCGCATCACGCCGCTCACCGGATGCGCCGCCCGGTCTCCTCGGTGCCGTACCCACCCAGAGCTTCGATGGATGCGTGGAAGTCGGGCGAGTCCAGGAGCTTCCACAGCGGATCGAGGAGCGGGTCGTCGAGGCTGCCGGCCTCGACTACGAGGTCGTAGGGCTCCCGCGACACCGGGACGAAGTCCAGATCGAAGGCTCGTGCCGCAGCCATGATGCCCAGCCCGCAGTCTGCGCGGCCGGCCGAGATCGCCGCAGCGACGGCCAGGTGCGTCGGCTCCTCCCGCGCGTATCCGCTGACCTTTGCCGGGTCGATCTCGAGCCGGCGCAGCTCATGGTCGAGCAGCATCCGCGTACCGGCGCCACGCTGCCGGTTGACGTACGACAGGTCCGCACCTGCAAGGTCGGCGAGCCCGGTGATGCCACGCGGGTTTCCGGGCTGCACGAGCAGCCCCTGATCGCGATGCACCAGGCGGACGACTGCCAGGTCCCGATCGCTCATCATCTCGTCGAGGTAGGGCAGCGTGTACTCGCCGGTCTCGGGATGAAGGAGGTGGGAGCCGGCCAGGTGACACAGCCCGTCGCGCAACGCCACAAGCCCGCCGAGCGAGCCCACGTTGGTCGACACAAGCGTCAGAGTCGGATCAGCTGACCGAAGTGCCGTGGCCGCGAGGTCGATCACGAGGTCGTGCGACCCGATCGCGACGATCGTGCGCTCGATCTCCGGCAGCCGTCGCAGCAGCTGCACCGACACCTCCTCTCCCGCATGGTGCCCCTCGACACCAGTTGGCACGAGCAGGAGCCCGTCGGCCCGGACGAGCGAGGTCAGCACGCCGGCCCCACGGGGAAGCGGCGACGCCACGACCTGGCCACCCACGGAACCGAGTCGCACCCGCACCCAGTCGTCCATGCCCACCACCGACGGCAGCTTGCGCGCGAGACGGGCCGGAACCTGCGGGCGATGAGGCGGCGCCGCGCCCTCAAGTGCAGCGAGCAGCGGCAGCGCGAAGATGTCGAACGTCAGCGCGGCCGACACCGGAAACCCGGGCACGCCGATGACTGGGGTGGCATCGACCGCACCGAGCACGACGGGGTGGCCGGGGCGTACGGCGACCCCGTGCACGGCGAGCTCACCGAGCTCGTCGACCACCCGAGCGGTGTAGTCGTCGCGCCCGGCGCTCGACCCGGCGACCACGAGGACCAGGTCGGCGGTGGCTGCCGCCTCCCGCACCGCCGCGCTGATCTGCTCCTGGACGTCCGGTTGGATCGGCGTCGCCCATGACTCGCAGCCGGCCTCGCGCGCCTGCGCGACCAGCATCAGCGAGTTGGTGTCGAGGATCTGGTCCCGCTGCGGCGGTGATCCGACGGGTACGATCTCGTCCCCGGTGGGGATGACAGCGACCCGCGGCCGGCGGTGTACGACGAGCTCGGTCGCTCCCGCTGCGGCAGCCGCAGCGACGTCGACCGGCCGCAGCCGGTGTCCCTCGGGCAGCAGCAGCTCACCGGCACTGACGTCCTCGCCGATCGAGCGCACATGCGCGTACGGCGGCACGGCGGACATGATCTCGGCGGCCTCGCCGGCGGGGGTCGTCACGTAGTGCACGTGCTCGCGCATCACGACCGCGTCGAAGCCATCCGGGATCGGGTCCCCGGTGTCGACGACCTCGTAGGCATCGGGCCCGAGCTGCAGCGGGGTGGTCTGCGTGGCACCACCGGTGTTGCTCGCCAGGACCGCGATGCCGTCCATCGCAGCGGAGTCCCCGACCGGCGAGGAACGGGTCGCCCAGACCGGTTCGGCGGTCACCCGCCCGACCGCGTCCTCCAACGAGAGGCGTACTGCCTCGAGGCGAATCGGGCAGCCGGCGGAGCCGCAGGTGTCGACCCAGACCTGCAGCGCGGACTCGACGGGGACATCGCTGATGAAGGGACTCTCGTGCACGGGCCGCCACGCTACCCGTACATCGTCACGGTGACGTCGGTTCCCGACTCGAGTCCGGTTGCTGCCTCCGGGATCACGACGTACCCGTCGGCGTCGGTGAGGATCGACAGGAGCGCGGAGAACCCGAACAGCGGGGTGGCGACGTCGTCTCGGACCTGCACCTGCACCACGTCCAGCCGGCCCGCAGCCGAGGCGACACCGCGCGACAGGGTGGCAGACCTGGTCGGCTCCGCGGGGGGCCGAGTGATGCCGCCGACCAGGCGGAGGATCGGCAGCCCGACCAGGCGGAACACGACCAGCGCGGACAACGGGTTCCCCGGAAGCCCGATCACCGGCACGCTTGCGCACTCGGCAAGCAGTGTCGGTTTGCCAGGCTTGATGGCCAGCCCGTGGCAGTAGATTCCGCCAAGGGACTCGACCGCGGCGGTCGTCTCGTCGCGGGCGCCGACAGACGATCCAGCCGAGACGACGACGAGGTCGCTGTCCCGCAAGGCCGATTCGAGTGTCTTGGTCAGCGCGTCGACGTCGTCCGGCACGATCCCGCGGGGTGACGGCTCGCCACCTGCCTCGGTCACCAGCGCCGCCAGCGCCGAGGCCGTTGCGTCGCGGACCTGGCCTGGGCTCAGCTGCTTGGTGCTCGGAGGCACCACCTCGTCACCGGTGGAGATGATCGCGACGCGCGGCCTCATCCGCACCTCCACCTCGGTGGCGCCGGCGGCAGCGAGAATGCCGAGGTCCTGTGGTCTCAGCGGACGCCCCGCAGGGGCGATCTCGGCACCGACGGCGACGTCCTCATCAGCCCGGACGATTCCTTCGCCCACGGCCACCGGCCTGGTCACCTCGATGACGTCGGGCGTGGTGAGCTGCGTGTGCTCGACCATCACCACGGCGTCGGCATCGGCAGGGATGGCGGCACCCGTGGGGATCTGCACGGCGGTCGCGGTACGCACCGCCACATCGGCGGCGGCGCCCATCCGCACCGCGCCGATCAGGTCGAGGTACGCCGGCAGCCCGTCGCTCGCGCCGTACGTGTCAGCAGCACGGACGGCGTAGCCGTCGACCGTGGACCGGGCGAATCCGGGAAGCTCCGCGCCCGACACCACTGGGGAGGCCGGCACCCGGCCGAGCGCGTCCTCCCGGAGGACCGTCTCTTCACCGGTGCGTCGACTCGGTTGGAAGCCTGCCAACGCTTCCGACACCGACAGGGTGGTGAAGAACTCCTTACCGCCCAAGGGAGGCTGCCTTCATGCGTCTGGAGGACTTGGGCGCGGCGGCTGCGCGACCGTGTCTGGAGCATCTTGGCGCGGCTGCGGCCGCGCGATCGTGGCGCCACGCTGACGACCCATCACGCTGACCACCGGACCCAGGGCCACCTGACCCAAGCCGCAGATCGAGGTCTTGCGCAGGGTCACCTCGAGCTCGAGCAACCGCTCGCGACGCGCGTCGTCAAGCTCTTCACCGGCCACAAGGGTGTCGGTCAGCAGGGCGTGGGCCTTGGTGGACCCGACCCGGCAGGGGACGCACTTTCCACACGACTCGTTGCGGAAGAACCGCAGCACGTTGGTCGCGGCGGCCAGCGAGTCGGTGCCCTCGGCGACCGCGACGACTGCGCCGGATCCAAGCATCGAGCCGGCCTCGGCAAGGGTGTCGAAGTCGAGAGCCACGTCGAGGTGCTCTGGTCCGAGGAAGTTCGACGAGGCACCACCGGGCTGCACCGAGTCGAGCTCCGCGCCGCCGGACACACCCCCCGCGAGGTCGAGCAGGTCACGGATCGTGGTGCCCATCGGCACGCAGTAGACACCGGGCTTCTCCACGTGTCCGGAGACCGCGAAGAACTTCAGCCCGTCGCTGCCGTTGACGCCCTGGTCCTTCCACCAGTCGGCGCCACGGGCCACGATGATCGGCACGTCGGCGAAGGTCTCGACGGAGTTCATCAGCGTCGGCTGACCCCACAGCCCGAACACGCCGGGGAAGGGCGGCTTGTTGCGTGGCTCGCCACGGTGGCCCTCCATGCACTCGATGAGGGCCGTCTCCTCGCCGAGGATGTAGCCCCCGGGCGAGGTGAAGATGTCGAGCATCAGCCGACGGCCGGTGCCCTGTACGTCCTCACCGATGAGGCCCTCGCTGCGGAGACGCTCGATCTCGGCGTGCAGGACGGCCTCCTCGGGGCCGTACTCGTGCCGGATGAAGACCCAGCCCTCCTCGGCGCCGGTGACGACCATGCCCATGAGCATTCCCTCGAGGACGAGGTGCGACTGCTCGGCCAGGAGCTGGCGATCCTTGAACGTGCCCGGCTCGGACTCGTCGGCGTTGCAGATCGCGTATTTGACGCTGCCCTCGGTGTTGCGGACCAGCTCCCACTTCTTGCCCGTGGGGAACCCGGCACCGCCCATGCCGCGGAGGCCCGAGCCCTGGAGGTTCTCGAGCACCTCCTCAGGCGTGATCTCCCCGGTCAGCAAGGCCCGCAGCGACTGGTAGCGCGGCTCGTCGGGCGCGTACGGGTCGTTGGGCCAACCACCGTCCGGTCCGTACGAGACGGTTCGGCCGGCGTCCTCGTCGCCCTGACGCCGGCTTTCCACGAAGCCGTCGACATCCTCGACGCGACCGGGACGTTCGTCGACCGTCGCTGCGGGCGCGATGTCACAACGGCC
>NZ_JBOHDT010000127.1:0-3442 GCF_050700635.1 Aeromicrobium sp.
CCCCCAGCAGGCGGCCGAAGCGCCCGCGGTCCTCCGCCAGGTCGATCGCCTCGGGCTGGGTGCCGAGCAGCGTCACGCCCGCGGCCTCCAGGCCGGCCGCCAGCTTCAGGGGCGTCTGGCCGCCGAACTGGACGATCACGCCCTCCGGCTGCTCGACCTCGACGATCGCCAGCACGTCCTCGAGCGTGAGCGGCTCGAAGTACAGCCGGTCGGAGGTGTCGTAGTCGGTCGAGACCGTCTCCGGGTTGCAGTTGACCATCACCGCGTCGCGGCCGGACTCGCGCACGGTCATCGCGGCGTGCACGCAGCAATAGTCGAACTCGATCCCCTGGCCGATTCGGTTCGGGCCGGAGCCGAGGATGACGACGCTCCGCCCCGAGGGCGGCGGCGCTTCATCGGCCTCGCCCCAGGTCGAGTAGTAGTACGTAGACGCCGCCTCGACCTCGCCGGCGCACGAGTCGACCCGGCGGTAGGCCGGTCGGACGCCCCACTCCCGCCGCTTCGCCCGCACGAGCTCCTCGCTTGTGTTGCACTGCGCGGCGATCGCCGCGTCCGACCACCCCGCTCTCTTCAGTCGGTTCCAGTCGTCCGAAACGAGCGAGTCGACCGAGATGACGCAAGACAAAGTCCCTCGCGCCGCCTCGAGCTCCCCTTCGAACCACGGGTGGAGGTTGCGCGGCTCCCACCCGTCGTCGAGCTCGCGCGCCCGCTGTGCCTTCAAGAACGCCTCGCTGAACGAGCGGCCGATCCCCATCGCCTCGCCGACCGACTTCATCTGAGTCCCGAGCGTCCGCTCCGCGCCGGGGAACTTCTCGAACGAGAAGCGCGGGAACTTGACGACCACGTAGTCGAGCGTGGGCTCGAAGCTCGCCGGCGTCGTCCCGGTCAGGTCGTTCGGGATCTCGTCCAGCGTGTAGCCGGCTGCGAGCTTCGCGGCAACCTTTGCGATCGGGTAGCCCGTCGCCTTTGACGCGAGGGCGGAGGAGCGGGACACGCGGGGGTTCATCTCGATCACGCGCAGCGCGCCGGTCTCCCGGTCCCGCGCGAACTGGATGTTCGCACCTCCCGTCTCGACTCCGACGGCGCGGACGATTGCCGCCGCGGCGTCTCGGAGCTCCTGGTACGCCTCGTCCGAGAGCGTCATCTGCGGCGCCACGGTCACAGAGTCGCCCGTGTGGACGCCCATCGGGTCGAGGTTCTCGATCGAGCAGACGATCACGACGTTGTCGGCGGTGTCGCGCATGACTTCGAGCTCGTACTCCTTCCAGCCGAGGATCGACTCCTCCAGGAGCACTTCGGTGGTGGGGCTGAGCGCGAGGCCCGACCCGGCGATGCGGTTCAGGTCGTCCTCGTCGTAGGCGAGCCCGCTGCCCGAGCCGCCCATGGTGAACGACGGTCGCACGACCACCGGGTAGCCGAGGTCCTTCACGGCCGCGAGACAGTCGTCCATCGAGTGGCAGATGACCGAATGGGCGACCTCGGCACCCCACGCGGTCGGCAGGCTCTCGACGACGGTCTTGAACGACTCGCGGTTCTCGCCCTTCTCGATCGCGTCGATGGAGGCCCCGATCAGCTCGACGCCGTACCGCTCGAGCACGCCGTCCTCGGCCAGGCGGATGGCCGTGTTGAGCGCCGTCTGGCCACCGAGCGTCGCCAGCAGGGCGTCCGGACGCTCCTTGGCGATGACCTTCTCGACGAACTCCGGCGTGATCGGCTCGACGTAGGTGGCGTCGGCGAACTCGGGGTCGGTCATGATCGTCGCCGGGTTGGAGTTGGCCAGCACCACGCGGATGCCCTCGTCGCGCAGCACGCGGCACGCCTGGGTGCCGGAGTAGTCGAACTCGCAGGCCTGGCCGATGACGATCGGCCCGGAGCCGATCACGAGGATCGAGGAAATGTCCTCACGCCTAGGCATTCCCCACCCCGCTGGTTGAGCCTGTCGAAACCATGAGGTCCGTGAAGCGGTCGAACAGGTAGGCGGCGTCGTGCGGACCGGCTGCGGCCTCGGGGTGGTACTGGACGCTGAAGGCCGGCTGCTCCAGCAGTGCCAGTCCTTCGACGACGTCGTCGTTGAGGCAGACGTGCGTCACTCGTGCCGGTCCGAACGGCGTGTCGAACGTGGCCTCGATCGGCGCGTCGACCGCGAATCCGTGGTTGTGTGCGGTGATCTCGACCTTCCCGGTGGTGCGGTCCTGAACGGGCTGGTTGATGCCACGGTGCCCGTAGACGAGCTTGTACGTACCGCGGCCGAGCGCCCGGCCGAAGACCTGGTTGCCGAGGCAGATCCCGAAGTAAGGGATCTTGCGACCGAGCACGCCCTGCAGCACCTCGACGGCGTGGTCGGCCGTGGCCGGGTCGCCCGGCCCGTTGGACATGAACACGCCGTCCGGTTGCACCGCCAGCACGTCGTCGAGGGTTGCCGTGGCGGGCATGACGTGGACCTCGATGCCGCGCTCGGCCATCCGACGCGGCGTCATGCCCTTGATGCCCAGGTCGATCGCCGCCACGGTGAACCGCTTCTCGCCGATCGCCGGGACGACGTACGTCTCGCTCGTCGTGACGTCGGCGAGGAAGTTGGAGCCGACCATCTCCGGTGCCGCGTTGACCCGGGACAGCAGCTCGTCGACGTCCGACGTCTCCGAGCTGACGGCCGCCCGCATCGAGCCGCGCTCGCGCAGGTGCCGGGTCAAAGCGCGGGTGTCGATGCCGCTGATGCCCACGACGCCCTGCTCGACGAGGAGGTCGTCGAGCGAGCGCTGCGACCGCCAGTTGCTGGAGACGCGGGCCGGGTCGCGCACGACATAGCCGTCGACCCAGACCCGGCGCGACTCGAAGTCCTCGTCGTTGGCGCCGGTGTTGCCGACGTGCGGGGCGGTCATGACCACGATCTGCCCGCGGTACGACGGGTCGGTGAGGGTCTCCTGGTAGCCGGTCATGCCGGTGGCGAAGACGACCTCCGCGATCGCGGTGCCGACGGCACCGTACGCCTCCCCCTGGAACGTGCGTCCGTCCTCGAGCACGAGCAGGGCCGTCATGCCATCACTCCCTGCAGGGCGCCGTCGAACACGGTCGCGCGGCCGCGCAGGAACGTGGCCCTGACACGTCCGGGCACGGTGCGGCCCGCGTACGGCGTGTTGCGGGACAGCGAGGCCACGTCGGCGGCATCGATGAGGCGCGTCGCGCTCGGGTCGAGGAGCACGAGGTTGGCGGGCTCGCCAACCGCGATCGGCCGTCCCTGTCCGGCCACCCGGCCGATCTCGGCCGGACGCGATGACATCCGCTCGGCCACCCCGGCCCAGGTGAGCAGGCCGGGATCGATCATGGTCTGCTGCACGACCGAGAGCGCCGTCTCGAGCCCGAGCATGCCGAACGCCGCCGCCGACCACTCGCACTCCTTGTCCTCCATCGGGTGCGGCGCGTGGTCGGTGGCCACGACGTCGAT
>NZ_JBOHDT010000128.1:0-20846 GCF_050700635.1 Aeromicrobium sp.
TCCCACTTGTGCGGCTTGATGACCGCTGTCACGAGCTTCATCTCAGACTCCCGTCTTCATGGTGGATCCGCCGGAACCGGCGTAGTCGTACGCGGTCTCGAGGTGCTCGGCCTGGTCGATGCCGGAGACCTCGGTCTCCTCGTCGACCCGGAACCCGATGGTCACGTCGATCAGCTTGCCGATGACGTACGTGAGGACGAACGAGTAGCCGAGGACCGCGAAGGCCGCGACGGCCTGCTTGCCCAGCTGGCCGAGGTCGCCTCCGTAGAGGAGACCGGCCGCGTCCACACCGCCGGCGTTGGTCTTCGTGGCGAGCAGGCCGATGAGGAGCGTGCCGACGAGACCACCGACGAGGTGGATGCCCACCACATCGAGCGAGTCGTCCAGCCCGAACCTGAACTTCAAGCCGACTGCCCAGGCGCAGATCGCACCCGCGACGAGACCGAGCGCGATCGAGCCGACCGGCGAGAGGGTGCCGCAGGCCGGGGTGATCGCGACCAGACCGGCCACTGCACCCGAGGCGCCGCCGAGCGACGTGCCCTTGCCTTCCTTGACGACCTCGACGACGAGCCAGCCGATGATCGCGGCCGCCGTGGCGACCGCCGTGTTCACGAAGGCGAGACCGGCGAGACCGTTCGAGCCCACGGCCGAGCCGGCGTTGAAGCCGAACCAGCCGAACCAGAGCAGTCCGGCGCCGAGCAGTACGAACGGCAGGTTGTGCGGGCGCATCGGATCGCGCTTCCAGCCGACCCGCTTGCCGAGCACCAGTGCGAGGGCGAGTCCCGCCGCACCGGCGTTGATGTGCACCGCCGTACCGCCAGCGAAGTCGAAGGCCTCCAGCTTGGTGGCGATCCAGCCACCGTTGTCGCCGAAGTCGAACACCCAGTGCGCGACCGGGAAGTAGACGAGCGTCATCCAGATGACGACGAAGACCGACCAGGCCGAGAACTTGGCGCGATCGGCGATGGCGCCGCTGATCAGCGCGACGGTGATGATCGCGAACATCAGCTGGAAGGCGACGAACACGTACTCAGGCAGAGTTCCGTAGGCCGTCTCAGCGGTGATGTTGTTGAGGCCGAGGCGCTCGAAGCCGCCCAGCCAGCGGTTGCCGCCCGGGCTGAACGAGAAGGAGTAGCCGTAGAGCACCCACAGCACCGGCACGATGGCCAGAGCGATGAAGCTCATCATCATCATGTTGAGCACGCTCTTGGCGCGCACCATGCCTCCGTAGAAGAACGCGAGACCTGGCGTCATGAGCAGGACCAGAGCCGAGCTGGCCAAGATCCATGCAGTATCGCCGGTATCCATGAAACCTCCGGTTTTCGAGAGCTGAGGCGCAGTACTCCTCGGATGGGGGGTCGCGCCGCTTCGGAGATCACACTGGTGCGGGCGGGTTTCGGTTCCGGCTCTCGAATGTTGCAGTCGCGTCACGAATGCGGACCACAGGTAAACAGCGTGTTACACGCCGCTCAGGCCAGAAGCGCGTCGACGAACTCCTCGGCGTCGAAGGGGGCGAGGTCGTCGGCCCCTTCGCCGAGCCCGACGAACTTCACCGGCACGCCGAGCTCGCGCTGCACGGCAACGACGATGCCGCCCTTGGCGGTGCCGTCGAGCTTGGTGAGGACGATGCCCGTGACGTCGACGACCTCGCCGAAGACCCGCGCCTGGGTGAGGCCGTTCTGGCCGGTGGTGGCGTCGATGACGAGCAGCACCTCGGTGACAGGCGCCTGCTTCTCGATGACCCGTTTGACCTTGCCGAGCTCGTCCATCAGCCCGGCCTTCGTGTGCAGGCGACCGGCGGTGTCGACCAGCACGACGTCGGTGCCGTCGGCGATCCCCCGTTGGACGGCCTCGAAGCCGACGCTGGCCGGGTCGCCGCCCTCCGGACCGCGGACGGTGTGGACGCCGACCCGTTCACCCCACGTCTGTAGCTGGTCGGCGGCGGCCGCGCGGAACGTGTCCGCGGCGCCGAGCACGACGGTCCGGCCGTCGGCGACGAGAACGCGGGCCAGTCGCCCGACTGTGGTGGTCTTTCCGGTGCCGTTCACGCCCACGACGAGCACCACACCAGGCTTGCCGTCGCTGCCTACGGACGCCATCGTGCGGTCCAGCTCGGGACCGACGAGACCGACGAGCTCATCGCGGAGCACGACCTTGGCCTGCTCGGGGTCGTCGATGCCTTCGACCCGGACACGGGTGCGAAGCGCCTCCACGAGCTCGGTGGTGGGTCCGACGCCCACGTCGGCGGCGAGCAGGGTGTCCTCGAGCTCCTCCCACGCGGCGTCGTCGAGGTCAGCACGGCCGAGGACCGCGAGCAGGCCCTTGCCCAGCGATCCCTGCGAACGGGCCAGGCGGGAACGCAGGCGGACCAGACGACCTTGCACGGCCTCGGGACGCTCGATCGTCGTGGTCGGCGCAGCCGCATCCGACTCATCCTCCAGGTGCGGCTCCGGATGCTCCGGGTGCTCGATCTCCTCCTCGGTGATCGCATCGAGGACGTCGGTCGGGGGCACCTCGCGGCGGCCACGGGCCACGACGAACGCGATACCACCGCCCAGGAAGATGACGGCAACGGCGATGGAGATGGAGATGATCAGCAGGCTCACGCGTCCACCCTATGCAGGGTCGGCGGTGAGCGGTTCGAGCACGGTGCGGATGACGTCGGGGATCGGCGTGACCGCCCGATCGGTGCCGGAGACGTACACGTGCACAAAGCGGCCGACGGCGGCCGGTTCGTCGTCGTCACCCTGGAACAGCGCGATCTCGTAGACGACGCTCGACGTGCCGAGCTTGGTGACCTTGAGGCCGACCTCGACGTCGCCGGGGAACCGCAGCTCCCGCATGAACTGGCAACCGGTCTCGGCGACGATGCCGTAGGTGTCGAGCTGTCGGATGTCGAGGCCCGTGGTGTCGATCAGGTAGCCGTTCACGGCGGTGTCGAAGAAGGAGTAGTAGACGACGTTGTTGATGTGCCCGTACACGTCCTCGTCCTCCCAGCGGGTCGTGATCGTGTAGGTCGCCGGGTAGTGGGAGAGGGTCACGCGCTCGCGTCCTCACGCAGCCGCTGGCTGATGACGGCGGACATGCCGTCGCCACGCATGGAGACCCCGTAGAGGGCGTCGGCGACCTCCATCGTGCGCTTCTGGTGGGTGATGATGACGAGCTGGGAGTTGTCGCGCAGCTCCTCGTAGATCTCCAGCAGACGTCCGAGGTTGGTGTCGTCGAGCGCTGCCTCGACCTCGTCGAGGATGTAGAACGGGCTGGGCCGGGCCTTGAACAGCGCGACCAGGAACGTGACCGCCACGAGGGCCCGTTCGCCGCCGGACAGCAGCGACAACCGCTTGACCTTCTTGCCGGGAGGCCGGGCCTCAACATCGATGCCGGTGGTGAGCATGTTCTGCGGATCGGTGAGGATCAGGCGACCCTCGCCGCCCGGGAAGAGGCGCGAGAAGAGGTCCTCGAACTCGGCGGCGACGTCGTACCACGCCTCGGTGAAGACCTCTTCGACCCTGGCGTCGACGTCGTCGACGATCTCGAGGAGGTCCTGCCGGGTCTTGCGCAGGTCGTCGAGCTGTTCAGAGAGGAACTGGTGGCGTTCCTCGAGCGCGGTGAAT
Organism: Aeromicrobium sp.; assembly: GCF_050700635.1. Taxonomy (GTDB): domain Bacteria; phylum Actinomycetota; class Actinomycetes; order Propionibacteriales; family Nocardioidaceae; genus Aeromicrobium. Next base: position 3,615 of record NZ_JBOHDT010000128.1, read on the forward strand.
TCCTCCAGCGCGAGCGGGTTCACCTTGCCGAGCATCGCGAGCGAGCGTTCGGCGGAGCGGAGCCGCTTCGTCTGCTCGTCCCGGTCATAAGGCTTTGGCTCGGGAGCCTGCGGAGTCTCGACGTCATCCTCGGCCTGGACCTCGACGGGAGGGACGAGCTGGTCGGGTCCGTACTCGGCGACCAGGGCATCGACCTCGAGACCGAGCTCCTCCAGGGCTCGCGCCTCCAGCGCCTCCATCCGCAGACGCAGCTCGGCCCGGGCCATCTCGTCCTTGTGCACGGAGTCGGTGAGTCCGCCGAGCTCGGTGGCGAGGTCGCGCAACCGGAGGCGTACCTCGCGCAGCGACTCCTCGCGTCCTGCGCGCGACGACTCGATCTCGGCGCGACGTCGGGCCGCCTGCGCGATGGACGTCTCGAGTCGAGCGAGCACAAGGTCGCCGACGGCGATGACGGCTCGCGCGGCCTCGGCCTCACGACGCTGACGCTCGCGACGCTCACGGGCACGGACGCGCTCCTCGCGCTCGGTGGCCGCGGACTCGAGCAGAGCCGTGGCCTGACCCTCCAGCGCCCGCGCACGCTCCTCGTTGGTGCGCAGGGCCAGGCGGGCTTCGGTCTCGGCGCGACGGGCCTCCGTGCCGCGTTCTGCAAGTGCCTCGAGATCAGTGGTGTCGGGCTCCTCGTCGGGCGCCGACTCAGCCCGCTCGAGCCGGTCCTCGAGCTCGGCCAGGCCGGACAGGTCACGGTCATGGGCCGCCTGCGCCTCGCTGATCGTCGCGGACAGACGCTCCGACTCACCGCGCGCCGCGCGAGCCGTGGAGCCGAGGTGGCCGAGATTTTCGGCGACGGCCGCCATCTCGGCGTCCGACTCGTGCAGCCGCCCGAGTGCGGCCTCAACTCGTTCGTGCGCGTCGGCGCGCGCCGTCTCGGCACGCTGCTGCTCAAAGCGCAGTGACTCGACGGCGTGGGCCGCGTCGGCGAGATCACCGTCGGCCTGCTCGATGGCGGCCCTGACCTCGATGAGGCTCGTCGTCGACACCGATCCACCGGCGGCGAAGTGCGCCCCCAGGACGTCGCCCTCGCGAGTGACCGCGGTGACGTCGGAGGCCTGGGCGACCAGGAGCCGTGCCTGCTCGATGTCATCGACGACGGCGACCTTGAACAGCATCCTCCGCAGGGCGCCGTGCAGGGACGCCGGTCCGTCGACGACGTCGATCGCGTAGGTGGCGAAGTCGGGGAGCCCGGGCCAGTCGGAGTCGTCGACATCGTGGCCCGCATCGACATCGGCGGAACCGAGCAGGAGACCGGCCCGCCCGAGGTCCTCGGACTTGAGCTTCTGCATGGCCGAGACGGCGGTGTCGAGATGGTCGACGGCGACCGCGTCGGCGGCGGACCCGAGGGCGGCGGCGATGGACGTCTCGTACCCGGCCCGCACGGTCAGCAGCGCGGCGACTGAGCCGAGGAGACCGCTGAGCTCGTCGGTGGCGGCCAGCAGTGCGCCGGCGCCGTCGCGCCGAGCCGCTCCCAGCTCGAGTGCCTCCTTGCGCGCTGACAGCCCGGCCTGACGTCGCTCCGCTGCGTGGATGTCGCGGCCGAGGCCGGCGAGGCGGTCGTCGACAGCTCCCAGTGCCGACTCGGCCGACTCCAGCTCGGCGTCCAGGCCGGACTCGCTGGCGTTGAGCCCGGCGATCTCGTTCTCCTGGACGGAGAAGACGTGGTGGGCCTCCGAAGCACGACGATCAGCCTCGTCTCGGGCCGCGGTGAGACGCGCGATCTCGTCGTCCGCTGCCGCCGCTCGGCTCTTGATGGCGTTGACCTGGCCGTGCAGACGGGCCAGTCCCTCGCGCTGGTCGGCTGCTGCACGCAGCAGACCGGCGATACGTCGTTCCTCGGTGTTGTGCGCGGCCTCGGCGTCGTTGCGGAGCTTGACCTTCTGCTCCAGGGATGCGGCGGCCTCGCCGACCGAGGCGGCCATGCGGTCGTGCTCCTCCTGGACGCGCCGGGCCTCGGCCTCGAGCTCCTCGGGGTCACGTCCGAGGCGTCGTTCGTCGCCCTCGACGCTGGCCAGTCGGATCCGCTCGGTGGCCAGCCCCGCGGTGCCACGCAGGCGCTCGCGCAGGCTCGAGAGCCCGTACCAGGTCTCCTGGGCGGCGGAGAGCCGCGGCGAGTCGGTACTGAGCTGCTCCTCGAGGTCGGTCTCGGCGGCACGTGCCGCGGCGACCGCCTGCTCGACCGCCGCGCGGCGCTCCTTGAGCGAGGTCTCGTCGGCGAGCTCCTCGGCGATGACCGAGCGCGCGGCGACGACGTCGTCGGCGAGGAGTCGTGCACGCGCGTCGCGGGCGTCGGCCTGGATGACGGAGGCCCTGCGGGCGACCTCGGCCTGTCGGCCGAGTGGTTTGAGCTGGCGGCGCAGCTCGGTGAGAACGTCCTGGAGTCGGGTGAGGTTGCCCTGCGTGGCGTCGAGCTTGCGCAGTGCCTTTTCCTTGCGCTTGCGGTGCTTGAGGACGCCGGCGGCCTCCTCGATGAAACCGCGGCGTTCTTCCGGCGTAGCTCGCAGGATGGAGTCGAGCTGGCCCTGCCCGACGATGACGTGCATCTCGCGACCGATGCCGGAGTCGCTCAGCAGCTCCTGGACGTCGAGCAGACGGCACGACGTGCCGTTGATGGCGTACTCCGAACCGCCGTTGCGGAACATCGTGCGCGAGATCGTGACCTCAGAGTACTCGATGGGCAGAGCGCCATCGGCGTTGTCGATGGTGAGGACGACCTCGGCCCGGCCGAGAGGCGGACGACCGGCGGTACCGGCGAAGATGACGTCCTCCATCTTGCCGCCACGCAAGGACTTGGCACCCTGCTCACCCATGACCCACGACAAGGCGTCGACGACGTTGGACTTGCCGGACCCGTTCGGCCCGACGACGCAGGTGATGCCGGGCTCGAGCTGGAGGGTCGTGGAGGAGGCGAACGACTTGAACCCACGGAGCGTGAGGCTCTTGAGGTACACCTAGATCTCCTCGACGACGGCAACAGGAATGCCTCCAGTCACCCTAGAGGACGGCGTGGCCGATCTTGCGGAGGTGCCGCTGCACGGTGAATCGGCCGTCGTGCCCTTCCGCAGGCTCAGGAACCGCCTGTCGAGTCGGTCCTGGCGACAAGCTCAGGACCGGTGTTGCGGTCGATCCGGGTCAGTGGGCGAGAGGTTCGAGGAGACTGTCGGCCGTGACGTGGTCGACGCGCTCAGAGAGGGTCTTCAGCAGACCGTCGTTCTCGATCTTCAGGCGAAGCACCTCCGACTCGAGGTCGGTGATGCGCTGACGCAGACGGGCCGTCTCACGGAGCTGGTCGGGGGTGGGACCTCCGACGAAACCAATGAGAGCCTTGGCCATGGATGTCCTCCGGTACACGGTGGGGAGTTGCAGTGACGACTGCGTCTCCCAGTGTCCCACCGGCGACGTCGTCGGGTCAACACCGATTTGTGCGTCAGAAGAGCCGATCACCGACGTCGACGCTACTGCCGACCACCGAGGTCGAGACGGTGTCGGCCGCGGTGTCCATGACCACGACCGGCACGATCGGGGATCGTCCACTGGTCTCGACCGCGGCCGGGTCCCAGCGCACCACCGGATCTCCGGCAGCGACCTCGTCGCCCTCGGACGCGAGCAGGTCGAAACCCTTTCCATCGAGCTGCACGGTGTCGATGCCCAGGTGCACCAGCACGCCCTTGCCGGACGCCGTCAGCACGATGAACGCGTGCGGGTGCAGCTTGAGGAGGCGACCCGCGACCGGCGCTACGGCGGTTCCCGGCGCGCGATCGGGATCGATTGCGACGCCGGAGCCGACGACCTGCTGTGCGAAGACCGGGTCGGGGACGTCGGCCAGGCCGACCACACGTCCCGGCACCGGCGCGACCACGTCGGGCAGGTCCGTCACTCCATGTCCTCGATGTCGCTGGCAATCGTGTCGGCCTCAGGACCGACGACGACCTGCACGACGTTGCCCGACACCACGACGCCGTAGGCGCCGGCCGCCTTGAGCGCGGCCTGGTCGACGAGCGACGGGTCCTCGACCTCGGTACGGAGCCGGGTGATGCAAGGCTCGACCTCGACGATGTTGCCGAGTCCGCCGAGCCCGTCGACGATCTGCTGTGCCTTGTCCGGCTTGCTCATGTGTCCTCCTGGGTGGGGATGTCGGTGCGGGTGATCTTGGAGAGCCCGCGGGGCTCGTCGGGATCGAGCCCGAGGTGGCGGGCGAGTCGCTCGATGACGATCTGCATGGGCACGACGGCCACGAGCGGGGCGAGCCGTTCGGTGACGTCGAGTGGGCCGGTGCCGAGGTCGCACGCGGCGGCGAGCTCGGGCGATCCGCCCACGGCCACGGTGATGGCGCCGCGCGTACGAAGGTCGTCGGCCAGCTCGATCATGGCGTCGTGCACAGGCCCGTCGGCGGCCCCGACGAGGACGGCGGTGACGCCTTCCTGGACGGCAGAGATGGGGCCGTGGCGCAGGTCGGCGTAGGAGTATCCGCGCACCGGACGCGCACAGGTCTCCTCGAGCTTGAGGGCGACCTCGAGCGCGGTTCCCATCATGAGACCGCGGCCGGTAACGATGCTGGCGCCTCGGGAGAGCTGCTCGACGACCGGGTCGAGACGATCCGCGTCGGCCAGGACGGCGGCGACCCGATCGGGTACGTCAACCAGGGCGGCGTCGAGGGCCGCGTCGTCGGGCCCGAGAGCGGTACCCAGGACCGTCATGGCGGCGACCTGGGTGAGATAGCTCTTCGTGGCCGGCACCGCGAGCTCGGTGCCGGCGTTGGTCGTCAGCGCGAGGTCGGCCGAGGTCGCGAGCTCCGAGCCCGCGTCGTTGGTGACAGCCACGGTGAGGGCGCCACAGCTGCGCGCCCATGCGAGGGTCTCGACGATCTCGCTCGTGCGTCCCGACTGGGAGACGCCGACGACGACGGCGTCGGACAGGTCGAGGCGGCCGCGATAGTGCGTGGCCACACTGGGCGACACGAGACCGCCCAGGACACCCGCATGCGTCTCGAGCAGGTAGCGGCCGTAGATCGCGGCGTTGTCGCTCGAGCCCCGGGCGGCGAACAGGACGCTGCGCCGGCCGGCAAGACGGTCGCGGATCTCGCCGCGGCGTGGGAGCAGTGCGTCGAGCGTCGCGCGCAGGGCCTCCGGCTGCTCGGCGATCTCCCGGGCCATCTGGGTCGCTGTGGTCTCGGTGGTCACAGAGCCATCTCCTCACGGACGTTGTCCGCGTTCCAGACCAGCTCGCCACCGAGCCAGGTGGCCCGGGCACGCAGGTCGTCACTGCCGAGGAGGACGAGGTCCGCGAGCGCGCCGGGCTCGAGCCGTCCGCGATCGGAGCAGCCCAGCGCATCAGCTGGGGTTCGGGTGGCGGCGCGGACGACGTCGACGAGATCGACGCCCGCGGCTGACGCATGTCCGAGGCAGGCGTCGAGCGGGACGTCCGCGCCGGCGATCGTGCCATCCGCGCGTAGTGGCGGCCTGCCGGCCGAGACGACGATCTCCTGACCCCCCAGCATCGATGTGCCCGGTGGCATGCCGAGCGCGGCGACGGCGTCGGTGACGAGCATGACGCGCTTCGGCGCCGCCGAGAACGCCAGCCGGATGGCGGTCGGTTCGACGTGGTAACCGTCGGAGATGAGGCCGAGGGTGAGCCGTGAGTCCGTGAGAGCCGCACCCACCACCCCGGGATCACGGTGGTGCAGCGGGCGCTGCGCGTTGTAGAGGTGGGTGACCATCGATGCGCCGGCATCGGCCGCAGCACGCACCGCGGCGTCATCGGCGTCGCTGTGCCCGATCGAGACCCGCACTCCCGCGGCGATGAGATCGACGATGGCCTGGACGGCTCCGGCGCGTTCAGGCGCGAGGGTGACGTACGAGATCCGGTCGGCGATGGCGAGCAGCGGCGCCAGTGCCTGCGGCGTCGGGTCGATGAGGCACTCCTCGCGATGCGCGCCCCGGCGGCGAGGCGACAGGAACGGTCCCTCGACGTGGGCGGGCAGCATTCGCGTGGCCCGGCCCCTCTCGTTGCTGGCGACGCGCGCCTGGTCGTAGCGCCACACCTGAGCCACGAGCTCGTCGACGGGAGAGGTGATGAACGTCGGCACCATCGAGGTGACGCCGGTGGAGAGCATCAGCTCGGCCGTCCGCCGCACCTCAGCCGTGCCCGCCTCTGCGAAGTCGACCGCGAACGCGCCGTTGATCTGGGCGTCGATGAGGCCCGGAGCGAGCACGCCGTCGAGCTCTACGTCGGCCGGTCGGGGCGGTGCGCCGCGGCCGGCGCCGGCGATGCGGCCGTCCCGGACCTGCACCCAACCCGGGCCGTTGCCGTCGTCGGGCAGGCCGACGACCTGGCGAGCGCGAATGACGGTCTCGCTCATGCGGCGCTCTCCTTCCGGGCGGTCAGGAGGGTTGACACGGCTGGAACAGCGGTGCATCCTCACTGGTACGTACCGGAGCGTACCAGCGCTCAGACGGCGCGTCGAGAGGGTGACATGCTGGTCGACGGACCCGTCCCGAAGCACGTGCAGCTGCGCCAGGCGCTGCTCGCGGCGATCGAGGACGAGCTCTCCCCCGGCGCGATGATCCCGTCCGAGCGCGAGCTGATGGTCCACCACGGCGTCAGCCGGGCGACGGTTCGGGCCGCGATCTCCGGCCTCGTCTCCGATGGACGCCTGGCGAAGATCCCGGGGAAGGGAACGGTCGTCACGCGCCCGCGCGTCGAGAGCCAGCTGCACCTCGCGTCCTTCACCCAGGACATGCGCCGCCGCGGACACCGCCCCACGACGCGGCTGATCTCCTGCGCGACCGAGCCGGCCGACGAGATCGTGGCGAAGGGTCTCGACCTCGCGCCCGCCGCGTCCGTGTGGAGGATCGAGCGCCTCCGCCTCGCCGACGACGAACCGATGGCGGCGGAGACGAGCTGGTACCCCGAGTCCCACTTCCCCGACCTCGGCGCCGAGAACCTCGAGTCGTCGCTCTACGCGATTCTCGAGAGCAGCTACGGCGTCGTCATCACCGGCGCCGAGCAGACCGTCTGGACCGAGCGTGCCGACCGCGCCCACGCCCGGCTCCTCGACACACCCGCCGGCGCGCCCCTGTTCGTGTTCGACCGCGTCGCCTCCTCCTCGGAACGGCCGGTCGAGCGCACCGTGAGCCGCTATCGCGGTGATCGGTACCAGCTGTCGATGAGCCTGCGCCGTGGGCCGTCGATGCATTGACACACCACCAACCCATGAGGGAGAACACGATGACCACGACCGCATCGACCGGACGCAGAGGCCTGCCTGGTCTCGCGACGGTCCAGAAGTTCGGCCGCAGCCTGATGCTGCCGATCGCGGCTCTGCCCGCTGCCGCGCTGCTGCTGAGACTCGGCCAGCCCGACCTGCTCGGAGCCGACGGTCTCGGCTGGGAGAAGGTCGCCGCCGTCATCGGCGCTGCGGGCGGCGCGCTGTTCACCAGCCTGCCGCTCCTGTTCGCCGTCGGTGTCGCGATCGGCATGGCCAAGAAGGCCGACGGATCGACGGCTCTGGCCGCCGTCGTCGGCTATCTCGTGTTCAAGAACGTCGGCGACGCCATGAGCCCGTTCGTCCTCGACCCACCGGCGGAAGGCGCCGAGCAGGAGCTCATCAACTACGGCGTGCTCGGCGGCATCGTCATCGGTGTCGTCTCGGGCCTGCTGTGGCAGCGGTACTACCGCATCAAGCTGCCCGACTACCTGGCGTTCTTCGGCGGCCGTCGCTTCGTGCCCATGATCACCGCCGTCGCGGCGATCATCCTCGCCGTGCTGATGGGCCTCGTCTACCCCGCATTCGACGCCGGCCTGACCAACCTGTCCGACTGGATCGCCGCTAACAGCGTCATCGGCGGCTTCGTGTACGGAACGGCCAACCGGCTGCTGATCCCGCTCGGCCTGCACCACATCCTCAACTCGGGGCCGTGGTTCCTGTTCGGCGAGTTCAAGAACGCGGCCGGCGAGACCGTCACCGGCGACATCCCGCGGTTCCTCGCGGGCGACCCAACGGCCGGCGACTTCATGACCGGGTTCTTCCCGATCATGATGTTCGCGCTCCCCGCCGCCGCGCTGGCGATCTGGCACGAGGCGCGGCCCGCGCACAAGAAGGCCGTCGGCGGCATCATGATCGGCGCCGCCCTGACGAGCTTCCTGACCGGCGTCACCGAGCCGCTCGAGTTCTCGTTCATGTTCGTCGCGTTCCCGCTGTACGTCCTTCACGCGTTGCTCACCGGGACGTCGATCGCCTTGACCAACGCACTCGACATCCACCACGGATTCGGGTTCTCCGCCGGGATGTTCGACTTCATCCTCAACTGGAACATCGCCACGAAGCCGGAGCTGCTGATCGTGATCGGGCTGATCTACGCGGTCGTCTACTACTTCCTGTTCCGGGCCGTCATCCGCTGGTGGAACCTCAGGACACCGGGACGCGAGGACGAGGACGACGACAATAACGCCATGACCATGCTGATCGACCAGGACATGAGCACTGGCACGAGTCAGGACACCGGAGGGCGCAAGGGCGCGGACACCACTCCGTCGTCCGGCTGAGGGTCCCGGCGCGCGGGTAGGGTCGAGCAGGTGACGTCAGACCTGTTCGCCCCGCCCGGCGCGCCGTGGCAGCGAGTCTCACCCGCGCTCACGAAGGTCCGTCGCATCCTGCGTATCCCGCTGCTGGTGCTGGTCGCTGTCGTCACCGCGACGCTGGCAATCACGCGGGCCGGGCCAGGGTGGCTGACACCCCTGGTCGCCGTCGTCGCGGTCGGTGCGCTTGCCCTTGCAGCGTGGACCTGGTTCTGGGCGGCACGCAACACCGCGAGCTGGGGGTACGCGGAGGACGAGCAGGACCTGCTGGTCACCGGCGGCGTCATGTTCCGGCGCCTCGTCGCGGTGCCTTACGGGCGCATGCAGTTCGTCGACGTGCAGGCGGGTCCGATCGACCGGGCGTTCGGCATCGCCAGCGTCACGCTGCACACCGCGAGCACCGAGACCGCTGCCACGATCCCCGGCCTGCCGGCCGACGAGGCCACCCGGCTGCGCAACCGCCTCACCGAGCTCGGGGAGTCGCACGGTGCCGGACTCTGAGCCTCTGACCGACCAGGACGAGACCGAGCGGGCGGAGGTCGTCGGTAGTCGCACTCACCCGTTGACCGGGCTCGTCCAGGGTGCCCTGTGGGCCGGCGCGGCGGTTTTTGCGCTGCTGGTGCAGATGTTCACTGGCAACGACGGCGAGGGGCCGCCGCTCTGGATCGAGGCGCTGCTCCGGGTGGGCGGCGGACTGGTGGTCGGTGTCGCGTTCGGCTACCTGTCGTGGTGGTTCACGCGGTTCGTCATCGACGGCACCGAGCTGCGCATCAACAGCGGCGTCCTGCAGAAGCAGTCACGACGCATCCCGTACGAGCGCATCCAGAGCGTCGACATCGCCGAGCCGCTCCTCGCACGGGTCGTCGGGCTCGCCGAGCTGCGGATCGAGATGGCCGGCGGAGGCAACTCCAGGTCCTCACTGCGATACCTACCGCTCGACGACGCCCGGACGCTCCGCCGGATCCTGCTCGGGCGGGCCCACGGTCAAGCGGTCGAGGAGCTCGCCGCCGACACGGACGGGGAGCTGGAGATCATCACGCGGGTCTCTCCGAGTCGTGTCGTGATCGGCACGCTCCTCTCGCTCGACTTCCTGCTGGCGTCGATCGGCACCGTCGCCCTGCTGGCCGCAGCGCTGTGGTTCGACCAGGTGATCGCGTTCCTCGGCGGCGTCGTGCCGCTCGCGATCTGGCTCTCCCAGATCGTCGGCAAACGCGTGCTGATGCAGTGGGACTTCACCCTCAGCCGGAGTGCCACGGGCCTGCGCATCGAGCGAGGGCTGCTCTCCCGCTCGTCGCAGAGCATCCCGTTCGCTCGGGTCCAGGGTGTTGCCGTCGAGGAGCCGTACGTCTGGCGCCGGCTGGGCTGGCAACGCCTGGAGGTCGACGTGGCCGGTTACGCCTCTCAAGGCGGTGACGACTCCTCCGACATCAGCTCGACCCTCCTGCCGATCGCGGACCCGGCATTGGCTGCCGTAGTCGTCGATCAGCTCGTGCCAGGCGCCCGTCCGACGCAGGTCGAGAAGGTCGCGGTTCCCCGGCGGGCGTGGCCGTTCGCGCCTGTCGGCTGGCGGTACCGATGGGTGGGCACCGACGACGTCGCCTTCGTCGCGCGATCCGGATGGCTCGAGCGCACCACCGATGTCGTGCCGCACGCTCGCACCCAGTCGGTCGAGCTGCGTCAGGGACCGTGGCAGCGTCGTCTCGGCCTCGCGACGGTCGAGGTGCACACTCCCAAGGGCCCCGTCGACGCCGACGGCCGCAACCTCGACGCCCACGACGCGCAGCGCATGGCCTTCGACCAGCTCTCGCGAGCGCGTCATGCCCGGACTTGAGGAGTCTTCACAGCCGTTGGAACACGGTGAAGCTTGCCCCGTCATCGGTGGAACGGTATATCGCGCTGCCTGTGGCGACGTACACGTCGGCCGTGCCATGTGCGAGGATCGCCTCCGGTTCCCCGGCCACGGCGCCGCCCTTCGACCAGGACGTCGCGCCGTCGTCGCTGACATGCACCGCGCCGTCCGGGGCGACACCGACGAGCCGGTCGGCACTGACCCAGTCGATGAAGATCAACGTCGGTGACCCGGCAACCGTCGAGAAGTTCTTGGCACCGTCGGTGCTGCGTTGCACGCCCTGCTCCGTGGTTGCGAGAATCTCGTCGGCATCGCCCGGTGACACCGCGATGTCAGCCGATGGCAAAACCGCCCTTTCGTCCCAGGACTTCTTGTCGTCACTGACCATGATCTGCCCGGTCTGGCTGTCGAACCCGTACACCTGGTCATGCTTCGCCTCCATCGCATGGAAGTCCGCCTTGCCGGACAACGACAGCGACGTCCAGGTCTCCCCGGCGTCAGTGCTCTCGATCAGGCCGAGGTTCGGCGGCTGTTCCTCGTCTCCCTCACCGGGGTGGCCACTGCCGAGGAAGTGACGGGGACCGACGACGGTGAAACCCATGAAGTCCTGCGTCCGACCGGCGACTTGCTTCGGCTCGCCCTTCCCCGTGACCTTGAAGAGCCCGTTGTGGCTGGCTGCATACAACCCGCCGTCGGCCGGATCGACACCTAGACCGTGGATGTGGGCGAGGTCCTTGGAATGGTCGAGATTGTCGGGGGCGAACTGGCAACCTGCGAGAAGGACGACCGCGACGCTCATGGTGACCAGCACACGCCTCATGCCCCGAACGCTACAGATCGCAGTCAAGCCATCTCGTCGTCAGCCGCCGCTCGTGGCGTCCTCGGCGCCGGCGGCGAGCGGGGCGATCAGCTCGCGCGAACTGAGCCATCCGTCCGGCAGCCTGACGGTCTTCGGGGTGCCCTGCCGGCCGCGCGGGGTTCCGAGCTGGTCGACCGGGTACGGCTCCGCCGGATCCAGCAACGAGAGCAGCTCGTCCAGCGCGGCGTACGACGACACCGAGCCGAGACGTGAGCGCACGACCGGCCCGGCCGCGAACCCCTTGAGGTACCACGCGACGTGCTTGCGGAACTCGACGCAGCCGCGCTCCTCGCCCAGGTGATCGCCCAACAGCTCCGCATGCCGGCGCATGACGGCTGCGACCTCGCCAAGCGCAGGTAGTGCCTGCACCCGCTCGCCCGAGAAGGCTGCCGCGAGGTCGCGGAACAGCCATGGGCGACCGAGACAGCCGCGGCCCACGATCACGCCGTCGCAGCCGGTCTCCTCGACCATGCGCAGGGTGTCGGCGGCCTCCCAGATGTCACCGTTGCCGAGCACCGGGATGTCGACCGCAGCCTTGAGCGCAGCGATGGCCTCCCAGTCGGCTCGCCCTGAGTAGTGCTGTGCGGCTGTGCGTCCGTGCAGGCCGATCGCGGCACACCCGGCATCCTGGGCGAGGCGCCCTGCTTCGAGATAGGTCAGGTGGTCGTCGTCGATGCCCTTGCGGGTCTTCATCGTGACCGGCACCCCGTACGGCTCCGCAGCATCGACGGCCGCGGTGAGGATCTCGCCGAGCAGCGTCGACTTCCAGGGCAGCGCCGCTCCCCCGCCCTTGCGCGTCACCTTGGGGACTGGACAGCCGAAGTTGAGGTCGACATGGCCGACCCCGTGCTCACCGCAGAGGATCTCGACCGCCTTGGCGATGTAGCTGGGGTCGATGCCGTAGAGCTGGACCGAGCGCACGCTCTCGTTGTCGGCGAACGTCAGCATCTGCAGGCTGGTGCGATCACCCTCGACCAATCCGCGCGAGGTGATCATCTCGCAGACGTACAGACCGGCGCCCTGCTCGGCGCAGAGCTGGCGGAAGGCGACGTTCGTGACACCCGCCATCGGCGCGAGCACGACCGGCACGGCGACCTCCAGGTCGCCGAGTCTCAGCGGGGGTGGCACGACAGCCATGGTTCCCAGTCTCGCAGGCGCCGGCCCGACCGGACTCAGGGCGGCGGTTGGTGGAGGCCGAAGTGGGAGCCTTGGTCGTCGTGGCAGATCCTGAATCGACCGAACCTGCTCTGCTGGTCCTCATCGCCTTCGACGTCGGCTTCATCGACCGTTCCACCGAGCTCGCGTACCCGGTTCACCGCCGCGTCGATGTCGTCGACGGCGAAGAACACGTACGGGCCGGCGCCCGCGTCGCCTCCGTGCATCCCTCCGGGTGTGCCGGGCGCGGTGATGACGAACCCGGCACCGGACGGACCCGGCTCGAAGCGCCATCCGAACAGCGCCTCGTAGAAGGCTCGCCCTCGCTCGACGTCTTCCACGCCGAGCTCGAAGAAGGACAACTCACCAGCCATCGTGGATCACCCGCCTCAGCGGTAGGAGCGATGGACGTTGGCGGTTTTCGACTCTCCCGGTTCCCAGGTGGCGATCCATGGCCCGGTGCCTTCCGACTGGTCGATGACCCCGGCCTCCAGCCAGGTGTATCCGCCTTCGAGGACCTTGTCGGTCAGGGCGCGGTCGACGTCGTCGGTGTTCGTCCAGAGCCGGTCGAACAGCTCCTCGACGCGGATGCGTGACTGCGCGCAGAACGCCTCGGCCAGCTCGTACGCGGCCTTGCCACGCTCCGGATCCTCCTTGCGGATCATCTCCGCGCGTGTGCAGGACGCGGCGATGGCGAACAGCTCCGCCCCGATGTTGACGATCCGGCCCAGGAACACCTGCTTGTACTCCATCTTGGCCTGCCAGCGACCCATCGCGTAGAACGTCTGCCGGGCGACCTTGCGGGACCGGCGTTCGACGTATCTCAGGTGCCTCGCGAGCGAACCGAACTCGTCGTAGGACCCCGGCACCTGACCCTTGCCCGCCACGAGCTTCGGGAGCCACTTGGCGTAGAACCCGCTCGCGCCGACGGCCGCCCTGGCCTTCGCCTTGGCGTCGGCATCGTTGTCGGCCAGCGCACCCGCGGCCTTCAGGTGGGCGTCCACGGCCTCGCGAGCGATGATCAGCTGCATGATCTCGGTGGAACCCTCGAAGATCCGGTTGATTCGCATGTCACGCACGAGCTGCTCGGCACCCACGGCGCGCTCGCCGCGAGCCGCCAGGGAGTCGGCGGTCTCGAAGCCGCGGCCACCGCGGATCTGAACCAGCTCGTCGGCGATCGTGCTGGCCATCTCACTCGACCACAGCTTGGCAAGTGCGGCCTCGATGCGGATGTCCTTCGAGCCGGCGTCGGCGAGCTCGGCGGAAAGCTCGAACACCGCCTCCAGCGCGAACGTGGTGGCGGCGAGGAAGGCGATCTTGGTGCCGACCGCCTCGTGCTTGCCCACCGGGCGGCCCCATTGGACTCGCTCGGCCGACCACTCACGAGCGATCTTGAGGGACCACTTGCCTGCCCCTGCACACATCGCGGGAATCGACAGCCGCCCGACGTTGAGCGTCGTGAGGGCGATCTTGAGTCCTTCGCCCTCCTTGCCGAGCCGGTTCTCGACCGGCACGCGGACCTGGTTGAAGCGGGTCACCCCGTTCTCGATGCCCTTGAGGCCCATGAAGTCGTTGCGATTCTCCACCGTGACACCCGGTGACGAGGTCTCGACGACGAAGGCGGAGATGCCGCCGCGACCGTTCTCATGCTTCGGCACGGTGGCCATCACGACCACGAGCTCGGCGATCACCCCGTTGGTGGTCCAGAGCTTCACCCCGTCGAGGACGTACTCCTTGCCGTCGTCGCTCAGCCGGGCCGTCGAGCCCATGCGAGCCGGGTCGGAACCGACGTCCGCCTCGGTGAGAAGGAAGGCCGTGACGGCTCCATCGGCGCAACGGGTGAGGTACTCCTGCTTCTGCTCGTCCGTGCCGAACATCTTGACCGGCTCGGGGACGCCGATCGAGTTGTGCGCCGACACGAGCGCACCCATCGACGGGTGCACCGATCCGACCAGCATCAGCGCGCGGCCGTAGTGCAGCATCGACAGGCCCAGGCCGCCGTACTCCTTCGGGATCTTCATCCCGAAGACACCGAGATCGCTGAGTCCTTTCACGTACTCGTCGGGGATCTTCGACTCGCGCTCGATCAGGAGGCCGTCGAGGCTGCGGCAGAACTCCTCCAGCTTGGAGATGAACTCGTCTCCCTCGGCCACCGCCGCTCCTTCGCCGCGTGGGTGGGGGTGGATCAGAGGCAGGTCGAACTTCCCGAGATAGAGCTCCTTGGCAAAGCTGGGCCTGGTGTACGCGATGTCGCGCGCGGCCTCGGCCAGCTCGCGCGACTCGCGCTCACTCACCTGGGCGCGTTCCGTTCCGGTCTCAGTGCTCGTTTCTGGGCGGGGATCGGTGCTCACGACGAGTTACCTCTCAGTAGGGGTACCCCCATCGTCGTCCTGACGCGGCAGAATGCAACCCCCGAACGCGACAAATCTGCGTCAAGGTTTCCAGTGAATGGCGTCGGCTTCGGTGCCGGTCCGCAGGTCGATGCTCTGCAGCTTCTCGCCTTTCGGCAGCAGGAAGATGAGGCACAGGTCCGCGTCCTTCCCCTTCAGGAAGCTCTTCGGAAGGGCGGGGTTGCGACATGGCTTGAACGTGCCGACGAGCTCGCTCGGCGGGAACACCTTGTTGGACCGGGTGTGCGCGAGCACCGGTAGGCGCACGCGGCCCAGCCCGCTCGGACCCTCGTTGAGAACGTTCAGCCGAACGTAGTACGGCGTCGACGCCTTCGCCTCGTCATCGAGCGAGAAGAAGGCGAAGTCCTTCTTGATGCTGCCCTTGTCCACCTTGTTCACCACGACGGTGATGGCGCTGGCGGCCTGCTCATCGATTTGGTAGACGACGCTGGCAGGCTTGCCGAGCTCCAGCGTGGAGCCGGCCTTCGTGATGGTGACCCCGGCCGGCACGTCGAACCCCCTGGGCACGTCGGTGCGCTCGGGTTTCTTGGCCTCGTCGGAGCCGCAGCCCGCAAGCGCCACGACGAGGAGAGCCGCGACGATGCCGGTCGCCCTGTGTGCAGCCTTCACGGCCCGATTCTCGCCCACCGTCGGATCAGCACCCTGGCAGGCGCGCCGCGAGCCACTCGCGCACCTGCGCGAGCGCGATCCGCTCCTGCTTCATGGAGTCCCGGTCGCGGATCGTGACGGCCTGGTCGTCGAGGGTGTCGAAGTCGACGGTGATGCAGAACGGCGTACCGATCTCGTCCTGACGCCGGTACCGGCGGCCGATCGCCCCGGCATCGTCGAACTCGACGTTCCAGAACCCCCGCAGCTCGGCGGCCAGGTCGCGCGCGGCGGGCGACAGCTTCTCGTTGCGTGACAGTGGCAGCACCGCTGCCTTGGCCGGCGCGAGCCGCGGGTCGAGGCGCAGCACCACGCGCTTGTCGACA
The DNA here is from genome assembly GCF_050700635.1 of Aeromicrobium sp. Classification (GTDB taxonomy): domain Bacteria; phylum Actinomycetota; class Actinomycetes; order Propionibacteriales; family Nocardioidaceae; genus Aeromicrobium. Next base: position 19,488 of record NZ_JBOHDT010000128.1, read on the forward strand.
CCGCCCTTGGTGTTCGGCGCCTCGTCCTCGGTGTATGCATCGACGAGGAAGGCCATCATCGAGCGGTTCACGCCGGCTGCCGGCTCGATGACGTACGGGGTCCAACGATCGCCCGATGCCTGGTCGAAGTAGGTGAGATCCTGGCCGGAGTGCTCGCTGTGCGTCGACAGATCGAAGTCGGTGCGGTTGGCGACGCCCTCGAGCTCGCCCCACTCCGAGCCGGCGAACTGGAAGCGGTACTCGATGTCGACCGTGCGCTTGGAATAGTGCGACAGCTTGTCCTGCGGATGCTCGAAGAGGCGCAGGTTGTCGGGGTCGATGCCGAGATTGACGTACCAGTTCAGTCGATCCTCAATCCAATGACTGTGCCATGTCTCATCGGTACCGGGTTCGACGAAAAATTCCATCTCCATCTGCTCGAACTCGCGGGTGCGGAAGATGAAGTTGCCCGGCGTGATCTCGTTGCGGAACGACTTTCCGGTCTGCGCGATGCCGAACGGGGGCTTCTTGCGTGCCGACTGCATGACGTGCAGGAAGTTCACGAAGATGCCCTGGGCGGTCTCCGGACGCAGGTAGTGCAGGCCCTCGTCGCTCTCGACCGGGCCGAGGTACGTCTTGAGCAGCCCGTTGAACATGCGGGGCTCCGTGAACGAGCCCTTCGCCCCGCAGAAGGGGCAGTTGACGCTGGCCAGGCCGCCTTCCGGCGCGCGGCCGTGCTTGGCCTCGTAGGTCTCCTCGAGCTGGTCCGCACGGAAGCGCCGGTGGCAGGACTGGCACTCGGTCAGCGGGTCGACGAACGCGTCGACGTGGCCCGAGGCGACCCACACGTCGCGGGCGAGGATCACCGACGAGTCCAGGCCGACCACGTCGTCGCGGCCCTGAACGGTGGAGCGCCACCACTGCCGCCGGATGTTCTCCTTGAGCTCCACGCCCAGGGGGCCGTAGTCCCAGGCGGAGCGTGTGCCGCCGTAGATCTCGGACGAGGGGTACACGAAGCCCCGACGCTTGGCGAGGCTGACGAGGGCGTCGATGCGGTCGGCGGGCACGGTCGGGGCTCCATCCGGCTGGCGGCAGGCGGGGGGTTGAGGTCCCAGGCTACCGGCGTTCAGCCAGCCCTTTCCCGCGCGTCCGAGCGGATGCGGTCACCTGACGGACGCGGGTCGTCGTCCGGCGGTCACGACGAACACGCCGCGCGACCCGTGCGAGATGCCCGTGCGAGAAGATGGACGGCGAGCGAGCCTCCGCGCACGAGACGAGGAGCCCCATCCGTGGCCAGGTCACATCCCCGCCGGCAGCGCCCCGGCACGCCGAGGGGCTCGCGCCCGCCGTCCTCCGCGCGCCCGCGGAGCACTCCGGCCG
>NZ_JBOHDT010000129.1:0-13411 GCF_050700635.1 Aeromicrobium sp.
CGATATACCAGTTCGTCACCACGACGGAACGCCTTCGACGATGGGGCCACCATGACACGGCGCGGAGCGGCACTCGAGCTAGCAGTCCTCGGACTGCTGCACGACGCTCCCATGCACGGCTACGAGCTGCGCAAGCAGCTCATCGTGCTGCTCGGCTGGGGCCGCGTGCTCTCCTACGGCACGCTCTACCCCTGCCTCAAGGCACTGGGCAAGGACGGCTTCATCGTGGCCGATCCACCCAGCCCGAAGGGGGCCAAGTCCGCCAAGACGCCGGGATCGGAGGCCGTCCGCGGTCGTCGCAACCGGATCGTCTACCGGCTCACCGCCGAGGGCAAGGAGCGTTTCGCACAGGCCCTCGAGGAGTCGGGGCCGGCCACGTGGGACGACGAAAGCTTCGGTGTGCGGTTCGCGTTCTTCGCGCGCACCGCCTCGCCGACCCGGGTGCGCATCCTCGAGGGGCGGCGCAGCCGGTTGGAGGAGCGGCTCGAGCACGTCAAGAACTCGACCCAACGCGGTCGGGAGCGGGCGGACTCCTACACGCTGGAGCTGCAACGGCACGGGCTGGAGTCGGTCGAGCGCGAGGTGCGCTGGCTCTCTGAGCTCATCGACCGTGAGCGCTCTGGGGGTTACCAGACATCGCACGACGAGCAGGCAACCGGCAAGAACAGAAGCCAGAAGAAGAAGGGCGCGAGCGAATGACCACAACCACTGGAGGAGAACCCATGGGTTCCGTACGTGTAGCCATCGTGGGCGTTGGCAACTGCGCCACGTCCCTGATCCAGGGCATCGAGTACTACCGGGACGCCGACCCGCAAGGCAACGTCCCCGGTCTGATGCACGTTCAGTTCGGCGAGTACCACGTCAACGACATCGAGTTCGTCGCTGCGTTCGACGTCGACGCCAAAAAGGTCGGCTTCGACCTCTCCGAGGCGATCACCGCGAGCGAGAACAACACCATCAAGTTCGCCGACGTGCCACCCCTGGGCATCACCGTGCAACGCGGCCACACGCTCGACGGGCTCGGCAAGTACTACCTCGAGACCATCGAGGAGTCCGACTTCCCCGCCGTCGACGTCGTGCAGGTGCTCAAGGACACCCGGGCCGACGTGCTCGTGTCCTACCTGCCGGTGGGTTCGGAGGAGGCCGACAAGTTCTACGCGCAGTGCGCCATCGACGCGGGCGTGGCCTTCGTCAACGCGCTCCCGGTGTTCATCGCCTCCGACCCCGAGTGGGCCAAGAAGTTTGAGGACGCCGGCGTGCCGATCATCGGTGACGACATCAAGAGCCAGGTCGGCGCCACCATCACCCACCGCGTGCTGGCGAAGCTGTTCGAGGACCGCGGCGTGGTGCTCGACCGCACGTACCAGCTGAACGTCGGCGGCAACATGGACTTCAAGAACATGCTCGAGCGCGACCGCCTCGAGAGCAAGAAGATCTCGAAGACCCAGGCCGTCACGTCCAACCTCTCGCACGACCTCGGCGCCAAGAACGTGCACATCGGCCCGAGCGACTACGTGCAGTGGCTCGACGATCGCAAGTGGGCGTACGTCCGGCTCGAAGGCCGCGCCTTCGGCGACGTGCCACTCAACATGGAGTACAAGCTGGAGGTCTGGGACTCACCCAACTCGGCCGGCATCATCATCGACGCCATCCGTGCGGCGAAGATCGCCAAGGACCGCGGCATCGGCGGAGCGCTGCTCAGCGCCTCGTCCTACCTGATGAAGTCGCCACCGGAGCAGCGTCCCGACGACATCGGTCGCACCAAGCTCGAGGCGTTCATTGCCGGTACCGAGGTGCGCTGAACCGCACCAACGTTGAAGGCCGGATCCCTCGGGGGTCCGGCCTTCGCCATCCCGCTACCCGTTGCGGTCAGCCCACCAGGTCTTGAGGGCGTCTGCGGCGGCGGCCTCGCCCAGCGGGCCTTGGTCCATCCGCAGCTCGAGCAGGAACCGGTAGGCATCACCAACCTCGCGTCCGGGGCCGATGCCGAGGACATCCATGATCTGGTTGCCGTCGAGATCGGGCCGCATCGAATCCAGCTGCTCCTTCTCGGCGAGCACGGCGATGCGTTCCTCGAGCTCGTCGTAGGTGCGTTGCAGTCGCGCTGCCTTCTGCTGGTTGCGCGTGGTGGAGTCGGCGCGGGTCAGGATGTGCAGACGCTCGAGCTGGTCGCCGGCGTCGCGCACGTAGCGTCGCACCGCGGAGTCGGTCCACTCGCCGGAACCGTAGCCGTGGAACCGCAGATGCAATCCGACCAGTCGTGAAACCCGGTCCACGGTGCTGTTGTCGAATCTCAAGGCTCGGAGCCTCTTCCTCGCCAGCTTCGCGCCGACGACGTCGTGGTGGTGGAACGTCACCGTTCCACCGGCTTGGAAACGCCGGGTCCTCGGCTTGCCGATGTCGTGCAGCAACGCGGCCAGCCGCAGGACCAGATCGGCCCCGTGACCGTTCGACCCAGGGTCGAGGCGGGCCTCCAGTGCGATGGCCTGCTCGAGCACCGTGAGCGAGTGCTCGTAGACGTCCTTGTGCCGGTGGTGCTCGTCGCGCTCCAGCACGAGGGCGGGCAGCTCAGGCAGCATGTGGTCCGCGAGCCCCGTCTCCACGAGAATTCTCAGTCCGGCGACCGGATGGTCTGAGCACAGCAGCTTGACGAGCTCGTCCCTGATGCGCTCGGCCGAGACGATGTCGAGTCGGTCCGCCATCGCAGTCATCGCCGTGACGACCTCGGGATGCGCCGTGAAGCCGAGCTGGGCGACGAAGCGCGCCGCGCGCATCATCCGCAGGGGGTCGTCGCCGAAGGAGATGCCGGCGGCGACCGGAGTACGGACCACGCCGGCCCGGAGGTCGGCGAGCCCGTCGAAATGGTCAACGAAATCCCCTGACGGGAGCCACACGGCCATCGCGTTGATGGCGAAGTCGCGTCGGGAGAGGTCGCCGTCGAGGGTCTCGCCGAAGCGGACCTGAGGTTTGCGCGAGGCGAAGTCGTACTCGTCCGAACGGTAGGTCGTGACCTCGATGTGCACGCCGCCCTTGCGCATCGCGATGGTGCCGAACGCGCGGCCGACGTCCCAGATCGCGTCGGCCCAGCCGGCGACCAGCTCCTCCATCTGCTCGGGACGCGCGTCGGTGGTGAGATCCCAGTCCTGGCCGGCCCGGCCCATCAGCGCGTCGCGCACCGGGCCGCCGACGACGGACAGCTCGTGCCCGGCCGCGGCGAAACGTTCGCCGAGCTCGACGAGTGCCGGCTCGGAGCCGATCAGCCGGTCGAGCCGCTCACGCTGATGCGGCGTCAGGCCGGGCGAGTTGGACACGACCACACACTCTACGGGCGCAGCGCCCGCCTACCATGAGCGCGTGGGTTCTAGGCCGCGTCTCCCTTTTCCGGTTCGAGGTGCGCGTGGTGTCGCGCTCGGCTGGCAAGGCAGAGGTGGGAGGCGCACCGGTGTTGTGCGGCGACTGACGATAACGCTGCCAGGCGAGATGCGACGCCCCGCGCACCCGGATCGGAGAAGGGAGGCACGGCCTGGTCGCCGTGTGGTCTCGCGCGCGCTCGTGGCGACCCTGGTGCTCCCTCTACTCACCACACTCCCGTCGCCCGCAAGGGCCGCCGACGAACCCGACCTCGACGTCCGAATCACCGGCCTCACCCCGAGCACCCTCGAGGACCGCGCGACGGTCACGATGTCGGGCACCGTCACCAATCGCGACGACCATGCATGGACGGACGCACAGGCCTATCTCGTCATCTCGACCACCCCGTTCACGACCCGCAAGCAGGTCGACGACGCAATCGACTCCGGCACCGCGTACACCGGCGAACGGATCATCGACCTCAAGTCGATCGACGACCTCGGGGATCTGCGGCCGGGCGTGTCCACCCAGTTCGAGGTCCGGGTGCCGTACAAGCGGCTCGGCATCTCCGGCGCCGACGGTGTCTACCCGGTGGGTGTCCAGATCCTCGGCACGGACGTCGACGGCACGCGCGACACGACGGCGATCGGCCGGGCCACGACCTTCCTCCCACTCGTGGCGGGCTCGAGCCCCGAGACCGCGTCCGCCGGCCTGGTCTGGCCGTTCCTCATGCCCGACCGCCGCAAGCCGAACGGTGACTATGCCGATCCCGAGGCGTTCCTCGCGCTGGTGTCCCCCAACGGTCGGCTGCGCAACCAGCTCGATCTCGCGGCCTCCACCCGTTCCGACGGCACGACTGTCGTCATCGACCCCGCGCTGCTGGTCGGGCTCGACGACCTGAGTCGCGGGCGGAACCTGCCCAAGGGTGTCTCCATGCATGCGGGGCAGCGCGAGTCCGCCCAGAGGTTTCTCGAGGACCTCATCGGGCTCGCCCGGGACAACACGTCCTGGGTGCTCGAGTACGACCGCCCCGACATCCTCGGCATCACCCAGTCCTCGTCGGCCGGGGCGCTCAGCGGTGTCGTCGAGCAGGCGACAGCCGCGGCCCTCGAGCAGTTCCAGCTCACAGGGCGCCGGGTCGCCTGGCCGACCGATGAGGGCGTCACCGCCCCACTGCTGTCGGCGGTGCGCGGTACCGGCGAGAAGCCGGTGATCGTGTCGCCGTCCGCGGTTCCCGGCTGGGAACGTCGCGATGGCTCGATCGTTCAGTACGCAGCACGGTCGGGGCCGATGCCGCTGCTGGTCAACGACGCGCTCGACACCGGCGTCCCCGGTCAGACCACGGTCGCCACGCTGCGCCAGCGCATGCTCGGCGAGGCGGCACTGGCGTCGCTGCAGACCGGCGCCGACCCCGGCTCCCGTGCAGACGCCGTCGCGATCATCGACCCACGATGGAATCCCGGCGCAGCGACCGCCGAGGCGCAGCTGAACGACGTGTTCGGAGCTTCGTTCGTCGACGGCGTCACCCTCGAGGACCTGATGAACGAGTCGCTCAGAAGGTACGAGGGGTCGGTGCCCCGAACGGCCAAGTCTCGGCCGATCGGCGACGGGCAGATCGCCGCCGCCGCCGGCGCCGTCGAGACGTCCGAGCTGCTCGGCCGGATCAGTCCGGAGAACGACGGCGTGCAGGCCGAGAGCGCGCAGCGGATCGCCGAGGTTCTGGGTGTGCGCTGGCGTGAGCTGCGGGCCGAAGGCCTGGCGACCGCGCGAGCGGTGGCGCGTCGCCTCGAGCGCGACCTCGACCGCATCACGATCGAGGGTCCCGGCGCGGTCACGCTCTCCAGCTCCGAAGGAAGCTTCCCGGTGACCATCAGCAACGACACGGACCATCCGGTGCGCGTGTCTGTGCAGATCGAATCGAGCAATCCGGCCTTCGGCGTGCCGGACTCCGAGCCCGTGGACGTCGCCGCCGGCGAGCGCCACACCCTCACCATCGACGTCGACATGAGGCGCCAGACGTCGGCGACGCTCACCGCTCGCATGATCACGAGCGACGGGGAGGCGTTCGGGGTGCCGGCTGTCTTCAACGTGCGGTCCAGCCGCGTCGGCGCCGCTCTGTGGGTGGCCATCGGCCTCGCCGCGGCCTTCGTCGCCATCGCCCTGGCCCGCCGCTTCCGCGGGCACCCGAAGCGGGACGATCGCGCCCCTTCGACTCCGGTGCTGGAGGCGGACCCCGATGACTGAGGGTCGGGACGAGGCGACTCCCGACCTCGCGAGGAGCAGCGCCTGGATGGCCCTCGGCACCGTGACCTCCCGCATCACCGGCTTCTTCCGGATGCTGCTGATCGCCTTCACGATCGGCACGCTGCTCGACGCCGACCTCTTCAACAACGCCAACACGATTCCCAACGCGCTGTACATCTTGGTGGCCGGCGGTGTCTTCAACGTCGTCCTGGTGCCGCAGCTGGTGCGGGCGATGAAGAGGGACCCCGACGGGGGCGATGCCTACGCCCATCGCATCATCACCCTCGGGTTGCTCGTGCTCGCGATCGCCACCGTCATCCTCCTCCTGATCGTTCCAGGGCTCGTGCACCTCGTGTTCGACCAGAAGCTGTTCTCCCCCGGATTCGAGAACCAGCGCGAGTCCGCCCAGCTGCTGATGTGGCTGTGCATGCCGCAGGTGTTCTTCTACGGCTCGTTCGTGCTGATGGGGCAGGTGCTCAACGCACGTGGACGCTTCGGCCCGATGATGTGGGCGCCGATCGCCAACAACCTGGTCGCCGTGGCAGTCCTCTGCCTCTACCTCGCGATGTTCGGCACCTCAAACGGCACCGACGGCTTCACCACCGACCAGGCGCTGCTGCTCGGGCTCGGCTCCACCGCCGGCGTCGCCGTGCAGACCGCGGTGCTCATCCCGTACCTACGCCAGACCGGTTTCGCGTTCCGTCCCCGGTTCGACTTCCGCGGCGTCGGGCTCGGCCACACCCTGCGCCTCGGCGCGTGGACCCTCCTGTTCATCCTGGCCAACCAGGTCGCGTTCATCGTCATCCAGCGTCTCGGCACCCGGGGCACCCTGGCCGGTGCGGAGTCCGGCGAGAAGGCGGCCGGTTCCGCCGTGTACGAGATCGGCTTCCTGGTCAGCCAGGTGCCGCACGGTGTCATCACGGTGTCGCTGGCCACGGCCGTCATCCCGACCCTCGCCGCACTCGCCGCCGACCGGCGCCACGACCGGATGCGCCTCGAGCTCGGACGCACTCTCCGTCTCGCGCTGGCCATCATCGCGCCGCTGGCGGTGGCGGCGGCCTGCCTCGGACCGACCGGCGCCAACGCCATCGCCTACGGCGGCATCCGTGGGAACGCCGACGTCATCGGGCTCACCATCGCGGCGTTCGCCCCGGCGATGATCGCGTTCACCGTGCACTACCTGATGCTGCGCGGCTTCTATGCCAACGAGAACACCCGCACCCCGTTCTTCGTGCAGCTCGTGATTGCCGCCGTCAACGTGGCCGCCGCCTATACGCTCACCTACAACGCCGCCCCGGCCCGCGTGGCCGCGCTGCTGGCGCTGTCGTACGGCCTGGCCTACGTGGTCGGCGCCACCTTGTCGACGACCCTGCTCTCGCGCTCCATCGGTCCCGTCCTCGACCGGGAGACCGCGGTGTTCGCGGTACGGCTCGCCGCCGCCTGTGCGGTGGCGGCCGCGGTGATGCTCGGCGCGGTGGCCGCACTCGATCGCGCAGGGCTCGACACGGACGCGCCCGGCCCGGCTCTCGGCGTGCTCGTCGTGGCGGGACTCCTGGGCGCGGCCGCATACGTCGGCACCGCCCTCCTGCTCGGACTCGACCAGCTCTCGTACGTCGCACGCAGCCTGCTGCGCCGCCGTTAGTCGAGGCTCCCTTGGGTCGTCAGCCCATCCGACTACGATGGAAGAGATATCGGAAAGGGTGTTGATGAGCGAGAGGCGCACCATGGCGTCCGGTGACGTCCTCGCCAACCGATACGAGCTCCAGGATCTCGTCACCGAACGGCTCGGCTCAGTCACCTGGCGCGCCAACGACAGCATCCTCAACCGCAACGTCGGCATCGAGATGCTGCCCAGCACCGATCCGCGTGCCGACCACTTCCTGGAGGCCGCCCGCCTCTCGACCAGCGTCACCGATCCCCGGTTCCTGCGGGTGCTCGACCTCATCGAGGACGACAACGGACAGCATCTCGTCGTCCGCGAGTGGGCCCGGGCCTTTCCGCTCGATCAGCTCCTCGCTCAGTCACCGCTGCCGAGTCCGCGGGCCGCGCGAGTCATGACGGAGGTCGCCGACGCGGTGGCCCACGCCCACGAGCGCGGCGTCTACCACCGGCGTCTCACCCCCCATCACGTACTGCTCAAGCAGTCCGGCGCCGTGCGCGTCGTCGGGCTTGGCGTGGCCTCGGCCCTTGCCCCCGCCGGCCACGAGGACTCCCTCGACGACCTGCTCACCTATGAGCGGCTCGACGTCGAAGCCCTCGGCAAGCTGCTTTACGCGTGTCTCGTCAGCCGATGGCCGGGTGCGCACATCGACCAGCTGCGTGCGGCACCCACCGAGCACGGGCGTCTGCTCAGACCACGACAGGTCCGTGCCGGGGTCTCGCACGAGCTCGACGCCGTCTGCGACCGCATCCTCGGCGACCCCCCGGCACATCACCGTCCGAAGATCACCACCGCCGAAGACGTCGCCCGGGCGCTCCTGCTCGTCGGCGACGAGTCCCTTCGCACCGACGGGCCCACCACGCTCACCCGCGTGTCCTCCCCCGACCTGCTGCGCATGGACCCGGTCGTCGTTCCCCAGGGCCCGCCCCCCGGCCTTGCGCCGCCGCGCCGCCGGCCCAAGGCCTACGAGCCCCCGCCGCCGACCTCGTTCGAGCGCGGCAAGGCGCGGGTCATGCGGGCCACCAGGGGCGATCAGCGCTTCGTGCTCGCCGGTGTGGCCGTCGTCCTCCTCCTTGCCACCGTGCTCGCTTTTTCCGTCAGCCGCACGTCCGGCGGTGATGGCGACAACGGCCCGGTCGACTCCCCCGCGCCGGTCGAGGCGCTGCAGGTGGCCGGGGTGAACGACCTCGACCCGCAGAGCGACGACGCCGCCGAGAACCCCGACCTCGTCGGGCTGGTCGTCGACGGAGACGCGGGCACCGGCTGGCTCACCAACACATACTTCAACCGCCCGGATCTCGGTGGCCTCAAGACGGGCGTCGGCGTGGTGCTTGATCTCGGCGGGCCCCGTGAGCTCAGCTCACTGCGCCTCCGTCTGGCCGGCGGCCCGACCGACGTGTCGGTGTACGCGTCCAGCCCAGGAGCGTCCGAACCGCGCAGTCTCAAGGATCTTCGCAGGATCGCCACGATCGATGCTGCCGGGACTGATGCCTCGGTGAGCATCCCGTCGGGCCTGTTCACCCGCTACGTCGTGGTGTGGCTCACGAGCCTGCCGGAGGTCGAACCGGAGCGGTTCCGTGGCGAGATCCGCGAGGTCACTGTCCAAGGTCGTGCCTGACAGTCCCGGGAATTCCCACGACTTAGACTGCGTTGCACCAGTAGTCCACAGCCCCGTCAGAAAGCACAGGCATGAGCGACGACATCCGCGACCTGATCATCATCGGCTCCGGGCCCGCGGGCTACACGGCGGCCGTCTACGCGGCGCGCGCGAACCTCGCCCCACTGGTGTTCGAAGGCTCGGTCACCGCCGGCGGCGCGCTGATGACGACCACCGACGTCGAGAACTACCCCGGCTTCCCCGACGGCATCATGGGTCCCGAGCTCATGGACAAGTTCCGCGCGCAGGCCGAGAGGTTCGGCGCCGAGCTGATCTCCGACGACGTCGAGTCGGTGCAGCTCGAGGGTGACGTCAAGACGGTCAGTCTCGCCGACGGCACCACGTACCGCGCTCTTGCGGTCGTGCTGGCCATGGGTTCGGGCTACCGCAAGCTCGAGATCGAGGGCGAGGATCGTCTCTCCGGTCACGGCGTCAGCTGGTGCGCCACCTGCGACGGCTTCTTCTTCCGCGAGCAGAACATCGTCGTGGTCGGGGGCGGCGACTCCGCCGTCGAGGAGGCGACCTTCCTGACCCGGTTCGCATCCAAGGTCACGCTCGTGCATCGGCGCGACGAGCTGCGCGCCTCCCAGATCATGCAGCATCGTGCGTTCGCCAACGACAAGATCGAGGTCGCCTGGAACTCCGAGGTGGCCGAGCTGCACGGCGACGAGAAGCTCGAGGGCATCACGTTGCGCGACACCGCCACCGGCGAGACGCGCCGCGTCGACGCCACCGGCTTGTTCATCGCGATCGGCCACGACCCGCGGTCGGAGCTGCTCAAGGGTCAGGTCGAGCTCGACGACGAGGGCTACGTGCTCGTGCAACCCGGCAGCACCGCCACCAATCTCCAGGGCGTCTTCGCCGCCGGCGACCTCGTCGACCACATCTACCGCCAGGCCGTCACCGCTGCCGGCACTGGCTGCGCGGCGTCGCTCGATGCCGAACGGTTCCTGGCCGACCTCGACCACGCCGGTGCACCCACACCTGACGCCGCACTCATCAACGAACACTGAGCTTCGCTCATCAGAAGCACTGACCCGACCGAGGAGAACCATGGCAGAGATCACCGCCGTCACCGACGCCGACTTCGACGAGAAGGTGCTCAAGGCCGACGGGCCCGTGCTCGTCGACTTCTGGGCGGCTTGGTGCGGACCCTGCCGTCAGCTCGAACCGATCCTCAAGGAGATCGCCGCCGACAAGGGCGAAGCCCTCACGATCGTCAAGATGGACGCCGACGCAAATCCGGCCACACCGGCCAAGTACCGCGTCACGGGCTTGCCCACGATGAACCTCTACTACGAGGGTGAGCTCGTGCGCTCCATCATCGGTGTCCGTCCGAAGTCGGCGATCCTCAACGAGCTCTCCGAGTTCGCCTGAACTGAGACTAAGTCGATTTATCGACAAATCGACTAGTGCAATGATTAGCGTCTAACCCGGCGTGGGTCCATGAGCTCGACGATCCGCTCGAGGTCCTCGACGGTCGCGAACTCGACGGTGATCTTGCCCTTGCTGCGTCCGAGGTCGACTTTCACCCGCGTGTCGAACCGGTCCGACAGTCGCCCCGCAAGCTCGGCGACTCTCGGCGAGTGGAGCTTGCCTCCTGATCGTCGAGCCGGCCGTCGCCGGGTGTCCGGCTCGACCGTGACGATCTCCTCGAGTGCCCGCACCGAGAGCCCCTCGGCCACGACACGCTGTGCGAGTCGGTCCTGGATCTCGGCGTTGACCACCGAGACCAGGGCCCGGGCGTGCCCTGCTGACAACACGCCGGCAGCCACGCGACGCTGAACGGTCGGCGTCAACTTCAGCAGGCGCAGCGTGTTGCCGATGTGCGGACGGGATCTTCCGATCCGTTCGGCCAACTCCTCGTGCGTGCAGCCGAAGTCGTCGAGTAGCTGCTTGTACGCCGACGCCTCCTCCAGCGGATTCAGCTGAGAACGGTGCAGGTTCTCCAGGAGCGCATCGCGCAGTAGGTCTTCGTCGGACGTTTCACGGACGATCGCCCCGATCGTGTCGAGTCCTGCTTCACGTGTGGCACGCCAACGGCGCTCCCCCATGATCAGCTCGTACGCCTCGGGTCCTGTGGAGCGCACGATCACGGGCTGCAGCAGGCCGACCTCCTGGATGGAGTGCACGAGCTCGCCCATCTCGTCCTCGTCGAAGGCCTTCCGCGGTTGACGCGGGTTGGGGCTGATCTGCGTGAGCGGGATCTCCGCGAACCGGGCACCGTCGATCTCCTGCAGGCCGCTGGCCTCCGCCTCCGCGGGTGACGCGGGGATGAGCGCCTCGAGTCCGCGACCCAGACCGCGTCGTGTCATCAGTCGTCCTTTCGTGCTGTATCGGTGATCTCACGGGCCGCCTCGAGGTAGGACAGCGCTCCCGATGACGTCGGGTCGTAGGTGAGGATGGTCTGCTGGTAACTGGGCGCTTCGGAAATGCGGACCGACCTCGGAATCGCGGTACGGAGGACGCTGTCGCCGAAGAACTTGCGCACCTCTTCGGCCACGTTTGCCGACAGGCGAGTGCGTGCGTCATGCATCGTCAGCAAGATCGTGGTGATCTCCAGATTCGGATTGAGGTGGCGCCTCACGAGATCGATGTTGCGGACCAGCTGGCCGAGTCCTTCGAGCGCGTAGTACTCGCACTGGATCGGGATGAGCACCTCGCGACCGGCCACGAGCGCGTTGACGGTGAGCAGTCCGAGTGAGGGTGGGCAGTCGATGAGCACGTAGTCGATCCGGTCGCCGGCGTCTTCGCAGTCCTCCAGGTATCCCTGCAGAGCGTTGTCGAGTCGGGTCTCACGGGCCACCAACGACACGAGCTCGATCTCCGCCCCGGCGAGGTCTATCGACGCCGGCAGCACGGTCAGTCCTGGAAGATCAGGGGCCGGTCGTACGAGCTCGTCGAGGTCGGTGGCGTCGACGAGAGCCTCGTAGACGCCGGGCGTTCCCTCGGAGTGGTCGATTCGCAGGGCGGTCGAGGCGTTGCCCTGTGGGTCCAGGTCGATGACGAGAACGCGCAAGCCCTTGATGGCGAACGCGGCGGCGACGTTCACGGCGGTTGTCGTCTTTCCCACTCCGCCCTTCTGGTTCGCGACCACGAAGACGCGGGTCTGTGCCGGCTCGGGCAGAGCCGAGGTCGCATGGACGCGACGCGCCAGATCGACGTGATCCTGGGCCTCCGAGGCCAAGGGTGTCGCGTCGTCGTCGAATGCCTCCTCGTTCGCCTCGCTGACGGCTCCGGCGGATGCGGGAGGAGCGGTTCCGGTCGAAGGGCCGGCGGCGGATGCGCTCATGTGGTGACCTCCCTGCAGGGTGCTTCGGCATCATGTGTTTCACGTGAAACAGACCGGTGGACGGGCATCGGCGAGGGGTTGCCTGGGCGGGTCTGTCGCCACCGCAGTTCTGCCATCACACTCACCGCGTCACCTCCACCACCGTCGCCGGAACCTGCAGGTCACCGTACGAAGACACCACGATATCGGTCGCGCCCATCTTGTGAAGTGCCGCTGTGGACGAGGCTACTTCTTCCTGCGCGGTGCGACCCTTGAATGCCAGGAACAAGCCGCCCGGTTTGACGAGGGGGAGACACCACCCTCCGAGCTTCTCGAGAGGTGCCACAGCGCGCGCGGTCACCACGTCGAAGGTCGCCTCGACGTCCTCGGCCCGAGATCTGCGGACGGTCACTCGTGACAGCCCGAGAGCCTCGACGGCCTCCTCGAGGAAGACTGTCCGACGTAGCAACGGCTCGATCAACGTGATGTCGAGATCCGGACGGGCGATGGCCCACACGATCCCGGGAAGACCCGCCCCGGAGCCGACGTCGGCGACCGTGGCGCCCTCCGGCACGCGCACCACCACCACGCCGCAGTTGAGCAAATGCCGGTCCCACAACCGTGGCACCTCGCGCGGGCCGATCAATCCGCGCGCAACGCCTTCGGATGCCAACAAGTCGACATATCGGTTCGCGAGCGGAAGCCGACCGCCGAACAACTCGCCAGCCGAAGGCGGCGTTGTTTCACGTGAAACGCCCACGATCACTCGGACGCGGGCAGCACCACGACGTGTCGATTCGTGTCCACACCTTCAGACTCGCTGATCAGCCCGGTGTCCGCCACGGCGTCGTGCACGACCTTGCGTTCGAAGGGCGACATGGGCTCCAACGGGACCGACTCACCGCTGGCCCGGACCTTCTCGATCGCTTCCTCAGCAACGACGACCAGCTCCGCCCGACGTTGTGCGCGGTAGCCATCGACGTCGAGCATCAAACGGCTCCGTTCACCCGTCTCGCGATAGACCGCGAGCCGAGTGAGCTCCTGGAGCGCCTCGAGAACGTCACCATCGCGTCCGACCAGATGCTGCAAGTCGCCGCCCACGATCGAAACCGCAGCGCGGTCTCCGTCGACGTCCATGTCGATGTCGCCGTCGAGGTCCGCGATGTCGAGCAGCTCCTCGAGGAAGTCGGCCGCGGCGTCGCCCTCCACCTCGAGCTTCGTGGAGTCC
>NZ_JBOHDT010000130.1:0-13941 GCF_050700635.1 Aeromicrobium sp.
TGATCGACGCGCAGTGCTCGTCGGCACAACAGGCCACCCATCTCGTCCACGCCATGATCGGCGCCGGTCAGATCAAGGCCGGCATCGCCTGCGGCATCGAGTCGATGTCCCGCCTCCAGCTCGGCGCGAACGTCCCGCCCGGCACCGGTTCGCCCCGGCCCGACGACTGGTCCATCGACCTGCCGAGCCAGTTCGAGGGTGCCGACCGCATCGTGCGTGACCGCGGGTTCTCCCGAGCCGAGGTGGACGCGTTCGGCCTGTGGTCCCAGGAGAAGGCCCGAACGGCGCGCGACGAGGGCCGCTTCGCCCGCGAGATCTTCGCCATCAAGGCACCGGTTCTCGACGAGGACGGCCAGCCCACCGGCGACACCCAGGTCGTCGACTCCGACCAGGGAATCCGGGACACCTCGCTGGAGCGGCTCGCTGAGCTCAAACCGGTGCTCGACGGCGGCACGCACACGGCCGGCACCTCCTCCCAGATCTCCGACGGCGCGTCGGCGCTGCTGCTCATGGACTCCGACCTGGCTGCCACCCTGGGCCTCATACCCCGGGCCCGGATCGTCGCCTCCTGTCTGGTCGGCGCGGATCCGTACTACCACCTCGACGGGCCGGTCCAGGCGACCGAGAAGCTCCTCGCGGACACCGGGATGTCCATCGCCGACATCGACCTCTGCGAGGTGAACGAGGCGTTCGCGGGCGTGGTGATGTCCTGGGCGAAGGTGCACGCCGTCCCCGAGGAGAAGATCAACGTGAACGGCGGCGCGATCGCGCTCGGGCACCCCGTCGGCTCGACCGGTACCCGACTGCTGACGACCGCCCTGCACGAGCTCGAGCGCCGGGACGCGAGCACGGCTCTTATCTCGATGTGCGCCGGTGGTGCGCAGGCATCAGGCACCATCATTGAACGCATCTGACCAGAGGACCGTCATGACCGAGAAGAGCGCCGTGCGCGACGAGGCCGACTACGTCGTCGTCGGCGCCGGCAGCGCTGGGTCCGCGGTCGCGTCGCGTCTCGCGGCGTCCGGGGCGTCGGTGATCCTGCTCGAGGCGGGCAAGAAGGACGGCTCCTTCCTCGTCACCAAGCCGGGCATGATCGGGCCGATGCACTCGGTTCCCCAGATCAAGAAGCGCGTCGACTGGGGCTACTCCACGACCCCGCAACGCCACATGAACAACAGGGTGGTGCCACAGACCCGCGGCAAGGTGGTGGGCGGCTCGAGCGCGATCAACGGGCTGCTCTGGGTGCGCGGCAATCGGGCGAACTACGACTTCTGGGCCGCCGAGGGAAACTCCGGTTGGGACGCCGACGCGGTGAACGACGCCTACCGACGCGTCGAGGACTTCGAGGACGGCGCCGACGACTACCGGGGTGCCGGCGGCCCGATCAAGGTCACCCGGCACACACAGCCGACCGAGGCATCGCTGCAGTTCCAGCAGGCAGCCGCGGACACCCTGGGCGTCAAGATCCTCAAGGACTACAACGCCGCCGAGCAGGAGGGCGTGAGCACCTTCCAGCAGAGCGCCCACCAGGGCACCCGGTACTCCGCTTCACGCGGATACCTCACCGGCGCCGGGCCAGCCCTCGACGTCCAGCCCGAGGTCCAGGCCAATCGAGTGGTGATCGAGAACGGCCGGGCGACCGGCGTCGAGGTGACCGACAAGCACGGAAGGCAACGCACGGTCCGGGCCGGTAAGGAGGTCATCCTGGCCGCCGGGGTGTTCGGTTCCCCCCAGCTGCTGATGCTCTCCGGTGTCGGACCCGCCGCCCACCTCGCCGAGCACGGCATCCCGGTCGTGGCCGACCTCCCTGTGGGCGATAACCTGCAGGACCACCTGTTCGTGCCGACCACCTATCTGATGCCGAACGCCGTGCACAGGGGCATCCCGACGTACTTCGCCCGCGGACTCGCCCGGGAGCTCACCCGCGGTGGCACGTTCCTGGAGAACTCGGTCTTCGAGACCGTGGCGTTCCTCCGCACGTCCCAGGCCACCGATGTTCCCGACCTGCAGATCCACGTGCTCCCCTGGGCATACCCATCGCCGAACCAGGACGCGCCGGTCCGGCACAAGGTGGACCGCCGGCCGGCGCTGACGGTGATGTCCACGCTGATCTATCCGCGCAGCCGCGGCACGATCCGACTTGCATCGTCGGAACCTACGGATGCCCCACTGATCAACATGAACTACCTTGCCGACCCTGCGGACGGTCAGGTGCTGCTCGAAGGTGTCGAGATCATCCGGGAGGTCATGAGGTCGGCGGCCTTCGGCGGCAACGTCACGTCCGAGCTGCACCCCGGCGCGGCCATCGACGCAGGCGCCATGAAGTCCGAGCTCCTCGACCGGGCCACCACCGTCTACCACGGCGTCGGCACCTGCCGGATGGGCGCGGACGAACGAGCCGTCGTGGGACCCGACCTGCGGGTGCACGGCGTCGACCGCCTCAGGGTCGCCGACGCGTCGATCATGCCGTCGATCATCGGCGGCAACACGAATGCCCCGTCCATCATGATCGGGGACAAGGCCGCGGAGCTGGTGCTGGGATGACTGTGAATGCCGTACGACGACCGACAAGCCTGACCGCGGAGCTCCTCGAGGGCCTGGTCCAACGCGTCCCCGGGACCACCGGCAACACCTGGAAGCTGACCGAGGTCTACACCGGAGACCTGCTGGTCGAGCTGCCGCAGTCCTCCGAGACCGACATCGGGCAAGCGTTTGCCGACGCACGCGCGGCCCAGCAGGTGTGGGCCTCCTGGCCGCTGAAGAAGCGGCTCAGGGTGCTCAAGAAGTTCCACGCGCTC
This sequence comes from Aeromicrobium sp., assembly GCF_050700635.1. Lineage (GTDB taxonomy): Bacteria > Actinomycetota > Actinomycetes > Propionibacteriales > Nocardioidaceae > Aeromicrobium. The sequence goes on from NZ_JBOHDT010000130.1 coordinate 2,799, forward strand.
GTGATCAAGAACCAGCTCCTCATCATCGACGTCATCCAGGCCGAGAGCGGCAAGAACCGGCGGATGGCTTTCGAGGAGTCGTGCGACGTGCCGATGGGCACCAGCCACTACCTCAAGCGCGCGCCGTCCCTGCTCAAAGACCGCAAGCACGCCGGCCCCGTGCCGTTCCTCTCGCACTCGACCGAGGTGCGCCGCCCGAAGGGCGTCGTCGCCATCATCGCTCCGTGGAACTTCCCGTTCGCGACCGGCATCTCCGACACCATCCCGGCGCTGATCGCCGGCAACGGTGTCGTGCTCAAGCCCGACAACAAGACCGCCCTCTCCCCCCTGCTCGGCGTGCGGCTGCTGGAGAAGGCGGGAATGCCGCCCGGCCTGGTGCAGGTCGTCTGCGGGGAGGGGCCGGACGTCGGGGAGCCGATGCTGGCGAACGCCGACTACGTCATGTTCACCGGCTCGACCGCCACCGGCCGGATCATCGGCGAGCTGGCCGGCAAGAACCTCATCGGCTGCTGCCTGGAGCTCGGCGGGAAGAACCCGATGCTAGTTCTCGAGGACGCCGACGTGGACGAGGCCGTCCACGCCGCCCTGTTCGGCGGGTTCGGGAACTCCGGCCAGATCTGCATGCACATCGAGCGGATGTACGTCCACGACTCGATCTACGACGAGTTCCGGGACAAGTTCGTCGGAGCGACGGAAGCCTTGAACATCGGCGCCAGCTATGACTTCGGGCCCGACCTCGGCTCCTTGGTCTCGGTTGACCACCGCGACCGCGTGGCCGCCCACGTCGAGGACGCCCGGGCGAAGGGCGCCACCGTGCTGACGGGCGGGCAGGCGAGGCCGGACCTCGGGCCGGCGTTCTACGAGCCGACCATCCTCGAAGGTGTCACCCAGGAGATGCTCGCCGGCTCGACCGAGACCTTCGGCCCCGTCGTGGGTCTGTACCGCTTTGGTTCCGAGGACGAGGCGATCGCGTTCGCCAACGACACCAGCTACGGCCTCAACGCCAGCGTCTGGACCACGGACCTGGAGCGCGCACAGTCGGTGGCGCGGCGGATCGACTCGGGCAACGTGAACATCAACGACATCCTCGCCACGGCGTTCGCCTCGAAGGGCACCCCCTCGGGCGGGCTGAAGCAGTCGGGCGTCGGCGCTCGCCACGGCGACCAGGGGTTGTTGAAGTACACCGACGCACAGAACATCGCGGTGCTGAAGAAGCAGGTCATGGAGCCGCAGGGCACCCAGACGTACGACGCATACGCAAGGCAGACCCGACTCTCCCTGAAGCTGATGCGGAAGCTCCGGCTCCGCTAGGCGTGATGTCCAAGGTTTCGACGTCTGTTGCTCTGGACTTCAAGCCTTGTACGCATTCTCGACTTCATCCTTGGCGAGCATCGGAGCGTGTGGACAGCCGAGCAGGCCCGGCAGTACGTCGCCAAGGTCGCCTGTGTGCCGGCCGACGACCTGCAACGGCTCTTCCTCCCGGGCAAGCCAGCGTCCACCTACTGCTTCCTGCAGGACCACACGGACACGACCCATGTGGCTCACTTTCGAAGCGGCCGCGCTGAACCACTCGTCGTCATGACCTAGAGGTCAGCGCGTCGCCAGCAGCTGTTCTGCCCGGGCCTTCAGCGCCGTGGCCACTGAGTCGAAGCCGGCCTTGATCCAGTCGCCGTTCATCTCCATGACCAGGTCGGCGAGCTCGCCACTGAGGGTGTCTGTCGTGCGGTAGCTGCAGCGGTCGGATCCGAGCTTGGTGACGTACTGGTCGCGAACCCCGAGCAGGCCCGGGTACTCCTCGCCAGTGTCGTAACGCAGGTGGTGCGGCGGGTCGACGACCCGGATGTACTCACGGTTGAGCATCGTGCCGTCCGACCCGTCGGGGTTCGGGAGGGTGAGGTCGATCCGGTCGCCGATCTCCAGGTTCGTCTCGACGGCGATCGTGTACGGGTTCCACTGCGGATACCTCGGGTAGTCGACCAGCACGTCCCAGACGAAGGCGGCCGACGCCGCGATCTCCACCGTCACCGAACTCACGATGTGGGTAGTGCTGGGGTGCGTCATGCCGGCATGTACTCCCCACCGTTGACGTCGATCGTCGCGCCAGTCACCTCGGAGGCGAGGCTGGACAACAGGTACAAGATGGCTCCGGCACAGGCCTCGTCCGGTGGGATCCGGTTCAGGGGGTTGCGTGACGCGATGTCGTCGTACACGTCCTGCTCGGACACTCCACGCTCGTCGGCGGTCATCTTCAGGAAGAACTGAACGCCCGGGCCGTCCAGCCAGCCCAGAATCGCCTGGTTGACCCGGATCCCCTTTTCGCCGAGCTCCAACGCCAGATACTGGGTCGCGGTACCCATGGCGGCTTTCGCCACCGCGTAGCCGGCCTCACCGCGTTGAGGCTTGCGGGTGGACATGGTGCCGACGTTGACGATGGAGCCACCGCCCGTCATGTGGGGCACCACGGCGCGAGTCATCTCCAGCGCCCCGAACAGGATGATGTCCATCGACCGGCGCAGCTGCTTGTCCGGGGTGTCGAGGAGATCGGTGAAACCCGGGTGCGAGTACGCCGAGTTGACCAGGCCGGTGATCGTGCCGAACCGCTCCACCGCCGTCGCCGCGACGCGTTCGACGTCCTCCGGTTTCCTGACGTCGCACGGCACCGCGATCGCCTCGCCACCGGCCGCCGCGATCTCCTTGGCCACCTGGTTCGTGACCTCGCTCGACCGGGCCGCCATCACGACCTTCGCGCCCTCGGCCGCCGCACGGGCGGCCAGCTTCGCGCCGAGCCCCGCCCCGACGCCAGACACGACGACCACTTCACCGTCGAGGATCATGGCAACTCCTTCTCATAGAACGCGAAGTCCTGCTCCAGCTCCGCCTCGGACAACCCGAAGTCCTCTGCGGTGTACGTGTGCGAGCCGTGCTTCTCAGCCCGGTTTCGGGACATGTACGCCTCGAACGCGTCCCGGTCGGCCGGCAGACCCAGCTCGGACGTGACCCGCGCCGCCTCGGCCACCGGATCAGCCAGCATGTCCTGGAACCGCACGTCCACGAACCGGTCCGGCCGCCGGGCCCGCACGTCGGCGAACTCGCGCAGCGTCGTCACGAACCGGTCGCGCCAGTAGCGCCCGATGGCGACCGGGTCGATGTCGTCGCTGTACTGCCCGCTGATCGCGCTGACCATCGAGGCGTATGACGGCACGGCCTGCGCGGGAGACCTGTGCGTCATGACGATCTTGCAGCCGGGGAAGGTGTCAAGCACCGTGTCGACGGCCGTGAGGTGGTGCGGCGACTTCAGCACCCACGGCCGGCCCTTCCGCGACGGGTCCTGCCACTGCAGCACCTGCAACCACTCCCGCAGCTCGCGGTAGGCGGGGGCCTCGTCGAAGGCTCGGAGCCAGGTGCCGTACGTCGGGACCCAGTAGAACGAGTCGAAGCTCATCGAGGTGAACGTGCGGTCGAGTAGAATGACGTCCTCCTCCGGCCCGTCCCACTCGATCGTGTGGATGTCGCCGAAGTCCGGAGACATCTCCAGGAACATCGCGAACCGGTCCTTCGCGCGTTGCTTGCGCTGCTCGGCGTCCGGCCCCTCGCCGGGGAACGGCAGCGGGTACGAGGTCTCCCACGACAGCGTCGTCGTGACGTGTTGCGATGAGGCCAGGAGCCGGTGAAGCAGCGTGGATCCGGTGCGTGGCAGCCCGCAGATCTCGGCGGCGACGGTCACCTCCTCCTCGGTGATCGCCGGGTTCTCCGACTGCAGCTGGCGCAGCCGCAACCGGTCGGCGAGCAACGCGGTGAGCCGCTGCTGGGTCAGGGCCAGCCCCAGCTCGGACAGCCGGGCCTCGTCGGCGAGCGCGGCCGTGAGGACTTGCAACGGCTCGACGAACCACTCGTCGCCGAAGTTGCTTAGCCCGGTCTTGTCGCGGGCGGCGGCGAGTAGCCCGTCGAGGTGCAGGGCGCGCGCGGTGATGGTCATGGCGCGTCCAGGTCGATCACGCGGCAGTCCGGTATCGGGTGTTTCTCGGCGCCGAGCCAGCGCAGCAGGGCGGTGCCGCTGCGGTGGCCACAGGTGTCGATCCAGTTGCCCCAGCCGGGATCCCGCTCGGCGGCGACGATCGTGAGGCGGCCGTCGTCGAGGTTTGCGGTGTGCTTGTTGACGGTGATCCGACGCTCGCGGTCGAGCGACTCCATCCACCAGTTGTCGAGCTGGAAGTTCCAGTACGGACAGTCGGGAAGGTCCGTCTCGATCACCCACGCCTGCCCGGGTTCGAGCGTCCAGTACCCGTGCAGGTAGAAGATCTCCGGGTCGCCGCCGGCGCGCTGGAACATGTCCTGCCCAAAATCGGCCAGCTCGTTGGGGCGGCTCATGAACATCTCGGTCCAGTCCGCGAAGGTCGCCGCCGTGCCGTGCACCGCAAGCGCCGCCCGCTGCAGCGCCTTGTCCAGGAACTCCGGGTCCAGCTCCCGTCGCTCGACGGGGTCGCCGACCCGCTCGATGTACCAGGTCCCGGGGGTCTCGGTCGTGCGGTCGAGGTAGGTCTGGCGCACCACGAGGCCGGTGGAGTCCGGCGCGAGTGGCAGCCAGTTCTTCTCGTGCTCGGTGGCGCTGGCGATGATCTCGACAGTGCCGTTGGCGTCCACGACGAGGTCGCGGCCTGCGAGCTCGCCGGTGGAGGCCATGGTGCCGTCCTTGGCGTAGCGGTTGGCCTTGGACCCGATGCTGAAGTAGGCGATGGTGCCGCGCGTGCCGGTGATCCGGTAGGTGCGGTCGCCCCGGATGTTCGCCGACAGGTACACGTTGTCGGGATTGTCGGCCCCGAGCTTGACGCGGTCCAACTCGTGCAGGCGGGGGAAGTCGGGATCGGCGTTCTCGACGGTCGAGTACAGCATCTCCCTGGCCAGGCGGGTCAGGTATCGGTAGCCCTCGGCGCGGTCGAGCGGTGTGTTCGGCGCGCTGTCGCGCAGCACGACCTCGCCGGCCTTCTCCAGCGCGCGGCAGAACTCCGTCCACGCCTGCCCGGAGATCACCGACCCCTCACTCATGGCATCGCCCGTCACCCATCACGCCTCCGCAAATCTAGAACACGTTCTACCAGAGGCGGGTGTCGAGGACAACGTTTGGATCAGGCGGAGGCACGACCATGTTCGGTCGAGAACCGCCGTCGGTGTCGGCCGCTCAGGCTGTCGCGGGTGGTGCCGGTGCGGCTCCACCGTGCAACGCGCGCGCTCGGATCACGGCGACAGCTGCGATGCCGAGCCCAATGACGGTCGTGAAGATCATCCAGAACACGACGGTCGCCAACGCGAGACCACCGATGACGGCCAGCGTGGCGCCCAGCCACGGCGACCGGTCCATAACGACGAAACCGACCGCGCCGAGCAGGACGAGGGCGAAGAATACCAACCCAATGAGCTTGTCGTTCCGGGCGTCGGACCAGAAGTCCGACCCGTTGGCCAGGCTCACCAGCATCGACACCACACCGGCGGTGCCGATCAGTCCGAGGACGAAGGTGCTGATCAGGCTGAGCGTGCCGAGGTTGCCACCGGGCTTCTTGAGACGTTCGATCATCACGACTCCTTGCGACACATGCACGGCAGCAATTGCCGAGATGTCGCCTGCGCACATCATCCCGCCACTCGCGTGCAAAGTCCATGCACCACCGGCAACTCGGTAGAGTCGGCGCCTCATGACTCAGGACCTCTCGACAGAGTTCTCAGACGCAACCGGCGCGGCCCTCGTGGTCGGCGGCAGTGGTGGCCTCGGTGCGGCGATTGCGCGCATGCTGGCGTCCCGCGGCTGTGACGTCGCGGTGACCTACCGGAGCAACGAGAAAGCGGGGCATGCCGTCGCCGACGCGGCTGCCGAGTGGGGTGTGCGGTCCTCCGTGCACCCGCTCGACGTGACCTCGTCCGACGACTGCGCGTCGGTACTGGCGGCCGTCGCGGATGCTTACGGCGGGCTGCACACCCTGGCGTACGCGGCCGGGCCGCACGTCCCGATGGTGCATCTCTCGAACGTCTCACCCGCGAAGTTCGCCGAGCAGCTCTCCCAGGACGCAGTGGGCTTCTTCAACATCGCGCAGCCGGCTCTGCCGTTGCTTCGGAGTGTCCAGGGCTCGATCGTCGCCGTGACCACGGCCGCAACCTCGCGGTACCCGGTGCGGGACGGACTCTCCGCAGGGCCGAAGGGCGCCGTGGAGGCACTCGTGCGCGCACTCGCGGCCGAGGAAGGGCGCTTCGGGGTGCGGGTCAACGCCGTGGGGCCGGGGATGCTCACCGACGGGATGGCTGCGCGACTGATCGAATCAGGCGAGCTCGACGAGGACGCGCTCTCAATTACCCGCTCGAACATCCCATTGCGCCGGTTTGGCGTTGCTGTGGACATCGCCGAAGCGGTCTGCTTCCTGGCCTCGGACAGGGCCGGATTCGTCACCGGCCAGAAGCTCGACGTCGACGGTGGCTACACCGTCTGACTTCCGTAGACCGGCTCCGGGGCAGCGCCCTCCGCGATCAGGTCGCGCAGGGCGGATCCGACCTCGTCGGCCTCCCAGCGTCGGCCGGCATCGCGCGTCGGGCCGTGCGTCCAGCCCTGTTCCAGGCAGATCTGACCGCCCTCGATCTCGATCACCCGGCCGGTGACGTCACTGGACTCGACCGAGGCCAGCCAGGCAACTACGGGCGAATTGTCCGCGGGGTCCGGCATCGCGGAGGTGTCGAACGCGCCCTCGGTCATCCGGGTCTTGGCGACTGGGGCGATGGCGTTGACGGTGGCGCCGTATCGGCCGAGCTCCGCGGCGGCGACGAGGGTCATGCCGGCGATGCCCGCCTTCGCGGCGGAATACGTCGTCTGTCCGATCGAGCCCTGGAGGCCCGCCCCGGAGGACGTGTTGATCACGCGGGCACCGCGTGGGCGGCCTTCCTTCGACTCGTTCCGCCAGTAGGCGCCGGCGTGCCGTAGCGGCGCGAAGTGTCCCTTGAGGTGCACCCGGATCACCGCGTCCCACTCGTCTACGGCGGTGTTCACCAGCATCCGGTCGCGGACGAAGCCGGCGTTGTTGACCAAGATGTCGAGGCCACCGAAGGAGGCGATCGCCTGTTGGACCATCGCCTCCGCCTGGGCGAAGTCGGCGACGTCGGCGCCGTTGGCCACCGCCTCTCCGCCGAGCGCCTCGATCTCGGACACGACCGAGTTGGCCGGCGACTCGGCGTCCGACTCGCCGGCCAGGGAGACGCCGAAGTCGTTGACCACGACCTTCGCGCCCTGTCGGGCCAGCTCGAGCGCGTGCGCTCGCCCGATGCCGCGGCCCGCCCCGGTCACGATCGCGATCCGGCCCTCGAGAATGCTCACTGCTGCTCCTTCTTGACGACGTGCAGGAAGACGGGAGGCTCGCCGCCGCCGTGGCAGGCGAGGGTGGCCCCGGAGACGTACGACGCGAGGTCCGAGGCCAGGAAGGCGACCGCGCGGCCGATCTCCTCCGGCTCGGCCATGCGCCCGAGCGGGATCGTGGCCTCGATCGCGGCCACGGTGGCGTCGTCGCCGTAGTGGTCGGCGGTCTGCTCGGTGCGGCACAGGCCGATGTCGACGCTGTTGACCCGCACCCGGGGTGCCCACTCGACGGCCAGCGTCCGGGTCAGGGAGTCGACGCCGGCCTTCGCGGCACCGTACGACGCGGTGCCCGGCGACGGTCGCGCCGCGGACACCGACGAGATGTTCACGACGGCACCGCCGTCGGGCTGGCCCTGCATGACGGCGTTGGCTGCCTTCGAGACGGCCAGCACCGCGGAAAGGTTGAGGCCCAGGATCTTGTCGTCGAGCCGCGGGCTCGAGTCTGCGGCGAGTGCGTACGGCGCCCCGCCCGCGTTGTTCACCACCACGTCGAGACGGCCGTGAGTGGCGACGATCCCCGCGACGAGCGCCTCAACGGCGTAGGCGTCCCGCACGTCGCAGACGCGCGGTTCCGTGCCCGCCACCGGTTCTGACGCCTCGGAACGGCCGCAGGTGACGACCGTGGCCCCCGCCTCGACCAGCACGGATGCGATCCCGCGCCCGATCCCACGGGAGCCGCCGGTCACCAGGGCGACGCGTCCGGACAGGTCCACGGCCAGAGTCATGCTGATATGCTACCAAGCAAACGTTAGGTAGGTAGCCATGAGCGTCACTTCCGAGCTCCGCGACGACGGCATCCGCGTCGTCACGATGGATCACCCGCCGGTCAACGCGCTCACTGTCCAGGGGTGGTTCGACCTGGCCGACACCCTGGATGCGGCCGGCGCCGACGCGGCCACGAAGGTGGTCGTGCTCCGGGCCGAGGGCAAGGGGTTCAACGCGGGCGTGGACATCAAGGAGATGCAGAACACCACGGGTTTCGACGCCCTCATCGGTGCGAACAAGGGCTGCTACGCCGCGTTCAAAGCCGTCTACGAGTGCGCCGTCCCAGTGATCGCCGCCGTGCATGGCTTCTGCCTCGGCGGCGGCGTCGGCCTTGCCGGCAATTCGGACATCGTGGTCGCCAGCGACGACGCCTATTTCGGCGTCCCCGAGGTCAACCAGGGCGCGCTCGGCGCGGCCACGCACCTGGCGCGGCTGGTGCCCCAGCACCTGATGCGCACCCTCTTCTTCACCGCCCGGACGATCCCGGCCGCCGACCTGGTCCAGCACGGCTCGGTGTTCGACGTCGTCCCGCGCGACCAGCTCGACGAGCTCGCACTGGGTCTGGCTGCCGAGATCGCGGAGAAGGACGGAAGGGTCACCCGCGCGGCCAAGGAGGCGCTCAACGGCATCGACCCGATCGACGTCAACCGGAGCTACCGCTTCGAGCAGGGCTTCACCATGGAGCTCAACCTGATGGGCGTGAGCGACGAGCTCCGAGATGACTTCGCTGGTACCGACAAGGCCCAGACCAAACAGGCCCGGAGCGGCCGATGAGGGCGCCGTCCAAAGAACTGACGATCGACGAGGTGGTCGCTCGTATCGAGAGCGGGATGACCGTCGGCATCGGCGGGTGGGGGTCGCGACGCAAGCCGATGGCTCTGGTCCGGGCGATCCTGCGCAGCGACCTCACCGATCTGCACGTGGTCTCGTACGCCGGCCCGGACGTCGGGCTGCTGCTCGCGGCCAGCACGGCCAGCCGGGTGACGTTTGCGTTCGCCACGCTCGACTCCATCCCGCTCGAGCCGCAATTCGGCCGGGCCCGCCAGGAGGGCACTGCGCAGTTCCGCGAGTGGGACGAGGGCATGTTCCAGACCGGCCTGCGGGCCGCAGCCCAGCGAGTCCCGTTCCTGCCGACGCGCGCCGGGCTCGGGTCCGCCGTCCTCGAGAACGACCCGGACCTGCGCAGCGTCCGGTCGCCGTACGACGACGGCGAGGAGCTGGTCGCCGTCCCAGCCCTCACGCTCGACGTGGCGCTCGTGCACATGAACCGCGCGGACACCCAGGGCAATGCCCAGTACCTCGGCCCCGACCCCTACTTCGACGACCTGTTCTGCATGGCGGCGCGCGAGGCCTACGTCTCAACCGAGCAGATCATCGACACCGCAGGCCTCACCGTCGACGCACCGCTGCAGAGCTTGCTGATCAACCGCACGATGGTCGCGGGCGTGGTCGAGACCCCGAACGGCGCTCACTTCACCACCTGCACCCCGACGTACGAACGGGACGAGGCGTTCCAAAAGGCCTACGCCACCGCCGCGAAGTCACCCGAGGACTGGGCCGCATTCGCCGAGCGGTTCCTCTCCGGCGACGAGGACGCCTACCAGGCCGCGGTGGCCGCGTTCCACAAGGAGGGCTCCGATGACTGACGTGACCCGGGCCGAGTACTGCGCCGTCGCGATCGCGGACTGCTTCGCCGACGACGGCGAGATCATGGGCAGCCCGATGGGCCTGCTCCCGACGCTGGGCGCGCGGCTGGCCAAGAGCACGTCGAACCCCCAGCTGATGCTGACCGACGGCGAGGCCAGGATCCTCAAGGGCACCCCTCCCCTCGGCCAGACCGCCGACGTCACTGAGGGCTGGATGCCGTTCCGGCTCGTGCTGGAATCCGTGATCACGTACGGCAAGCGGCACGTGATGATGGGCGCCACCCAGATCGACCGGCACGGCAACCAGAACATCTCCGCCATCGGTCCGTGGGACCGGCCGAAGCGTCAGCTGCTCGGCGTGCGCGGCGCCCCGGGCAACACCGTCAACAACAGGACGTCCTACTGGGTGCCGAAGCACTCCGAGCGAGTGGTGGTGGAGCAGGTCGACGTCGTCTCCGGCGTCGGCCACGCGAGGGCGGAGGCCGCCGGCCCGGCGGCGACGCGGTTCCACGACGTGCACCGGCTGGTCACGGACCTCGGCGTCTTCGACTTCGGCGGGCCCGACCACTCCCTGCGCTTCGTCTCGGTCCACCCTGGTGTGTTAGTCGAGGACGTCCGCGCGGCCAGCGGCTGCGAGATCCACGCGGACGGCGACGTCCCCGAGACCCGCGAGCCGACGGCCGGAGAGCTGGTCCTGATCAGGGAGCTGCTCGACCCGTCGAACCTGCGCGAGCGGGAGGTACCGGCCCGATGATCGACCAGCTGCTGCCGACGCCGCTCACCGAGCTGACCGGGGTCCGTCACCCGATTGTGCAGACCGGCATGGGCTGGGTCTCCGGACCCAGCCTGGTCAGTGGCACCGCCAACGCCGGCGGTCTGGGCATCCTCGCGTCGGCCACGATGACCCTGCCCGAGATGGAGCGGGCCATCGTCGACGTCAAGGAGCGAACCGATGCTCCTTTTGGGGTGAACCTGCGCGCCGATGCCGCCGATGCCCCGGCCCGGTGCGACCTTGTCATCGAGCACGGCGTGAAGGTGGCCTCGTTCGCGCTCGCGCCCAAGCCGGAGCTGATCGCGCGCCTCAAGGAGCACGACATCGTCGTCATCCCCAGCGTCGGCCTGGCCAAGCATGCGGTGAAGGTCGCGTCGTGGGGCGCCGACGCGGTGATGATCCAAGGTGGCGAGGGTGGCGGCCACACCGGCTCCGTCCCGACCACACTGCTGCTCCCGACGGTCCTCGACGCCGTGGACATCCCGGTCATCGCCGCGGGTGGCTTCTTCGACGGACGCGGGCTGGCTGCCGCCCTGGCCTACGGCGCAGCCGGCGTCGGCATGGGCACGCGGT
>NZ_JBOHDT010000131.1:0-4709 GCF_050700635.1 Aeromicrobium sp.
GCGACCTCGCCGACGACATCTACGACCGCATCCAGGCGTTCGCCAACTTCGGCTTCGCCGAGAGCCACGCCATCAGCTTCGGCCTGATCGTCTACGCCAGCTCGTGGCTCAAGCTGCACTACCCGGGGGCGTTCCTCGCGGCGCTGCTGCGCTCGCAGCCGATGGGGTTCTACTCGCCGCAGTCGCTCACCGCCGACGCCCGGCTCCATGGTGTGAAGACCCTGCGTCCCGACGTCCTCCACTCCGGCGTCCACGCGGACCTCGAACCCATCCCGGGCGGACCGATCGGACTCGATGTGTGCCTGGCCGCCGAGCAGCCGCCGATCCCGCCGTTCGATCCGGACGGACCCGACCCCACCGAGACGCATCGCCGCGACGGCGCGTTCGCCGTGCGGCTCGGCCTCACCGAGGTGCAGGGCATCGGCGAGGCCGACGCGACGCGGGTCGTCGACGCACGAGCCGAGAGGCCGTTCACCGACATGCCCGACGTCGCGCGGCGCACCGGGCTGTCGGTCGCGCAGATGGAGGCGCTGGCCACGGCTGGGGCGTTCGACGGCTTCGGCATCAGTCGTCGCCAAGCGCTGTGGAACGCGGGCTACACCGACGCACCCGACCGTCTCGCCGGCACCGCCGTGCAGGCGCCGCCGCCGATGCTGCCGGGCATGAACCCGGTCGAACAGACGCTGGCCGACCTCTGGGCCACGCGCATCTCACCCGACGAGCACCCGATGGAGCACCTGCGGGCGCTGATGATCTCCGAGGGCGTGCTGTCGGTGGCCGACACCGCCACGCACGAGGCGGACCGTCGCGTCCGCGTCGCCGGCCTGGTCACGCACCGGCAGCGTCCGTACACCGCCGGGGGAGTCACGTTCCTCAACATCGAGGACGAGACCGGCATGCTCAACGTCGTGGTGTTCGACGTGGTGTGGCAGCGGCACCGCCGGGTGGCGCGCAACTCGGCCGGCCTCGTGGTGCGCGGGATGCTCGAGCGCCAGGACGGCGTGGTCAACCTCGTGGCCGACAAGCTCGAGCGCATCGAGACCCTCTACCCCCAGCTCGCCCCCGCCGTGCCGGCTCGTCCCCGGTCGCGCGACTTCCACTGAGGATGCCTCTCACCAGCCGCCGATCTCAGCAGGTCGATCCAAGAACTCGCCGTATCGTGCGGCGGCACCTTCCAGCGCTCGGCGCTCGGCGGCCGACAACTGCCGGTGCGGTGTGAGGTCGAAGCGGACGCGCGACGGGTCGAGGATGCGTTTCATGCCGGCGACCAGCTGCCCGTCGACCAGAGCGATGCCGATCGCGGTCTCCCGCTGCCGCGGCACGACGCCACGCGCGTCCAGGACCCAGCGGGAGTCCTGGTAGCCGCGGTAGGACTCATCGAGCAGCTGCAGGAGGTGACCTGCCGGCTGGCCTGGTTGGTCCGGAGGTTCGCCGGGTGCGTGCCAGAAGGTACGCCGGTCGTGCTCGAAGGAGACCAGCTGATCCTCGACGGCGGCGAGCCCGCGACGCACGTCGGTGATCGTGAGCGTGGCCCAGTAGGCGAGGTCTTTCACGGTCGCCGGCCCATGGCCGGTGAAATAGCGCAGGGCGATCCGGGCCAGCGCCTCCTCCCGGTCGAAGTCGTCTGGGTCGACCCGCATGCCGACCCGGTCGCGGTACGTCGCGTACGTGTGCTCGCCCTCCCGCGGTCGCCCGCTGCTGACGAGGCGATCGAGCTCCAGGTGTGCCATCAGCACCATCACCAGGTGACCGGTGATCCGTTCCGCCTTGGCCGGCAGCCGGTCCCGCACCACCTCGGCCACTTCGTCACGAGTGCGGTCGGGGGTCGCGGCGAGAAAGTCCAGAACGGCCGCGGTGAGCCGATCGAGCTCGCGATCGGTCAGTTCTGCCCGCAGCTGGGTGTCGATGACCGGGTCGATCCGCGGACCTGTCAGCGCGAGCACCCAGTCGATGTCGGCGCGCGCCACGTAGTGCCAGGTGGGGCGCAGCACGTGGGTGCGAACCACCTCGCCCGACTCGATCAGGCCGGCCAGGTCGGCGGGGTCAGGCGAGCTGGTGCGGGCGGCCACCGCCCAGGCGGACTGACTCGGGTTCTCGGCCTGCACGGCCAGCAGGGCGTCGACCACCTCGGCTGCGGATCCGGCATGTGGGGCGGTGAGGTGCTGGTTACGCAACCGCCAGCGAGCGATGGCGACGTCCATGGTGCCTTTCAGAAGTAGTCGTGCACATGGATGGGGCCGCGGCAGAAGAGCATGTCCCACATGGCGTCGTCGGCATCGGGACCGGTGAGATGGCCGACGGAACGCAGTCCGGCGGACGTCTCGGCCCCGGCGAACGTCAGGGCGAGACCACCTGCGCTGAGGCCGCGACCGCCGTCGCCGCCCTCGTGGAGAACGCCTCGGCAGTCCTTCACCTCCAGCACACGGTGGATGCCATCGACCGTGAACGGCAACGTCGCCGTCACGCCGCCCGCGAAGGGCAAGAGCTCGAGGGCGACCAGGTCCAGCACTGCTAGCGCGTAGGGCGACGACGTCACCGGGACGGCGTAGTCCGTCCGAACCAGGTGACGCCAAGCACCCAGGCCGCTCGATCGAACGACCGTCGCGGGCGTCACCGAGGCGAAAGATGACAGCGTCGTCAGAAGCGAGCGAAGGGCATCGACATCGTCGGCCTCGACGTCATGGACCTGAAGCTCGGCTCCCGCGCCGTAGCCGCGACCGCGGTCCCAGGAGGCATAGCCACAGATCTGGCCGTCCCGTTCGGCCACGGTGATGCCGTCCACGCGCAACGTGGGTGCGTTGACGAATAGCGGACCGGTCCTGCTCAACCTTCCGTTGCGTCGTGACGCGGCTCTTTCGTGGACGTCTCGGATACCGGCCGAGTCACTCTCGTCAGCTCGGCGCACCGGGGTGCTTCCTCCCACCGCCAGTGCATGGGTGGGCACCCGCACGTGGTCGAGTGAGGTGATGGTCTCGTACCCGAGGCGCCGGTAGACGCCCGGCGCGGTGGCGAACAGCGTCGAGATGACGGCGCCTCGCTCGCGCGCGCTGCCGAGCAGCGCATCCAAGAGCGGATCGACAAGTCCGGTCCCGCGATGTTCGGGTGCAACCGCCACAGCCCCGATACCGGCCGTAGGAACCTTGACGCCAGCGAACCAGGACTCGTACGCGCGGTCGAGCGCAGTCGCCACCAGGTGTCCATTCACCTCGACTCCCCACCAGTACTTGCCCTCGGCGTGAAGAGGCACGGGGGGATCCGGCGGGTCGAAGGCGCCGAATGCCTCGCGGAAGTGGCCTAGCATCACCTCGGCATCATCGGGATCGAGGCGGCGAACCGTGACGGTCATGGGCACCATCGTGCCCGAGCCATCGGACAAGGCTGTGCCGCCGTCCGGTGGGACATTGGCCCGCATGGATCAGCGCATCAGCTTCGTGACCCTCGCCGTGGCGGATCTCGACGCCACCCGGCAGTTCTATCTCGACGGGCTCGGGTGGCAGGCCGAGCTCGACGTGCCGGGGGAGGTCCTGATGATCCGGACCGGCGAACACCTCGTGCTGTCGCTGTGGAACGAGGACGAGTTCGAGGCGGAGGTCGGGCCGATCCGTCGCGGTGACGGAGTCGCGCCGTTCACGATCGCGCACAACGTCGCGTCGCCGGAGGAGGTGGACGCCGTGCTGGCCACCGCGCGAGCGGCCGGCGCCGACCCGGTGTCCGACGGTGAGCAGCGCCAGTGGGGTGGCTACACCGGTTACTTCGGCGACCCCGACGGCCATCGCTGGGAGATCGCTCACAACCCGGGACCGGTCGGCCAGATCGTTCTGCCGTGAACATGTAGACTGGCGCCAGTAGCGCTATACTGGCGCCATGCCGAGCATCCAGATCAAGGACGTCCCGCCAGAGACGCACGCGGTCCTGAGAGAGCGCGCAGCTCGGTCGCGTCAATCGCTGCAGGAGTATCTGTTGGCCAAGCTCATCGAAGAGGCATCCGCACCAACGCTCGACGAGGTGCTCGACCGTATCGACATGATGTCGGGCGGGTCGATCAGCTTCGTCGAAGCCGTCGAGGCCGTCCACGCCGGCCGTGCTGGTCGTTGATGCGAGCGTCGTCCTGCTCGTTGTGGCCGATGACGGCAACGAGGGCGGCGCCGCTCGCGACAGGATTCGCGGACACGAGCTGGCTGCGCCCGAGCTGATCGACGTCGAGGTCATCTCCGCCCTGCGGCGGGCGAAACGCATTGGGCTTGTGGACGATCGCCGTGCCCTGGAAGCAATCGATGCACTTGCCGACCTCCCGATACAACGTATGCACCACCGCCCCCTGCGTCATCGCATCTGGGATCTGCGCGACACGGTCAGCGCCTACGACGCAACCTACGTGGCCGCGGCCGAAGCGCTCGGCTGCACGCTCCTGACCAGAGATCAACGCCTGCACCGTGCGGCTGGGCCGAAGTGCGCCGTTGAGCTCCTGACCACTTAGTGTTGACGTGACCTTAAGGCCCGGGTAGGGTCGATCCCAACACTTAGAGTCATTCGCACCCTAAGTAAGGCGGGAGGAGGCACGGACGTGAACCCCACGACCACCCAGATCGACCAGCGAGTCTCGCTCGCGGTGTCGACGGTCATCTTCGCGCTCCGGCCGCACTCGAAGACGGGACGCGACACGCTGTGGCTCCCGCTTGTGCGGCGCATCCGCGAGCCGTACGAAGGCG
>NZ_JBOHDT010000132.1:0-3537 GCF_050700635.1 Aeromicrobium sp.
TGGTGATGTTGTTGTCGTTCTCGATGTTCCGGTTGAGGCGGTGGAAGCGGGCGCCGCCCTTGGCGGGCGGGAAGCTGTCGAAGACGTTCTTCCAGGTCTGGTAGTCCTCGACGTCGTGGTTGATGGCCATCACGTACATGGTGGTTCTCCTTCTGGTGTGGATGCGGTTTCGTTCGTTGTCCCAGACCCCGAGGTCATGTGTGTCAGTTGTCAGTGAACAGCTCGTGACGGAGGAAGTCCTCTAAACCGCGGATTCTGAACCCCGGCAACGCCTCGGTGATCGGCTGTGGGTCACCGAGGTAGGTCGTCGAGATGAAGTAGTCGAAGAGCTCGACGTACATCTCCCGGTGCGGCTCCGAAAAGGGAAAGGTCCCGACGTAGTCACGCGTCGAGACACCCGCCGGCTGATAGGTCACCTCGTGCCCGAGCACCGTGCTGGCCGCGGTGGCGATCTGATGTCCGGTGATGCCGCCGGGAACGTGGATGTCGAAGCTCCGGTTGGCGGGCCCCTGGTCGAGGAATCGGATCGCGGCGTCCACGATGTCGTTGATGTCGGTCGCGGCCCACACCATGTCCCCGGGCCACGGCAAGCTGACGACACCGTTCTGGAGGTAGTCGCGAGCGGCCCAGAGGTTCTGCATGAACCAGGCCGGACGGAGGATCGTGTAGCCCAGGCCGGAGTCGGCGAGAGCGCGCTCGATCGTGGTCTTGTTGTCGAGGACGCGGGCGCCGGTGTCGCCGCGATCCGCGCGCACAGCGGTGTGCATGACGACGTGCTCCACGGCGTGCTTGGCTGCCGCCTCGATCACGTTGTTGCAGACCGCCAGCTCCAGCCCCGTCGGGTCGTCACCGCCCTCGGGGGGCGTGAGGTAGACGGCCGACACGCCCTCGAGGGCTGCCACGGCGTCGTCGATGTTCGTCAGGTCGGCGGCGTGCACCTCGACGCCGTCGTGTCCCGCAATCGGTGTGCGCGTGATCGCGCGAACCGGCCGACCCCCGGATGCCAGACCCGCGACCACTCGGCTGCCGATGTTCCCGCTGGCTCCTATGACTGCGATCGTTCCCATCGCCGGCACCTTTCGCTCGATGCGGCCACCAGGTGATCCCCCGTGATATGTTCCTATCACTGATAGTCACACAACAGATAGTTTGAGAATGAATAATTCGGACGCTAACAGTATCGCCGGTTCGGGTCAAGGCCCCGATCGCAACCGCGGCGATGTGAGCGACGTCGGCCGTCGTGCTTGGCGCGCCGTCATGCAGGCCACCGGGACCGTCAAAGCAGCGTTCGACGATGACTTTCGCTCGCAGACCGACATCGACATCCAGGTGTACGACGTGCTCCTGCATGTCTTCGAATCCGGCAATGCAGGGATCCAGATGTCCGAGCTGGCCCGCGAGATCGTGTTGAGCAAGGCCGGACTGACGTCGCTCGTCGACCGCCTGGAGAAGCGGTCACTGGTCCAACGAGCACCGGATCCGGCCGACCGCCGAGCAGTGCGGATCACGCTCACGAAGCAAGGCGAGAAGACCTTCCGCACCGCGGCGCGCATTCATCTCGCCGGCATACGCCAGCGTGTGACTCAACACCTCACCGACGAGGAAGCACGAATCATCGCTGACGCGTTCGAGCGCGTGCGGCTCGCCAACTCCGAGAACCCACGACGAGCATGATCGCCCCCGGCAAGACTGCAGGTCAGACAGCCTTCTCGGCCATCTGATCACCACCGTCGCACCGTGCGAATCCTCCCGAGGCGTTCTCGTTCGCGTGACTTTCGTGGTCATACGTCGTTTGAGATGACGACTTCCGCGTGGAGGTCTGGGGAAGGGACCCATGCAGACCATCCAGATCCGCAGCCTCGTTGCAGTGGGCGCCAGCGCCATCCTCGCCGGCGCCGCAGTCGCCGCCATGACCACGCAGGCCGAGGCCTCGGGCTCCGCCGGCGTGTACGCGCCGGCCGACACCGCCCAGATCCACCCCGGCGTGCAGATGTACACCGATGGCGCACAGTGCACCGCGAACTTCGTGTTCGACGATGCCGCGGGAAACACCTACGTCGGCTACGCCGCGCACTGCGCAGGCACTGGGGCGGCGACCGACACGAACGGCTGTGACGCGGGCTCGCTGCCGCTGGGTACCAAGGTCGACTTCGTCGAGGGTGGCTCCCCGGTCGGGGGCACGACGGTCGGGGGCGGAACTCTCGTCTACAGCTCCTGGCTCTCGATGCAGCAGGCCGGCACCACTGATGCGAACGCCTGCGACTTCAACGACTTCGCCCTGGTCAAGGTCGACGCCGCCGACGTCGCGAAGGTCAACCCCTCGCTGCCGCACTGGGGCGGCCCGACCGGTCTCAACACCACCGGCGCACCCACCGGAGAGCGGGTCTACTCCTTCGGCAACTCCAGCCTTCGTGCCGGCGTCGAGCCGCTCTCACCCAAGACCGGAACCAGCCTCGGCACCAGCGGTGGTGGCTGGACGCACCCGGTCTACACCGCGACTCCCGGCATCCCGGGCGACTCGGGAAGCGCCTTCCTCGACGGACAGGGCCGGGCACTCGGCACCTTGTCCACCGTCCAGATCGCACCGTTGGCGGGGTCCAACGGGGTCGGTGACATGAACAAGGAGCTGGCGTTCGCCCAGGCCAACTCCGGCATCGCCGGTCTGGCGCTGGTCCCGGGGACCGAGCCCTTCTCACCCACTCCCTAGCCCGATCATCTCCGGGGGCACAGAGCTCAGCTGGTGGTGAAGAAGCCGACGCTGATGGTCTGGTTGCCGGACTCCTCGAGGGCGAGCACCTCGAGCTCGTAGAGGGTCTTGGGCTCGAAGAACTCGTCGGGCACCGAGAGCTCGGTCATGTCTGGACCGACGTGGACGTCGTACTCCGGTCGTGAGAGTCCGTGCGGGTCCTCGTGCTCGGCCTTGGTGACGATCACCTCATAGCCGCTGATGGTGACCGACTCACCGTCGATCGTCTCGGTCACGGGATCCCATCGCACCATCACGTCCTTCGGATCGAGGGTGTTCGACGCGCCTTCCTCCTCGGGCACGATCTTGGGCGCGGTGATGTTGGGCTCGGTCGGGATGGCGTGCGTGAACGTCGCCTCCCCCACCCGCTTCTCGCCCTGGTAGTCGATGCCGCTGATGCGGTACTGCCCCTCGGGGAAGTCCGCCTTGAGGTCGGCAATGGAGTACTCGGCGTTGGGTGGCTCGCGGGACTCGAAGAAGAACTGGTTGATGCCAAGTCCGTCGAGCTTCTTCGTGGGATTGATGAGCATGACCTCGGTGCCGTCGGGGGTGACGATGCAGCCCTCCGACAGGCCCTCCTGGTCGAACATGCCGTGGAAGCCGGTGTCCTCGTCGGTCGCGTTGTGCTCGATGTAGAGCCGCGCCTCACCCTCGAAGCTCTTGCCCTTCTCGAAGCAGTTGTCACTCGACTGGCCCGCACCGCAGGCACCGGTCGCGAGGCTGAGCAGCACCACCGCACTGATCACTGTGAGTCGCATGGTCCATACACCCTTCCTTCGATGGGCCGACCT
>NZ_JBOHDT010000133.1:0-8602 GCF_050700635.1 Aeromicrobium sp.
TGCTGGCGCTGGCCGGCCGGATAGCGGAGATGCCCCGCTTCGGCCTCGCCCTGACGAAGAAGGCCGTGAACCAGGCCGAGGATCTGCAGGGCATGCGGGCCGGCATGGACTCCGTCTTCGGCCTGCACCACTTCGCGCACGCCCACAACGCCGAGACGTCCGAGGACTCGCTCGGCGGGCTCGACGCCAAGTCGATGGCCGAGAAGGCTCGACAACATGGGGATGGGGAACAAGGGTGAACCTCGACTTCACTCCCGACGAGCTCGCCTTCCGGGACGAGGCGCGTGCCTGGCTGGCCGCGAACGTCCCGGCGGAGGCGTTGCCGTCGATGGACACCGCCGAGGGATTCGCCGCCCACCAGGAGTGGGAGCGACGCCTCGCCGATGAGCGGTGGTCCGTGGTCTCGTGGCCCGAGGAATTCGGCGGCCGCGGCGCCTCTCTCATCGAGTGGGTGATCTTCGAGGAGGAGTACAACCGCGCGGGTGCTCCCGGTCGCGTCTCGCAGAACGGCATCTTCCTGCTCGCGCCGATCATCTTCGACCACGGCACAGCTGACCAGCAGCAACGGTGGCTGCCGTCGATGGCGACCGGGGAGAGGATCTGGGCTCAGGCCTGGTCCGAGCCCGAGGCCGGCTCCGACCTCGCGTCACTGCGTGCGACCGCCAAGGCCGTCGATGGCGGCTGGGTGCTGAACGGGCAGAAGACCTGGTCGTCGCGCGCGGCCTACGCGCATCAGGGGTTCGGGCTGTTCCGATCCGATCCCGAGCAGGAGCGGCACCGCGGGTTGACGTACTTCTGCTTCCCCCTGGACGCCGACGGCCTGACGGTGCGGCCGATCGCACAGCTCGACGGCGAGGCCGGCTTCGCCGAGCTGTTCTTCGACGACGTCTTCGTGCCGGATGCCGACGTGCTCGGAGAGCCCGGCGACGGCTGGCGGGTAGCGATGAGCACCGCGGGCAACGAGCGCGGGTTGTCGCTGCGCTCGCCCGGCCGCTTCTGTGCCGCCGCCGACCGTCTCCTCGACCTGTACGCCGACGCACCGGTCCCGGCGCTCTCGACGTCCGTGGTCGACGCGTGGGTCCGGGCCGAGGCCTACCGCCTCTACACCTGGGGCACCGTCACCCAGCTCGCCGCCAGTGCTGACTCGGGAGGGGGCGACATCGGCGCGGCCGGCTCGGTGAACAAGGTCTGGTGGAGCGAGCTCGACGTCGCCCTCCACGAGACCGCGCTCGATCTGCTTGGCCCTGAGGCTGAGGTCGCGTCGCCATGGACGGATGGCTACCTGTTCGCCCTGTCCGGACCGATCTACGCGGGCACCAACGAGATCCAGCGGAACATCGTCGCCGAGCGCATCCTCGGCCTCCCTCGGGAGGTGCGGGGATGAGGTTCGTGCTGACCGACGAGCAGACCGGCTTCGCCCGCTCCCTCCACGACCTGCTCTCCAAGACCGACACTCCGGCTGTGAACCGGGCTTGGGCCAACGGCGACCACGAGCCCGGCCTGAAGCTGTGGTCCCGCCTGGCCGACCTCGGGGTGACCGTCCTCGCCACCGAGGCCACGCCGGTCGAGGTGTGCGTCGCCTTCGAGGCCCTCGGCCGTCACGCCGTCCCCGGCCCCTGGGTCGAGTCGGCGGCGTACCTGCCGATCGCGCTTCCCGACGAAGATTTCTCCGAGCGTCGGGCCACCGTGGCAGCACCGCCGGACGTGCCGTATGCGCTCGACGCCGACGTCACCGACGGGGTCTACGTCGTCGGCACCGGGCTGCTCACAGCAACGGCTGCCGACCGGGTGGCGTCGGTCGATGGGTCACGTCACCTGTTCGAGGTCGATGCTGGCGACCCGGTAGATCACGGCGACCTCGACGCAGCCTTCGAGCTCGCGGCGCTGGCGACCTCCGCCCAGCTGCTCGGCCTCGGCGAGCGGGTTCTGGCCGACACGGTCGCCTACGCCAAGCAGCGCAAGCAGTTCGGCCGAGAGATCGGCTCGTACCAGGCGATCAAGCACCAGCTGGCCGACGTGCGGATCGCGCTCGACTTCGCGCGGCCGCTGGTCTTCGGCGCGGCAGTCGACCCGACGCCGCGTTCCGTCTCGGCGGCGAAGATCCAGAGCGCAGAAGCGGCCGACCTCGCTGCCCGCGTCGGCCTGCAAGTCCACGGCGCGATCGGCTACACCGACGAGTACGACCTCAGCCTCTGGCTGCTCCGCATCCGCGCGCTGCAGTCGGCGTGGGGCACGACGGCGTTCCACCGGGACCGCCTCCTCACCGACCTCCTGGACGCCCGATGACCGACCTCGTCCCCACCCGGGAGCACACCGAGCTCGCGAGCGCCGTGCGCGCCCTGCTCGACCGACGCTCCGACAGCCAGGCGGTCCGGCGCGCGATCGAGCAGCCGGCCGGGTTCGACACCGACCTATGGGCGACGCTCTGCGGCCAGATCGGCGTCGCCGCCCTGGCCATCCCGGAGGAGCGCGGCGGAGCCGGCTTCACCCTCGCCGAGACCCACGTCGTGCTCGAGGAGCTCGGCCGCGCACTCACGCCGTCCCCGCTGCTGGCATCCTTCATCACCAGCGCGGCGCTAGTTCGGTCCTTGAGCCTGTCGAAAGGACAACCGACCGACTTGCTCCCCCGCATCGCCGAGGGTGCCGTCGCCACGGTCGCCTGGTCCGGCATCACCGGCACTCCCGACGCACGAGTGGGGGTCACCTGGAAGGACGGCGTTCTCCGAGGGTCGGCTTCCCCGGTGCTCTACGGCGACGTCGCCGAGATCCTGCTCGTCGCTGCCGCGCACGACGGGGTCGGGCTGTTCAGCGTCGACCCGACGGCATCGGGCCTGAGCCGCACGCGCGTGTCCGGCATGGACCCGACCCTCGGCTTCGCCGAGCTCGACTTCGACGGCGTGCACGCGGAACCGATCGCCCTGGACGCCACATCGTTGCTGACGACGACGCACCGGGTCGGCACCCTCGCGACCGCAGCCCTCCAGGTCGGCTGCGCCCAGCGCGGCCTGGACATGACGGTCGAGTACGCCAAGCAGCGCGAGCAGTTCGGCCGACCCCTCGGCTCCTTCCAGGCGCTCAAGCACCGGATGGCCGACATGCTGGTCCGGGTCCAGATGTCCCGCGCGGGCGCCTGGGCCGCCATCCAGGCCCACGTCAACGGCGCACCCGACGCCGACCGGCTGGCCGCCGCCGCGGCGTCGTACAGCGCCGAATCCGCCATGGCCGTCGCGGCCGAGACAATCCAGCTGCACGGCGGCATCGCGATCACCTGGGAGCACGACGCCCACCTGGTCTTCAAGCGCGCGCAAGCACTGCACCAGCTCTTCGGGCTACCCCACCAACAGCGCGCGACGCTCATCTCCTGAGACTGCGAGATTTGAAGGCCGCGAATTTCATTCCGGCTCCCAGAACGACGCGCCGACAGTGCCACGGACTCACCGAGTGGGCCGGCCTGTTCGCAGACAGCGGCAGGTCAGGACGTTCGCGCGTGCGCAATGTGGACCTGCAGCCGGCGTAGGATTCAACACTGCCTGGCGGAGTGGAGCGCGTTCGGCCTCGGCTCGGGACTCACCGGGACCAGCCTCATCTCGGCCGCGCCAACAGGTCCTGGTGGTGCACAGTGACGGACAGGCGGCCGGCGGCTCCCTCGGCCAAGCGTCGTCGAGCGTACAAGGGCGCCACGGCGCTCAGGTCGGGTCGTTGCTCGCATGCCGCGGCCAGCCAACCGGTGAACCACTCCGCCGCCAACTCGCTTTGCTGAGGGCCGAGCCGCCATGGGCTTGGTCGAACCACGACGTCGAGGCCCAGCCGGGTGAACTCGTCCAGCGCCGCGCCGACCGCATCAGGGCCGAGTCGCCTTCCTGCGCCGGTGGCGCGTCGTTGGTGGGCATTGAACGCGTTGGCGACGCACTGGTCCGACGGATCGGCCGGCGAGAGGTCGACGCGACCGGTGACGGTGAGGGTGATGAGCACAGGGCAGCCCACCCGGGCCCAGGTGGCGACCAGTCGTCGGAGCTCCTCCGCGGTCATCATGTCGAGAAGTGCAGATGCAGTGATGAGCGATGCGCCGGCCAGCTCTCGCGGGTCCAGCCGGGTGATGTCGCGCCGGCGAGTCTCGACGGTCACCGGGGCACCGTCGGAGGCCTCGTCCGGTGAGCTCGCGGCGACGAGGCCGAGCAACTCGGCATCCCGGTCGTACAAGACCCACCGCTGGGGTCCGGCAAGCTGTGCGGCGAGCCAGCGAGCCATCGACCCGGTGCCACAACCGAGGTCGTGGATCTCCGTCTCGCCGTCGGTGGACAGGTAGGGCCGGATCATGTCGACGAGCTCCGTCGCCCGCGCTCTCGCGTCGGCTGGCTCCCGCATCGTGAGCCACTCGGAGCTGGCGCGGACCGGTTCGCCATCTCCCACAGGCCGTTCACCGCCTCCAGTGAACCGAACCCTAGCAACGCTCGTAGAGGAACTGTAAGAGAGATGTGGGAGGCGCGGTGGTCACGGTTCGATACGGCCTGGCCGTCGGCTCGGCCGTACTCGTCGCGCTGCTGGCCGCACTCGAGACGACAGTCGGCCTCAGTGCCGAGGGCTGGGGCGTCGGACTCACGTGCGGTTTTGTCATGAATTCGGCGGTAGCACGCGGTGGCGCCAGGGCCCTGGGACCGGCCGACCTGGTGACACTCACCCGTGCCGCGATTGCCTGCGGCGTGGCGGCGCTGGTCGCGGACTCGTTCGTCCAGCGGGCGGCCGTACCGACCCTCGTCGCAATAACGGTCGTCGCCCTCGTGCTGGACGCAGTCGACGGCAGGGTCGCGAGGCGCACGGGCACGGAGTCGGTGTTCGGCGCGCGGTTCGACGGCGAGGTCGACGCGTTTTTGATCCTGATCCTCAGCGTGTACGTCGCGAGTGAGTTCGCCGCGTGGGTGCTGGCGATCGGCGCGGCACGCTACGCGTTCGCCGTGGCCGGCTTGGGGTTGCCCTGGCTGCGCGGGCAGCTGCCGCCTCGCAACTGGCGCAAGGTGGTGGCCGCGACCCAAGGCATCGTCCTGACCTTGGCGGCAGCCTCGGTCGCGCCCCGCGGGTTGGCGTACGCCGCACTGGCTCTCGCGCTTGCGCTGCTGACCGAGTCGTTCGGCCGGGACGTGCTGTGGTTGTGGCGCCACCGGTTCAAAGGGCGAGCCCAGCTCACCGGTCCATCGGTTCCCCTTCGCCTGCAACGGCCATGAAGCAGGACGAGCGCGTTTCCTTCGACCAGGCGTTGGGGCGAGCCCGCCTGTCGGCGTACCCCCCGGGTGAGTTCGTCGACCAGGAGAGCTTCATGCGGGGCCCGGAGATCCTCTCTTTGGCCGCCCGGGCCGGGATCGCGCCGGGAGTCTCGGTGCTGGACCTGTGCTGCGGAGTGGCCGGGCCCGGACGGTTCATCACCTCCGAGCTCGGATGCAGCTACCTCGGCGTGGACTCGAGCGCCAGTGCGATTGACATCGCGCGCGAGCGCGCTGC
Organism: Aeromicrobium sp.; assembly: GCF_050700635.1. GTDB lineage: Bacteria > Actinomycetota > Actinomycetes > Propionibacteriales > Nocardioidaceae > Aeromicrobium. The sequence goes on from NZ_JBOHDT010000133.1 coordinate 5,494, forward strand.
CGACCTCCCGTGTCGCTTCGAGGTCGCTCGGATCCCGCCGGTTCCTCCCGGCCCGTTCGACGTGGTGCTGCTGCTGGAGACCATGCTCGCCTTCGCAGACAAGGAGACGCTCTTGCGCGAGATTTCCTCGGCGCTGTCGGTAGGCGGGCGGTTCGCGTTCACCGTGGAGGAAGGCCAACCGCTGACGGAGGTGGAGCGGGAGAGCATGCCCGACGCCGACACGGTGTGGCTGTGGCCCCTGCCGCACCTGCTCTCCCGCTTGGAGGGTGTCGGGCTGCAGGTTCGCTGGGTGGAGGAGTGCAGCCGACCCCACCGGGTGATGGTCGACTCGCTGTTCGATGCGTTCGCCGCCGAGCAGTCAGCGATCGCCGGCCACCTCGGACGCCGTGCCGTGGATGAGTTGCTGGCCGCCCACCGGCTCTGGAGCGACTGGCTGCGGGACGGGCGGGTGCGAAAGTTCGCGTTCGTCGCCGAGAAGACGCGAAAATCCGCGCCGGACCACGAGCCCCTCGGGTGGCGCACCCGTTCTGGCAGGTGAGACCTCCGCCATCGATTGCACGGCGGCAGTCGCGGAAGTCTCTGTTATCTCGACACGCCGGTGCAGCGAACTTCCCCAAGACGAGGGTGTGGCCTGATGCGCTGAACTCGACGAGGGAGGCCGATGTGAGGGTGGTCAAGCAGCGCGAGGGCGGCATCGTACGTCGCGTGATGCTGGTCGACGACGCCGGTGACGAGGTGGCACCGGTCAATCGGTTCCTCTCCCACCTGTTCGACGCGGGGTACAGCCCGAACACAGTGTGCGCCTACGGCTACGACCTGCGGCACCTGGCCCTGTTCCTGACCGAGTGGTCGCTGGGCTGGAACGACTTCCGTCCGGCGACCGCACTGGAGTTCCTCGGCTACCTACGCCGGGTGCCGTCGCGACGGCCGGCGCAGCGCCTCGGCCTGACGGTGGCGACCGAACAGGGCCGGCTGCTGTCGCCGGCGACAGTCCAGCGTGTGCTTGCCGCGACGTCGAGCTTCTTCGACTGGGCGATCGCGGCCGAGCAGTACACGACCGGCGAGAACCCGATGCAACGGCGGATCGACCACACACTGGGCCGGGTGCCGGAGCGCCACCAGCCCTTCGTGGGCGCTGCGAGCCGTCAGCAGCCGATCCGCCGCACGGTGCGGGTCCGGCTGCCGCTGCGGTTGCCGCGGCCGATGAGCGGCGAGGACATCGACGCACTGCTGGCCAGCCTGACGACGATGCGCGACCTGGCGATCGTCTTGCTGATGCTCGACGGCGGGCTGCGTCGGGGCGAGGCGTTGTGTCTGCAGCTTGACGACATCTCCTACGGGCGCCGGCGAGTCACCGTCCGCAAGCGCGATGACCACCCTCGTGGCGCCCGGGCGAAGGCACGCCGCGAACGGGTCGTGGACCTGCATGAGCCGCGCACGCTGGACGCGGTCAACCGCTACGTGCTCCACGAACGCCCGCTGGACGCGGAGAGCCCGTTCGTGTTCCTGGTCGGCGGCACCGGAACGCGTCGGTGTGAGCCGCTGAGCTACCAGGCCGTGGTGCGTGGGTTCGCCCGCCGCCTGGACCGGCTGGGGATCCGCAGCCCGGACAAGACCCCGCACGCGCTGCGGCACACGCACGCGACCGCGATGTGGGAGGGCGGGATGCGGGAGCTGGCCTTGCAGAAGCGGCTCGGACACGCCTCGCCGGAGTCGGTCCGCATCTACACCCGAGTCTCCGACGAGCAGGTGCTCGCCGACTACGACCACGCGCTTCGGGACCGGTCGTGACCACGTCCGGTCCCGCGCGGCACCTGACCGCCGCACCGGAACCGATGGTGGTGCCGCGGATGCACGCCGACCGGGCCACCTACCAGGAGTGGGTGGAGCAGCACTGCACCAGCTACGCGTCGCGCTGGGATCGGATGAAGAACAACGACCGGTTCGTCGAACAGTGGCCGGTGCTGCACGACTGGTTCGATGCGCCGCTGCGGCAGCGGCTGCTGGACAAGGAGAACTGCGTGCGCGGGCAGCATCCGCACGGCGGCGCGGGCGTGATCATGCTCTACCTGACCTACCTGTCGCTGGTGCATGGTGTCGGTTTGGACTACCCGGTGCTGCTCGCCCGGACGTTCACCAGCCCGTTCAAGCTCCAGGCCCGCCACGGCGGCCTCGGCGTGGACGCCGGCCGGTTCGACCGGCACGTGGCCCGGCTCACCGAGCTCGGCTACGCCACGGCACGCACGCAACTGGTCTGGCCACTGGGCCGGATGCTGCTGCACCGCGGCGACCCGGACCTGACCGCGCTGGGCGTGCACGACCTCGACGAGCTCCGCACCGCGATCGACGCCTTCACCGCCCGGCTGCGCCTGGACCCGGTGGGAGAGTTCTACTCCCGGGCGCCGGACGAACGACCTCCAGCCGAGGTCGCCGACGGGTACCTGCGCTCGGCGATCGCCCGCCTGCACACGGTGCACGTGTTGCTCTTCGACCTCGGCCAAGTCGACCGGCCACAGACCGTGCGCCACGCCCGGGACGCGCTGCGCCGCCTGGTGACCTGGATGACCCAGTCGCATCCGGAGATGGCCAGCCTGGCCGACCTGCACCGCGAGCACGCCGAGGAGTTCTTGCGCTGGCTCGGCACGCAGACCAACCAACAGACCGGCGCCCCGCTGAGCATCAGCTACCGGCGAACCGTGGTCACGCTGATCACCCGGTTCGTGACCGAGACCGCCGCCTGGGGCTGGGACGACGTCCCGGCACGGGTGCTGTTCACCCGCGGCGACATCCCGAAGATCCCCAAACCGCTGCCCCGGTTCATCCCCGACCACGAACTCGCCAAGCTGATGACCACCGTCGAGCAGCTGCCCAACCCCTATCAGCGGGCGGCGCTGATCGTGGCCCGCTGGAGCGGCGCCCGGCGCGACGAGATCCGCCGCCTCGCCGTCGACTGCCTCGACACCTACCCCGACGGGCACCCGCGGCTGCGGATCCCGGTCGGCAAGGGATACGCCGAACGCAGCATCCCGCTGCACCCACAGGCCGCCGACGCGCTGCAACCGCTCATCGATCTGGCCCGCCAGCAGGGCGGCCGGCGACGCTACGACCC
>NZ_JBOHDT010000134.1:0-4454 GCF_050700635.1 Aeromicrobium sp.
AGTGGCGCGCCCGGAGGTATTCGAAACCCCAACCTTCTGATCCGTAGTCAGATGCTCTATCCGTTGAGCTACGGGCGCAAGCCCCGGAGGGCGGTGACGAGTCTAACGGGTGCGGCCCGGTGACCCGACGTGGGTCGTTCAGACCTCGATCGCGTCGCGGTGAATGTGGGAGACGGTGGGGTGGCAGGCGCGGACCGTCGATGAATCCTTTGTTGCGAAGGCACGAGGCACACTGTGACCAATTCCACCCGCCCTCGCTTTCTCCCCGAGATACTCACGGCGTACAGTCGTGTGACCGTTCGTGCCTGCACGGACGGGCCCATCCCACATCAGCTACCTGGGCCCATGAGCCCGGGAGTGCGAGCCAGAACGGTCTTCGGCCCGCGATGCGCGAGAAGGAAAGTTCACACATGTCCTCTGACACCATCCGCTCGACGTACCAGACCACCCACCAGCAGCTCCAGACCTGGGTCGACGAGGTAGCCGCCCTCACGAAGCCCGACCGGATCCACTGGGTCGAGGGAACGCCGGAGGAGTGGACGGCGATCACCGACGAGCTCGTCGAGGCAGGAACCTTCGTCCGTCTGGACGAGTCGAAGAAGCCGAACTCCTTCTGGTGCGCCTCCGATCCGTCCGACGTCGCCCGTGTCGAGGACCGCACCTACATCTGCTCGGTCGACGAGGCGGACAGCGGTCCCACCAACAACTGGATGGCGCCCGCTGACATGAAAAGAACAATGCGAGCCTTTTACGAAGGTTGCATGCAAGGGCGAACCATGTACGTCATCCCGTTCGTGATGGGCCACCTCGAGTCCGAGAACCCGATGTTCGGCGTCGAGATCACCGACTCCGCCTACGTCGTCGCCTCGATGACCGTCATGGCCCGCATCGGCAACGAGGTCCTCGCCAAGATCGAGGAGAGGAACGCCGACTACGTGCCGGCGCTCCACTCCGTCGGCGCCCCGCTCGAGCCCGGCCAGGACGACGTCGCGTGGCCGTGCAGCGACACGAAGTACATCGTGCAGTTCCCCGAGGAGCGCATGATCTGGTCGTACGGCTCCGGCTACGGCGGCAACGCCCTCCTCGGCAAGAAGTGCTACTCGCTGCGCATCGCCTCGGTGATGGGCCGCGACGAGGGCTGGATGGCCGAGCACATGCTCATCCTCAAGCTCACCAACCCCGAGGGTGTCGTCAAGTACGTCGCCGCCGCATTCCCGAGCGCCTGCGGCAAGACCAACCTCGCGATGGTCGAGCCCACGATCCCCGGCTGGAAGGCCGAGACGATCGGCGACGACATCGCCTGGATCCGCGTGGGTGCCGACGGCCGCCTGTACGCCGTCAACCCCGAGTTCGGGCTGTTCGGCGTCGCGCCGGGCACCGGCTGGAGCACCAACGCCAACGCCATGCGGACCATCGAGCAGGGCAACTCCGTCTTCACCAACGTCGCCCTCACCGACGACGACGACATCTGGTGGGAGGGCATGACGGACGACCCGCCGGCCCACCTCACCGACTGGAAGGGACGCGACTGGACGCCGGACAGCGACGAGCTGTCGAGCCACCCGAATAGCCGCTTCTGCACCCCCATCAAGCAGTGCCCGGTCATCGCGCCCGAGTACGACGACCCGAACGGCGTCCCGCTCGACGCGATCCTGTTCGGCGGTCGTCGCAAGACGACGATCCCGCTGGTCACCGAGGCTCGCGACTGGACCCACGGCACCTTCATGGGCGCCACGCTCTCGTCGGAGACGACCGCCGCTCAGACCGGCGCGGTCGGCGTCGTCCGCCGCGACCCGATGGCGATGCTGCCGTTCATCGGCTACGACGCCGGCGACTACTTCAGCCACTGGATCTCGATGGCCAAGAACAACGACGAGTCCAAGTTCCCGAAGATCTTCTACGTCAACTGGTTCCGCCGCGACGAAGATGGCGGCTTCCTCTGGCCCGGCTTCGGCGAGAACAGCCGCATCCTCAAGTACGTCATGGAGCGCGTCGAGGGCAAGGTCGACGCCAACGAGACGCCCATCGGCCTCATCCCGTCGCCGGACGCCATCGACACCGAGGGTCTCGGCATCAGCCGCGAGCAGCTCGAAGCCGCACTCGCGGTCGACGTCGAGGAGTGGAAGGCCGAGCTCCCGCAGATCAACGAGTGGTTCGAGAAGTTCGGCGACAAGCTGCCGACCACGCTCTGGACCGAGCTCGACGCACTGAAGGCTCGACTCGACGCCTGAACCTCAGCAGGAGAGCCGATGGAACCGAGCACCGCGATCGATCTCGGACGACCCCAGTCTGGGGACGTCGTCGACCTCATCATCACCGACCATCGGCGCTTCGAGGAGCTGCTGCGACAGCTGCGCAGCTCAGACTCCGACCGTGACGCGGTGCGCTGGGCTTTCGCCGCTCTGCACATCGCCCACGCCGAGGCGGAGGAACGTCGCGTGTATCCGCGCCTCCGACGCCTGCGAGCCGTTGACGCCGAGGAGGCCGAGCACGGGGAGCGCGAGCACGCCGAGGGCAACGCGGCACTGCTCGCCGTGCTCGAGTGCTCGAGCACCACGACGCAGAAGTTCGACGACGCCGTCGAGGAGCTCGCTCGCGTGGTCGGCCACCACCTCACCGAGGAGGAGCTGACGATCGTCAACTCGGCGCGCGACGAGATCGGCGCCCGGGCGCGCCGCGACCTCGGCACGGCCTTCTGCGAGGAGCGGAACACCCAGATCGACGCCGACTGCGGCCGCTTGGCCAACGTACGCAAGCTCGTCACGGCGGCCCGGAAGGACGGCCTGCTCGACGCCTAGCGAAACAGCACGAACAGCTGCCAGGCCAACACCACCGCACCCAGGAGCCGGCGCACGAGCGCGTCGCCGCGCAGGATCTCGTCGGCGGCCCAGGCGATGAGCGCACCACGGCCGAGCCAGAGCAGCTCGGTGTCCCGGGCGTCCCATTGGCTCCACCTCAGCGCCAACGCGGCAAAGAACACGATGATGGCGGGATTGGGAGCCTGGCCGAGGACGAGGCGACCGTCAGCGTCGCGGAAGAACCCCTGGCTCACGGACGGCCGAGGGAGCGGTACACCCAGCCCGCCTCGCGCCAGACCACGGGATCGAGCGCGAGACGTCCGTCGAAGATGCGGCGTTGACGCACGGCTTCGCCGAGCTGGACCGGATCGAGAGTCAGGTAGTCGGCCCACTCTGTGAGCAGCAGCACCAGGTCGGCCCCGGTGGCCGCCTCGAGCGCCGAGTCGGCGAAGGAGAGCTCGGGATATGCGGTCCGCGCGTTCTCGAGCGCCTGCGGGTCGGTGACCACGACGTCAGCGCCCTGGGCCCGCATCTGCTCGGCGACGTCGAGGGCCGGGGAGTCGCGGATGTCGTCGCTGTTCGGCTTGAAGGCGGCGCCGAGCACCGCGACGCGGAGTCCGTCGATCGATCCGCCGACCTCTTCGCGGGCGAGCTCGACCATGCGCTCACGACGCCTGGTGTTGATGGCGTCGACGTCGCGCAGGAACGCGAGCGTCTGGTCGACGCCCAGCTCGCCGGCGCGCGCCATGAACGCCCGGATGTCCTTCGGCAGGCAACCACCGCCGAACCCGAGACCGGCGTTCAGGAACTTGCGGCCGATGCGGTCGTCGTGACCGATCGCGTCGGCCAGTAGCGTGACATCGGCCCCGGTGGCCTCGCACAGCTCGGCCATCGCGTTGATGAAGGAGATCTTGGTGGCGAGGAACGAGTTGGCCGCGACCTTCACGAGCTGGGCAGTGGCGAGGTCCGTGACGAGCCGCGGCGTTCCGTCGGCCATCGTGGCCGAGTAGACCTCGTCGAGCAGCTTGACCGCGCGGTCGCCCTCGATGCCGGCCGGGACGCCGTAGACGAGACGATCCGGGTGAAGGGTGTCCTTGACCGCGTGACCCTCGCGCAGGAACTCCGGGTTCCAGGCGAGCAGGGCGCCGGTGTCTGCCTCGTCCGAGAGCGTGGTGAGCCGCTCGGCGGTGCCGACCGGGACGGTCGACTTGCCGACGACGAGGTCGCCCGGGGCGAGGTGTGGAAGAAGCGCCTCGACGGACGCATCGACGAAGGTGAGGTCGGCGGCGATCTCGTTGGGGAGCTGCGGGGTGCCCACACAGATGAAGTGGACCTCTGCTCCGCGGACGTCCGAGACGTCGGAGGAGAAGGCCAGGCGTCCGGTGGCTAGCGCCTCTTCGAGCAGCTCGGGCAGTCCCGGCTCGAAGAACGGTGCATCACCGCTTTGGAGGGCGTCGATCTTGGCCTTGTCGGTGTCGATGCCGACGACGTCGTGGCCGAGTGTGGCCATACATGCTGCGTGGACTGCGCCGAGGTAACCGCACCCGACAACTGACATCTTCACCCCGCGAGGCTAGCAAGATGTGGCGTGAGGACGGTCATGCACTCTGCAAGTCCGCCCCCTGCGGTTCGGAGCGAACTCAATTGGGCCCTGGC
>NZ_JBOHDT010000135.1:0-38010 GCF_050700635.1 Aeromicrobium sp.
ACAACATCGTGCGGGCGACACAGGCCTACCACACGAAGAGCCGCGGCTGGTGCGACATCGGCTACAACTTCCTGGTCGACAAGTACGGACAGATCTTCGAAGGCCGCAAGGGCGGCATCGACAAGCCGGTCCGGGGCGCACACGCGGGTAACGGTCCGGTCAACGAGGAGACGATGGGTGTCTCTCTCATGGGCACGTTCACGTCCACCTCGCCGTCGTCGGCGATGAAGACCGCGACCACCAACCTGGTGAGCTGGAGGTTCGACGACTACAACCGTCCCGCCAAGGGCACGTACTCGCTCGGCGGCAAGACGCTCAACCGCATCGCCGGCCACCGCAACGTCGTGTCCACGGCGTGCCCAGGGAACAAGGTCTACTCGTGGCTGTCGGCCAGCGGGGGACTGCGCGACCGCGTCCAGAACCGCCTCGCAAGCAGTAGTAGCAGCAGTGGATCCACGAGCTACGCCGTGCCCACCGGTCTTCGGTCGACCGCCAAGTCGACGACGTCGCTGACCTTCGGCTGGTCCGCGGTCGAAGACGCACCGCGCTACCGGATCCGTCTGTCGACGTCCTCGTCGATGGCCGGCTCCACGTACCACCGCTTCTACGGCACGTCGGGCAAGATCTCGGGTCTCAAGCCGGGCACGAAGTACTACGCGATGATCCGCACGATCAAGGACGACGGCACGAACATGTCCGACTACTCCTCGGCGGTGTCCGCGACGACCGCGACAACATCCAGCAGCATGGTCCCGACCGGACTGAAGTCCACGGACCAGACCTCCTCGTCACTGAAGTTCGCCTGGAGCGAGGTGAGCGGCGCACCCGCGTACCGGATCCGTCTGTCGACGTCCTCGACGATGTCGAACGCGACTGCCGCGCCTTCGGTCGGACTGGACGAGAGGTTCTCCGGCCTCAAGCCGGGCACCAAGTACTACGCCCAGGTCCGCTCCGTCAACGCTGATGGCACGAGTCTCTCCGGCTACTCGTCGGCTGTGTCGGCGACGACCGACTCGAGCAGCACGACCAGCTCGAGCGCAACGGCAACGGAAGCCATGTCGTCCACGGTGTCCACGTCGTCCGGGGCGGTGTCGGTCCCGTCGGACAAGTCCTTCACGTTCAGGGGCCACGGCTACGGCCACGGCATCGGCATGAGCCAGTACGGCGCCGAGGGTGCCGCACGGCAGGGCAAGAAGTACACGACGATCCTCGGCCACTACTACCCGGGCACGACCATCGGTTCGAAGACCGGCAACATCCGGGTGCTGATCACCGGCGACTCGACCAGCTCGGTGATGATCGAGGGCCGTCGCGGCGTCAAACTGGACATCCTTTCCGGCAACACCTACAGCCTCCCCGACAGCATCGGTGGCCGGGACGTCGCCAGATGGAGCATCGAACCCGCATCGGGCGGCAAGTCCACCCTGAAGTACCGCACCGGCAGCACCTGGCACACCTACAAGAGCATGACGTGGACCGGATCCGCCCAGTTCGAGGCCTCGTCGATGGAGCTCGTGCTGCCGGGCACGGACCGCGTGTACCGATCCGCGCTGCGCTCGTCGAATCGCAACACGGTCAACGTGCTGTCGATCGACAACTACACGCGCGGCGTCGTGGCGCGAGAGGTGCCGTCGTCGTGGCACTCCGAGACGCTCAAGGCACAGTCGGTCGCCGCGCGCACCTACGGTGCCCGCGCGATCACCTCGAGCCGGTACTACGACATCTGCGATACCACGTCCTGCCAGGTGTACGGCGGCGCCGGCGCCGAGACGTCCGCGACTGACCGCGCCGTCGCGGCCACGGCCGGCAAGATCCTGAGGTACGGCGGCAAGGCGGCCTTCACGCAGTTCTCCTCGTCGTCGGGCGGCTACACGTCACCGGGCAGCCAGTCGTACCTCAAGGCGGTCAGGGACTCGTGGGACGACTGGTCGGGCAACGCGAACCACTACTGGACGAAGTCGGTGTCGGCGTCCACGATCCAGCGGAAGTACTCGTCCATCGGGACGCTCAAGTCGCTGCGCGTCACCAAGCGCAACGGTTACGGCGCCTGGAACGGGCGCGTCACGTCGCTGGAGCTCAGAGGCTCGAAGAGCACCAAGACGATCAGCGGCAACGACGCGCGCTGGGCGTTCGGCCTCCGGTCAAACTGGTTCACCTTCTGAGGGTCCCGACGCCCGTGGATCTGGGATACTCAGCGGCATGAGAGCGCTGCTGACGTCGTTGGCCATCTCGGCAGCTGCCAACGTGTTCTCGCTTGCCGCCGCGGCCTGGCTGTTCGACGGGTTCGACATCCGGTTCTGGTGGTTCGTGGTCGCGGTCGTGCTCTTCACCGTCCTCACGGTGACGCTCCGCGAGGTCGTGGTCGGCACCGTCGACCGGTTTGTGCGTGGCTACACGATCGTGGGCGGGCTCGTGCTCACGTTCGTGGCGCTCTGGGTGACCGACCTGGTCGTGCCACGCCATGGGTTCGCCATCGACGGCACCTGGACGTGGATCGGCGTCACGGCCATCGTGTGGGCGGCCGGCGTCGCCTACGGGGAGGTCGACAAGAAGGCTCCTGCCGACGCACCCCCCGTCGGCCAGTCGTTGCCCTGACCCTCGGTGGTTGAGTAGCCGCGAGGAACGAGCGGCTGGGGGCACCTCCCGCGGGCCTGCCCGTGGGGGAATCGAAACCACTTGGTGCGCGAGCCTGTTCACTCACCAGGTCTCGATACGCCGGACGCCTTCGGCGTAACACACTCGACCCGCGTCGACGTTCGGTCGGGGCCGGCCTCAGCCGACGACGTCGGCGATGACGGCACCGGCACCGACGGTCTCGCCGACCTTGGCCGCGAGGTTGCTGATCGTGCCCGACTTGTGGGCGTTGATCGGCTGCTCCATCTTCATGGCCTCGATGACGATGATCTGGTCGCCCTCGGCGACCTCCTGACCGTCCTCGACCGCGATCTTCACGACTGTGCCCTGCATCGGTGACGTGAGCGAGTCGCCGCTCGCCGCAGCGCCGCCACCGCCACCACCCTTGCGCTTGGGCTTCTTGGCACCGGCCACTGCGGTCGACGCTCCAAGGCCGCCTGGGAGAACGACCTCGACTCGCTTGCCGCCGACCTCGACCACGACGCGTTCGCGCTCGACGGGCTCGTCGGGTTGGTCCGTCGAGCCCCCATACGGTTCGAGCTGGTTGTCGTAGTCGGTCTCGATCCAGCTGGTGTACACGGTGAAGTCACCATCGGTGGCTGTGTAGGCGGGGTCGTCGACCACCGACCGGTGGAACGGGATGACCGTCGGCATCCCCTCGACCTCGAACTCGTCGAGGGCGCGGCGCGAGCGCTCGAGAGCCTGCTCACGGGTGGTGCCGGTGACGATGAGCTTGGCGACGAGGGAGTCGAAGGCTCCCGGGATGGTCTCGCCCTCGGTATAGCCGGCGTCGACGCGGACGCCAGGGCCGGACGGCGGGTACCAGCGCGTCAGGGTGCCAGGGGCAGGCAGGAATCCGCGTCCGCCGTCCTCGGCGTTGATACGGAACTCGATGGAGTGCCCGGAGATCTCCGGATCGTCGTATCCGAGCTCCTCACCTGCGGCGATGCGGAACATCTCGCGCACGAGGTCGATGCCGGTGACCTCTTCGGAGACCGGGTGCTCGACCTGCAGCCTGGTGTTGACCTCGAGGAAGCTGATGGTGCCGTCGAGGCCGACGAGGAACTCGCACGTGCCGGCGCCGACGTAGCCGGCTTCCTTCAGGATCGCCTTGCTGGCGTTGTACAGGGTCTTGATCTGCTCGTCGGACAGGAACGGCGCCGGGGCCTCCTCGACCAGCTTCTGGTGGCGACGCTGCAGTGAGCAGTCGCGGGTGGAGACGACGACGACGTTGCCGTGGGTGTCGGCCAGGCACTGGGTCTCGACGTGGCGGGGTTGGTCGAGGTAGCGCTCCACGAAGCACTCGCCCCGACCGAACGCGCTGACGGCCTCACGGACGGCCGAGTCGAAGAGCTCGGCGACCTCTTCCTCCCTGCGGGCGACCTTGAGGCCGCGGCCGCCGCCACCGAACGCCGCCTTGATGGCGATGGGCAGCCCGTGCTCCTTGGCGAAAGCCATGACTTCGTCGGCGTCCTTGACCGGATCCTTGGTGCCGGGCACGAGCGGTGCGCCGACGGCTTGGGCGATGTGGCGGGCCTTGACCTTGTCGCCGAGGTTGCCGATGGCCTCCGGGCCAGGGCCGATCCAGACGAGATCGGCGTCGAGGACGGCCTGGGCGAAGCCGGCGTTCTCGGCCAGGAAGCCGTAGCCGGGGTGGATGCTGTCGGCGCCGCTCTTCTTCGCGATTGCGATGATCTTCTCGATCGAGAGATAGGAGTCGCCGGGGGTGGAGCCCTCGAGTGAGTAGGCCTCGTCGGCCAGATGGACGAACAGCGCGTCGCGGTCGGGCTCGGCGTACACCGCCACGCTGGCGATGCCGGAGTCCTTGCACGCGCGGATGATCCGCACGGCGATCTCACCGCGGTTCGCGATCAGGACCTTCTTGAGGGGCTGGCTCACTGACGGGTCTCCTCATGTCGACAGGCGTCCCGAGTCTAGGACAGCGCCGCCGGAGCATCGTCTCCGACCTTGGCCGAACTCGGCGCACGAGGGGGGCAGCAGCCGTAGATTCGTCGCAGAAGGAAGGCGGGTGGGTCATGGGTCGTCGAGGTCTCGTGCTGGTCGGCGTGCTGCTCGCCGCCGCTGGATGCACGCAGACCGAACGACGCGGGGATCCCCCCGCGCCGACCACCGAATACACGTCGGACCAAGGGATACAGATCACGGTCGATCAGCCACTCGCAAGGGCGGTGGTCGAGAGCCCGCTCGAGGTGAAGGGTCGTGCGCCCGGGACGTGGTCCTTCGAGGCGGACTTCCAGGTCGACGTCCTCGACGCAGAACGCCGCACCGTCGCCGAGGGATTCGCCACCATGCAGGGCGAATGGATGACCGAGGACGACGTCGACTTCGTGGGAACGGTCGAGTTCGAGCCGCCTGCATCCGCGAAGGGATTCGTGGTGCTGCGCAAGGCCAACCCGTCCGGGTTGCGGAAGAACGACGACTCGGTGGAGATCCCGGTTCGATTCGAGCCCTGACCTGACCGGATGGTTGCCGAAGGTTAACAAGCGTTAACATGAGCGCATGCAGCTGTCACGTGAGCACGAGTCCTTCCGCCGCACCGTCCGCGAGTTCGCCGAGGCGGAGATCGCTCCGCACGTCGCCAAGTGGGACCGCGACCACCACTTCCCGGTCGACGTCGTCCAGGCCATGGGCGAGCTCGGGCTGTTCGGCATCACCGCGCCCGAGGAGTACGGAGGCGCCGACGGCGACTTCACCAGCCTCTGCGTGGCGATCGAGGAGCTCGGCCGCGTCGACCAGTCGATCGGCATCACGCTCGAGGCGGCCGTCGGGCTCGGAATCAACCCGATCCTCACCTTCGGCACCGACGAGCAGAAACAGCGCTGGCTCCCCGACCTGGTCGCGGGACGCGCGCTCGCGGGCTTCGGTCTCACCGAGGCCGGTGCCGGCTCCGACGCCGGCGCCACACGCACCAAGGCCGTCCTCGACGCTGACGAGTGGGTCGTCGACGGTTCGAAACAGTTCATCACCAACTCCGGAACCGAGATCACGTCGCTGGTCACGGTGACCGCGCGCACTGGTGAGGACGCCGACGGCAAGGCCGAGATCTCCACCATCGTGATTCCGTCCGGCGCGTCGGGCTTCACTGTCGAACCGGCCTACGACAAGCTCGGCTGGCACATCTCCGACACCCATCCGCTGTCGTTCTCGGGTGTGCGGGTCCCGGCTGACCACCTGCTCGGTGACCGGGGCCGGGGTTTCGCCCAGTTCCTGGCGATCCTCGATGACGGTCGCGTGGCCATCGCGGCCCTTGCCGTCGGCTGCATCCAGGCCTGTCTCGACGCTTGCCTCACCTACGCCGGGGAGCGAGAGACGTTCGGCAAGCCCATCGGCGCCAAGCAGGGCGTCGCGTTCCAGATCTCCGACCTGAAGGTCATGCTGGAGGCCTCCCGCGCTCTCGTCTACCAGGCCGCAGCGCTCAAGGACGAGGGCGTCACGGGCTCGGCGTTCAAGCAGGCGGCCGCCATCGCCAAGCTGTACGCGACGGAGTCGGCGGTCACGGCCACCCGCATCGCCACGCAGGTGTTCGGTGGCTACGGCTTCATGGAGGAGTACCCGGTTGCGCGGTTCTACCGCGACGCGAAGATCCTCGAGATCGGCGAAGGCACGTCCGAGGTGCAGCGCATGGTCATCGCCCGCGGTCTCGGCCTCCCGGTCGAGTAGTCAGACGACCCAGAGGTCGGTCCAGCGGATCCCCAGGTCGCCGACGAGGTCGCGCAGGACCGGGAGGCTGATGCCGACCACCGTGTGGTGGTCACCCTCGATGCCGCGCACGAACGCGCCGCCGTAGCCGTCGATCGTGAAGGCACCGGCCACCTGCAGCGGCTCGCCGGTGGCCACGTAGGCATCGATCTCGGCGTCGGTGATGTCGGCGAAGTGCACGATCGTGGACGCCTGCTCGACGAACTCACGGTCGGCACGGCGCACGCAGTGCCCGGTGTGCAGCACGCCGGACTTGCCGCGCATCCGCCGCCAGCGCGCCACGGCCTCGCGCGCGTCGACCGGCTTGCCGAAGATCTCGCCCTCGAACGCCAGCACGGAGTCGCAGCCGATGACGAGAGCAGCCGGATCCTGCAGCCGCGCGTCGACAGCCCGGCACTTGAGCTGGGCGAGCGCCGCCGCGAGGTTCGCCGGATCGTGCGAGTCAATCTGGTCCTCGTCGACTCCGGACACCTCGACCTGCGGGTCGAGACCGGCCGTGCGCAGCGTCGATAGGCGTGCTGGCGAGGCGGACGCGAGGACGACCCTCATCGATGGCCCCCGGACTCGTACCTGGTTCGAACGACCTCGAGCCGCTGGTCACCGAGCAAGTCGTCGGCCAGCGCGGCCGGTCCGCCGACACCAGTCCACCGCGTGTCGATGTCGGTCGCGACGCACCATGCGTGGTCGGCCGGCCAGAGCAGGTTGGGGCTGTTCAGGTCGCGGGGGATGCCGTGGCCGTACGTCGCTGCACCCCACTGACCGGCGTCGGCCACGGGCCCGGTGAACAGTAGGTGCTCACGCCCGGCGACGGTCAGGCGTGGTCCGTCCATCACCTCCGGGGCGAATGCCGGTGGTGGTGGAGTCGGTGGCTTGGGCTTGGTGAAGACGCGACCCGGCCAGGCGGCGGGTCCGGCGGCGAACGAGAGGAATCCGACCGCCTCGCCACCGAGCAGGTCGCCGTAGCCGTCCCACAAAGCGTGGAAGCAGTCGTCCGGCGTCTCGGTGTGGCGGGCAAGAACGTCGACGAGTGCCGCGAGGAGGTCCTCCGGCAGGTGCCCCTCGATGCGATCCTGGCCGTCCTCGGTGTCGGTCCACGGATGCAGCACCCGCACATAGGCGTCGAAGCCGATCGGGCCGAGCGCGGGATCCGCGCTGGAGAGCCATTCGCCCGCACTGGCGTCGGACAGCGGTCGCAGGGACATGATCAGGCCCAGGCGGAGCGGCGCCACTGGTCGGGGCCGAACCGGTGGGGGGTGCGGGCGAGGCGCGCCGGGTGGCCCCACTCGCTGCGCGGACGCTTGACTGCGCGTGCGGCTGCGTGCGCGGCTGCCGCGTTGCGGGCAGCGACCACTGCCACCAGGGCCGCCAGCTCCTCAGGCGTCAGGTCGCCCTTGACCACCCGCAGCACGGGCTTGGCTTCCTCGTCGCTCACAGCGGGATGTTCCCGTGCTTCTTGGGCGGCAATGTCTCGCGCTTGGTGCGGAGCAACCGGAGGGCCTTGATGACTTCGGCACGGGTCTCGTTGGGCTCGATGACCGCGTCGACGTAGCCGCGCTCCGCCGCGAGGTACGGGTTGCAGAGGGTGTCCTCGTACTCGGTCATCAGCTCGGCGCGGCGTGCCTCCGGGTCGTCGGCCGCGGCAATGTCCTTGCGGTACAGGATGCCGACCGCGCCGGACGCACCGACCACGGCGATCTGGGCCGACGGCCACGCCAGGCTGAGGTCGGAGCCGAGGTGCTTGGAGCCCATGACGTCGTACGCGCCGCCGTAGGCCTTGCGGGTGATGACGGTGACGAGCGGCACCGTGGCCTCGGCGTAGGCGTAGATGAGCTTCGCACCGCGGCGGATGATGCCCTCCCACTCCTGCTCCGTGCCGGGCAGGAAGCCGGGGACGTCGACGAACGTCAGGACCGGGATGTTGAAGGCGTCGCAGGTGCGGACGAAGCGGGCGGCCTTCTCGGAGGCGTCGATGTCGAGGCAGCCGGCGAGCTGCATCGGCTGGTTGGCGACCACGCCGACGCTGCGACCCTCGACCCGGCCGTAGCCGATGACGATGTTGGGCGCGAACAGCGGCTGGACCTCGAGGAAGTCCTGGTCGTCGAGGATGGCCTCGATGACGGTCCGGATCTCGTAGGGCTGGTTGGCCGAGTCGGGGATGAGGGTGTCGAGCGCCATCGCGGTGTCGTCGGGCTCGAGATCGACAACCTCGTCATAGGGCTCCGGCTCCTCCATGTTGTTCTGCGGGAGGAACGACAGCAGAGCCTTGACGTACTCGATGGCGTCGTCCTCGTCGGAACCCATGTAGTGCGCGTTTCCGCTGCGGGTGTTGTGCGTACGTGCGCCGCCGAGCTCCTCCATCGTGACGTCCTCGCCGGTGACCGTCTTGATGATGTCGGGGCCGGTGATGAACATGTTCGACGTCTGGTCGACCATGATCGTGAAGTCGGTGATGGCGGGGGAGTACACGTGGCCGCCCGCGCAGGAGCCCATGATCAGGCTGATCTGCGGCACGACGCCCGAGGCATGCACATTGCGGGTGAAGATCTCGCCGTACAAGCCGAGCGAGACGACACCTTCCTGGATGCGGGCTCCGGCGCCTTCGTTGATGCCGATGATCGGACAGCCGCTCTTGATGGCGAGGTCCATGACCTTGACGATCTTCTCGCCGTAGACCTCGCCGAGGGCACCGCCGAAGATCGAGAAATCCTGGGCGAAGACGCACACCTGACGGCCGTCGATGGTGCCGTAGCCGGTGACGACGCCGTCGCCGATCGGCCGCTTCTTCTCCAGACCGAACGCGGTGCTGCGGTGACGGGCCAAGGCGTCGAGCTCGACGAACGAGCCCTCGTCGAGCAGGATCTCGATGCGCTCACGGGCGCTCTTGCGTCCGCGCGAGGCCGCCTTCTCGTGCGCCTCCTCGGCGTGCTCGACCTCGACCTCCAGACGCCGGCGCTGGAAGTCGGCCAGCTTGCCGGCCGTGGTGTGCAGCTCTGGATGCTCGGTGATCTCTTCGGACGCCTCGGTCATGGGGGTCAGCGTACTGACCGTGATCCGCGTCAGGTGTGTGAGGCTGGGGCCCATGACTCCGTCACCCTTTGGCCGCGGGCTCGACCGACCACCGCTCGACGGACGCGCCCTCCAGGCCGCGCTGGTCAGCGCCGGCGGCTTCTGGACCGACGTCGTCGTCACCGCGTCGACCGCCAGCACCAATGCCGACCTCGCCGAGGCCGCTCGAGCCGGAGCGGCCGAGGGAACGGTGCACACCACCGATCATCAGATCGCCGGCCGAGGGCGCCTCGACCGCACCTGGGACTCCCCGGAGGGCTCGGGCATCGCGGTCTCGGTGCTGCTCCGGCCGACGGACGTCGACGCCGCACGTTGGGTGTGGCTGCCGTTGCTCGTCGGGCTGGCAGTGGCCGCGACCGTCGAGGAGTGCGGCGTCGAGGCAGGCCTGAAATGGCCCAACGACGTCGAGGTCGACGGCCGCAAGATCGCCGGGATCCTTCTGGAGCGGGTCGACACGACGCTCGGTCCGGCCGCCGTGGTGGGCGTCGGTCTCAACGTCTCCATGCGCGCAGAGGAGCGGCCCGTCGAGACCGCCACGTCGTTGGTGCTCGAGGACGCCGCCGAGACCGACCGGACCGTCGTGCTGCGGTTGTTGCTGCGCAATCTCGAGGCGCTGTACCGAGCCTGGCGCGGCGCCGGCGGTGATCCATCGGCCGGAGTGCGCGAGTCCTACCTGCGTCGCTGCGTGTCGCTCGGCTCGCGCGTCAGCGTCGCGATGCCCGACGGCTCGACCCTGGAGGGTCGGGCCGACGACGTCGACGATCTCGGACGACTCGTCGTCGACGGCACCCCCGTCAGCGCTGGTGACATCACCCACGTCCGGCCCGCAGATTCGGGTTCGTGAGAAAATCGGCCCATGACCCTGTCTCGCAAGCTGATGATCGACGGTGAGCAGACCGTCATCACCACTCGCACGCACGTGAAGGTGCTGTTCATCCCCGTCATCATCCTGCTGGCCGTCGCCGCTGCTGGCGGCTACCTGGCCGCTCGGGTGGGCGACAGCGGCGACGGCATCCCGCGCTGGGGCGTCATCGTCGTGGCCGTCGTGCTGGCCATCCTGGGCGCGGTGATCCCGTTCCTCCGATGGTTCCTGTGGACCTACACGCTCACCAACAAGCGCATCGTGGAGCAGAAGGGCATCCTCACGCGCACCGGCCGCGTCATCCCGCTGAGCCGCATCAACGACGTCGCGTACGAGAAGAACCTCAACGACCGCATCCTCGGCTGCGGCACGCTGGTCGTCCACGACGCCAGCGAGCAGGCCGGTCTCGAGCTGCGCGACATCCCGCACATCGAAGCCCTCCACCGCACTGTCACCCGTCTGGTCGACGATGCGCACCGGACGAGTGATGAATCGATCTGAGCCCAACCACGAGCCGCCACGCGAGGAGCTCAGGGACGAGCTCGCCCGCCTGATCCTGGGTACCGACGCCGGCCTCACCGGCGAGGAGGTCGCCGCCAAGGGTGGTCTGAGCCGCGAACGTGGCGAGCGGCTGTGGCGCGCCCTGGGATTCCCGGACCTGGGCGACAGCCCCGCCTACAGCGAGGCCGACGTCGAGGCCATCTCCATCGTCGCCGCTGCGTTCGACCGCGGACTGCTCGACGAGGAGACGGTCTTCCGGATGACGCGCGCGCTCGGGCAGACCATGTCGAGGCTCGCCGACTGGCAGGTGGCCACGCTCGTCGAGCAGGTCGAGACGCACGTCGGCGAGGGCAAGGCGCCGAGCCGGCTCGAGGCCGCCGTGGAGCTGGCCCAGCGGGCCGGGCCGGGGTTCGAACGGCTCATGATCTACGCCTGGCGTCGCCATCTGGCTGCGGCCGCAGCCCGGATGGAGGCGCTCGGCGCCGCCGACGCCGAGCTGCTCTCCACCACGATGACCGTCGGCTTCGCCGACATGTCGCGGTTCACGGCACTCTCCAACGAGCTCGACGACGACAAGCTCGGCGCGCTGGTCGAGACGTTCGAGAACGAGTGCACCGACGTCGTCACCGAGCACGGCGGACGAGTCATCAAGGCGCTGGGCGATGCCACCCTGTTCGTGAACGCCGACGCCCGCAGCGCCACGATCACCGCGCTCGACCTCATCACCAGTGTCGGCTCGCACGGCGAGCTGCCGGCCATCCGCGTCGGGCTCGCCACCGGCTCGGTCCTCAGCCGTCTCGGCGACATCTTCGGCCCGCCGGTCAACCTGGCCGCGCGGCTCTCGCACGTCGCCCGCAGCAACCGCGTGATCGTCGACCATCCCACGGCTGACGCGCTCGACGCGGCCGAGTTCGACTGCCGCCGCATGCCCGCCCGTCACATTCGCGGCTTCGGTGAGCTGGCCCCGATCACGGTCAGCCGCCGCCGCGGGTTCCGCTCGCCCAAGGCCAAGCCGTGACCGGGGCACGAGCTGATCTGGCGGTGATCGGCGGTGGTCAGCTCGCCCGCATGATGCAGCAGGCGGCCATCGGTCTCGGGGTCCGCATCCGGCTGCTCGCGGAGGGGCCTGACGTCTCGGCGGCCCAGGTCATCCCCGACCACCGGGTCGGCGACCACACGAGTCTCGACGACCTGCGCGCGATCGCCGCGGACGTCCCGGTTGTCACGTTCGACCACGAGCATGTGCCGCCGGAGCACCTGCGGACGCTGGAGGCCGAAGGTCACGCCTGTCGCCCCGGTCCGCACGCGCTGCTGTTCGCGCAGGACAAGGGCGCCATGAGGACGCGGCTCAGCGAGCTCGGCGTCCCGTGCCCGCGTCACGGCCGCGTCTCCTCGCTCGCCGACCTCGAGGCGTTCGGCTTCCCGGCGGTCGTCAAGACCACCCGCGGCGGTTACGACGGCAAGGGTGTGTGGTTCCTGGAGTCGGCGGCCGATGCGGAGGAGGCCCTGGCGACCGGTCGCGATCTGCTGGCCGAGGAGCTCGTCGACTTCCGTCGCGAGCTGGCGGCGCTGGTCGCGCGGCGACCGTCCGGCGACATGGTCGTGTGGCCGGTCGTGGAGTCGCGTCAGGCCGACGGCATCTGCAAGGAGGTCTTGGCTCCGGCTCCCGATCTCGCCCCCCGGCTGGCCGACGAAGCCGCCGAGATCGCCCGCACGATCGCCACGTCCCTCGACGTCACCGGGGTGCTCGCCGTCGAGCTGTTCGAGACCACCGATGGCAGGCTCCTGGTCAACGAGCTCGCCATGCGCCCGCACAACACCGGCCACTGGACGATCGACGGAGCCCTCACCAGCCAGTTCGAGAACCACCTCCGCGCGGTGCTCGACCTCCCGCTCGGCCCTGCCGACGCCCTGACGCGATGGTCGGTGATGGTCAACATCCTCGGCGGCTCGGTCGACGACCTCGAGTCGCAGCTCGCCGTCGTGCTCGACGCCGTGCCGGACATCCGGGTCCACCTGTACGGCAAGGCGGTGAAGGCGGGCCGCAAGGTCGGCCATGTCACGGCCGTCGGTGACGATCTCACCGACACCCTCACGCGTGCCCGCTGGGCCGCAGATCTCCTCGAGAAGGGCACGAAGGATGACTGAGAACGCGCGCGTCGGAATCGTCATGGGGTCCGACTCGGACTGGCCGACGATGCAGGACGCGGCGGCCGCGCTCGGTGAGTTCGACGTCGCCTTCGAGACCGACGTCGTCTCCGCCCACCGCATGCCAGATGAGATGCTCGCCTACGGCCGCGCGGCTCATGGCCGCGGCCTGGAGGTGATCATCGCCGGCGCCGGAGGTGCGGCTCACCTCCCCGGCATGCTCGCGTCCGTCACGCCGCTGCCCGTCATCGGTGTTCCGGTGCCGCTCAAGAACCTCGACGGCATGGACTCGCTGCTCTCCATCGTGCAGATGCCGGCCGGCGTGCCGGTCGCCACGGTCTCGATCGGCGGCGCGCGCAACGCCGGCCTGCTCGCGGTACGCATCCTCGCCGCCGGCGACCCCGACCTCACCGCCCGGATGGTCGACTTCCAGCGCGAGCTCGCCGACGCCGCCCGCGCCAAGGGCGAGAAGCTCCGCAACCCCGGCGAGGCTGGCTTCCACTAGGGAGACGGCCCTGTGTCAGGGACCGGCCAGGTCCAGCTGGAGCACGACGACGGCGGTGCGCCATGGCAGGTCCGGGCTGACGCGCATCAGAGGTGGCGAGCCGGTGGCGCATGCCTGGTCGGGGAGCTCCAGTGCGGGACACGACAGGTTGCGCACTGCCTCACCGACGGCGACGACTGCGACGGGCAGGCTGCCGGGAACGTCGCTCGTCAGCGGCCTGATCGCGCCCAGTGCCACCCGCCGACATCCGGGTCGACGGAAAGGTGCTGTTCGAGAACGTCGCGAACGGCGAGTCGCTCACCCTCGTCGTGCCGGCCGACACGTACTCCGTCGACATCGTGCCGACCGGAAAGGACGGTCCAGCGGTGCTCGGGCCCGTGGATCTCGAGGTCAAGGCAGGCGGGCTGGACCGGGTGTTCGCAGTCGGCGACCCGACGAAGAAGACCATGAACGTCGCGGTCCACACGATCCGGACGGGCTCCAGCGGTTCGGACCGGCCGAAGAAGGTCGACACCGGGACCGGGGGACAGGCGGCGGGGTACCTGGCCCCGTTGGGTCTGAACATCTTCCGTTGAGAGCCATGTCCGCGATCGTCCGTGCCGTGTCGATCGCCGGACTTCTCATCGGTCTGATGGCGGGTTGCTCCCCGAGCGGCGAGTCGGTGGAGGCGGGCCCATCGGCGCCACCGGCCCGCGAGGGGCGCACGGCCGGCTCCGAGCGCGTCACCTTCGTCCCTGAGTGGATGGTGCTCCCGGGTGGCCACAGTGCCGCCGTCAAGCCGGCCAGCACGGTCGACGGCGAGCTGGTCGTACCCGAGAACGTCGACCATGTCGGCTGGTGGGACGGAAGTGCGTCGATCGGCGAACCGTACGGTTCGACCGTGATCGCCGGTCACGTGGACTCGGCGACCGGCGGCGTCGGCTACTTCGCCCGGCTGCTCTCGATCGAGAAAGGGGAACGCGTGACGGCGCGGTCGGGCGCGGGGCGGCTCACCTACCGCGTCGTGTCCGTGCGTTCGGTGGCCAAGAAGGCACTCGCGACGTCGAGCGCGGCCTTCGACCAGACCGGAGAGCACCGGTTGGTGCTGATCACCTGCACCGGGACGTTCCGGCCCGGTCGGGGCTACGACGACAACCTCGTCGTGATCGCCGAGCCCCTCGGCCTTGCGCGCTGGTGCCTCATCAAGCGTCGTGCGGACGACCGTGAGAGCATGACGCGATGTCCCTCCGCTCGGCCACGGGCAGACGCCCGGGCAAGATTCGCTTCGACGCCGAGACCCTCGAGCTCGCGGCGTGGACGCGCGAGCGCCTCGACATCATGGCGCTCGCAGCCGCCGATGCGATCTGGGCCGAGCTGCCGGCGTACCGGGAATCCGATCTCCACGGCGACGTCGCCGCCCACTGCGAGCGGATCTTCGGGGTCTTCGTCACGACCATCGAGGAGCAGCGGACCCCGTCGGTGGAGGACTTTCCCTGGACCGCCGCGCACGCGCTGCGGCGGGTCGAGAGCGGCATCTCGCTGATCGACTTCCTGCGGGCGTTCCGGATCGCCCAGCTGACGCTGTGGGAGCACATCCAGGACTACGTGCGCGAACACACCGGCGCGGGCGAGATGGCGCTCAGTCTGGTCACCCACGTCATGCACACGATCGAGGCGGGCAGCTCCGCCGCGGCCACGACCTACCTCGAGGCCCAGCAGTACGACCTTGCCGACCAGGAGCGCATCCACCGCGACCTGATCGACGACCTGCTCGACGGTCGTCGGCCCACGGTCGCGCCGCGCCTCACGAGCCTCGACGCCGCCGGACTCACCGACGACCAGCCGTTCATCGTCGTCACCGCCCGCTCGGCGGGCACGCTCAGCGACGACGAGCGTGAGCTGATGGCCGTCAAGGCGCGCAAGATGTTCGCGTTCGGCGCTGCCGGCATCTACGTCGTGCGACAGGTCGAGGTCATCGGTCTCGTTCCCTTGAATGGTTGTCCGGTCTCGGTCGCCGAGGCCAGGCTCGAACGGGTCGCCGAGGAGCTGCAGACGCGAGGCGTCGAGATGGCGGTCGGGCTCAGCACGCCGCACGTCCACCTCGACTCGACGCCGGATGCCTTCTCCGAGTCACAGCTGGCTTGCGAGAGCCTCGAAGGACGCCCCGGTGTCGCGTCGCTGTCGAGCCTGTCGACGCTCGACTACCTGGTGCGCCGTCCCGACGAGACCGTGCGCCGGCTGATCCGCCCGCAGGTCCGCAGCTTCCTCGTCGAGGACCTCGCCGGCGACGGCGTTTACAGTGAGTCCTTGCGGGCCTACGTTGAACACGACCTCAATGCGAAGGAAGCCGCCAAGTCTCTGCACGTGCACGTCAACACGATGTACTACCGCCTCGACCGCATCGCCACCCGCACCGGCTGCGACTTGCGCAAGGTCGACCAGGTCATCGAGCTGTTGCTCGCCGTGCGGATGCTGTCAGACACCGGCACCGCGTCCTGATCAGCTGACGAACGCACGAGTGCCCGTCCCCTGTTCGGGACGGGCACTCGTGGTTGGGTGACTACTTCTCCTCGGGAGCCTTGTACGACTCCGCGTCGGGGGACACGAACAGCGGGCCCACCTGACGCAGTCCGCCGTCCTGGCTGGCGTCGGGCTGCGCGATGTAGACCTCGCGCGTCGCCGGCGTTCCGACCTCCGAGAAGTCCAGATCGGCGATCAGCTCCTCGGTGCCGATGTCGGTGCTGGCGCGGAAGGCCTTCTGGATTCCTTCGCGCGTCAGATCGCCGTCATCGCAGGCCTTCTCCAGGATCTGGCCCCAGATCAGGCCGATCGCGTAGCCGTACGGGACACCGCCATTGGGCGCGTCCTTGATACCGGCCTCCTCGTAGGCCGCCGCGACTTCCTGGGCCTTCGGGAGGTCGGACGAGTACGGAACCGAGCTGAACGTGCCGTAGAAGTTCTCCAGCGCCGGAGCCGTCTTGTCGGTGAGGATCGCCGGCGCGAACGTCGGGTTGTTGCCGACGAGCGGCACGTCGAGTCCGAGCTGCTTGCTCACCGTGGCCACCGACAGGGTCTGCGCCGGAGTCGTGGTGAGACCGATGGCCTTCACGCCGTCACCCTTGAACCCGGTGACGACGTTGCGCAGGTCGTTGTCGGTGGGCACGACCTTGACGGCCTTGAGGTCGATATCGTGCTGCTCGGCGAAGTACTTCGCGCCGAGCAGGCCGTTCTCGCCGTACTCGCCCTCGAGGTAGACGAAGCCGATGGTGTCACCCTCGGCGATCTTCTTCTCGTCGAGAAGGTACGACAGACCGTTGATCATCTCCACGTCATAGGTGGTGCCGGGGATGACGATGTACGGGTTCTTGAGGATGAACGACGACCACGACAGGGCCACGGCCGTGGCCTTGGAGTCGACCAGTCGCTGATCGATGGCCGCGTTGATGGGTGAGCCGAGGATCTGGATGAATCCGGCGACGTTCGGCTCGATCTCCTGGAACTGGACCACACCGGCGTCGGCCTTGTAGCCGTGGTCGCGGACCTCGAGCTTGATGTCACGGTCGCAGATGCCGCCGGCCTGGTTCACCTCGTCGGCCCAGATCTCGTGGCCGTCGACCACGCCCTTGCCGAGCTGCTGGAACGGCCCGGAGATGTCCGTCAGCGCGCCGAGCGTGATCTCGGTGTCGGTGACGCCCTTGTCCGTCTTGACGCCGCCGGCGCCTCCGCCAGAGGTCGACTTGTCGGAGCAGGCTCCGAGCACCAACGTGGTACAGGCTGCGACGGCGACGAGTACTCGTCGTGTCTTCATGGGGTCCTTCTTTCTTGGGTGGTGGTTCTTTCAGATGGGCGAACGGCGCGGACGATGCGGCGACCGAGGGTCGCGAGCCCGCCGGGCTCGAACAGCACGACAAGGATGATCGCCACGCCGTAGAGGAGCGCGGTGACGACGACGGGGGTGAAGCCGGCGTCACCGCCCATGAGGTCGGAGAGGAACGCCGACTTCGGTATGAGCAGCTGCAGGACGAGCGGCATCCCGAAGACGACGCCGGCACCGACGACCGCTCCGGTGATGGAGCCGAGCCCGCCGATGAGGATCATGGCGAGCAGCGCGATCGCCACGGCGATCGACCACGACCCGACGAACTCGTTCTCGTCCGCCTTGAGCAGGCCGAACCAGTGCACCGTCATGAAGCCGGCCACGCCCGCGTAGGCCGAGGAGATCGCGAACACTCCGGCCCTGACCCGCGGGACGTCGACACCCATCGCCGCGGCCGCACTCGGGTTGTCGCGGACGGACCGCCAGGCGCGGCCGGGCCGGGAGGCGACTGCCCCGCGGGCCAGGACGATCGCGACGGCGGTGATGAGGACGAACAGGTACCAGGTCCGTTCAGGAGCGCCCAGTGGCACACCTGCGATCACCAGCTCTGGGTCGCTGCTGGTGAACGAGAAACCGAACACGACGAAGGGGTCCGGGCGGCGGCCGCTGGCGGCGCCGCCGGTCAGGCTCTCGAACCGCTGGCCGAGGTAGAGCCCGAGGTAGACCAGTGAGAGCGACGCCATCGCCAGATAGATGCCACCGACTCGTCCCGACACGGGCGCGAAGGCAAGGCCCGCCAGCGCACTCACGACGATCGCGCCGAGGAACGCGAGCAGGGGTGGCAGACCGAGCGCGACCAGGTTGGCGTCCGTTCCCTCTTGGCCGACCTGCCCGGCGAGGACGCAGTAGGTGGTGCCGCCGACGAGCATGAAGAACGGTGTGCCGAGCGACAGCTGTCCGGCATGTCCGGTGAGCATCGTCAGGCCGATGGCGGCCACCGCGCCGACCATCACGTACTCGCCGACTCGCAACCATGCGGCAGTGGCGTAGAGCGGGATCAGCATCAGCAGCACGACGAGGGCGACGAGCGCGACGATGCGCCACAGCCGCTCGGTTCCGGCACGTGACACGTCAGACACGATTCACGTCCTTCGAGCCGAACAGCCCGGAGGGCACGGCGACCAAGATGACGAGCATCACCAGGTACACCGCGCTCTTGGAGAAGTCGAACGAGATGTACTGCGCGGCGTAGGCCTCGGTCAGCCCGACGACCAGGCCCCCGAACACGGCACCCCCGACCGAGTCGAGCCCGCCGATGATCGCCGCGGGGAAGGCCACGAGAGCGAGCGCATGGGTTCCCCGCGAGAGTCCGGCGCCGGAGAAGTCCTGGGTGGCGAGGAACAGCACCGCGATTCCGGCGAGCGCGCCTGCGACCACCCACGCCGAGGCTGTGACCTGGGAGTTGCGGATGCCCATCAGGCTGGCCGCTTCCCGATTCTCGGCCTGCGCCCGCATCGACAGCCCCCATCCGGTGTACCTGAACGCGAGCAGCAAGGTTCCGATCAGCACGGCGCTGACGGCGATCGCCACGAGCTGACCGCTGAGGATCGTGACGTCGCCGATACGGACGACGTCGCCGGCGAACGGCGGCGACAGGAAAGGCGTCTCGGTCCCGAGCCGTCGCGCGATGTCCTCGGTGATGATGACGTCGACGCCGATGGTGAGCAGTGCGAGCGAGATTGGGTCGGCGAGGCGCGTCCGGGCGATGAGGAACCGCTCGATGAGGAGCGCGCCGATCGCAGCCGTCGCCACGCCCAGGGCGGCGGCGCCGGCGAAACCGAGCGAGTCGGAGGCGACGTAGGTGACGTAGCCGCCGAGAAACACGAACGAGCCGTGCGCGAAGTTCACCACTCCGGTGGCCCGGAAGATGATCACGAAACCGAGCGCGAGCAGTGCGTAGACCGCACCCCGTCCGGCCCCGTTGACCGTCAGCTGCAGGAACGTGGTCATGATTCTGGTCCGTTCTCCGCCGGTCCGGCGAGCGAGGAGGACGGGTCGACCTCGCCACCGAGGTAGGCCCGGATGACCTGCGGATCGAGGCGCACCCGTTCCGGAGTCCCGTCACTGATGAGCGAGCCGAAGTCGAGCACCGAGACGTGGTCGGCGATGCCCATGACGAGCGACATGTCGTGCTCGACGAGGAGGATCGAGATGTCGAGCGCATCGCGGATGTCGACGATCGCCTGGGCGATGATGGCGGTCTCGCCGGCGTTCATCCCCGCTGCCGGCTCGTCGAGCAGCAGGATGCTGGGCTCGGTGGCGAGGGCGCGGGCCACGTCGACCCGTTTGGAGTCCCCGTAGGAGAGGTCCTCGATCGGACGGTCGAGGTGGGCGCCGAGACCCAGGAACTCGCAGATCTCGACCGCACGTTCGCGGTGCCTCGCCTGCTCGCCCCGGATGCCGAGTGCGCGCAGACCGGCACGCAGGAAGCCGCCCGATGTCAGCGCGTGCCGCCCGAGCATGACGTTGTCGACCACGGTGCCGTGCGGTGAGAGCGCGACGTTCTGGAAGGCCCGGCCGATCCCGAGCCTCACCAGGGTGTGCGGACGCCGACCGGTCACCTCCTCGGAGCCGTACATGACCCGCCCCGACGTCGCCTCGTACAGACCGGACACGACGTTGAAGCAGGTGGACTTGCCGGCACCGTTGGGTCCGATGAGCGCGTGGATCGTGCCGGGCTCGACGGTGAACGAGACGTCGTCGAGGGCCGTGACGCCGCCGAACTTGACGGTGACGTTCTCGACGCTCAGCGAACTGTCGGTGTCCGTCATTTCGACCACTTCGTGATCGAGCCGCGATGGGCGGCGGCCTTCTCGGCGTCACCCTCGGCCTGCTCCTCGGTCTCCGCGTGACCGCCCAGGTAGAGCCGGCGGATCTCGTCGGACTCCGACAGCTCGTCAGAAGGGCCCGACATCGCGACGCGGCCGACCTCGAGCACCACGGCGCGGTTCGACACGCTGAGCGCCATCGCGGCGTTCTGCTCGACGAGGACGACGGTGGTGCCCTGCTCGTTGATGGTCGTGATGATCTCGGCGATGTGCTCGATGAGACGAGGAGCGAGGCCCAGCGACGGCTCGTCCAGCAGAAGGAGCCGGGGTTCGCTCATGAGCGCGCGCCCGATCGCGAGCATCTGCTGCTCGCCGCCGGACAACAGACCGCCGCGCTGACTGCGACGCTCTGCGAGTATCGGGAACAGGTCGAAGACTCGATCCATCGCGGCGGCGCGCGTCTCGCGAGAGATCGTGATCCCACCCACGCGAAGGTTGTCCTCGACGGACATTCGTGTGAAGATCTGGCGACCCTCGGGGGCCTGGACGACGCCGGTGCGCATCACGGTGGCCGGCGGGCGCCCGTCGATCCGCTCGCCGTCGATGGTGATCTCACCCGAGCGAATGATGCCGCGGTGCAGGGCGAGGGTCCCGGAGATCGCCCGCAGCAACGTCGACTTGCCGGCCCCGTTGCTCCCCAGCACAGCGACCACCTCGCCGTCAGAGGCGGTGAGGTCGACCTCGTCGAGCACTCTCGACGAACCGCCGTAGCTCGTGGTCAGACCACTGACGGTCAGCAATTGGTCCCCCTCCGGGCGCTCGTGTGACGTGCGTCTCGTTCTGGGGATCATGCGTGACGGGGGTCGTCGGTCGATAGTGGTTGAACCACGAATCTGCTTGGAGTTCTGTCCAGCCTGCCGCCTGAGCAGCGGTTACTTGGGCAGCCCGTCCTTCGTGCAAAGGTTGCCGATCTCATCGGTCCGGTCGTTCTTGATGTGCCCGAACATCTCCAGGGCGCGTTCTCGGTCCCAGCGAACGCTGAAGTCCGCGATCGGCACGGTGCAGTTGAGCCCGCCGCCGCCCATGGCCGACGAGAGCGCGAGGGCGAACCGGGCCATGGCGATCGGCCCCATGCCCTCGCCCACCTGCACCGAGCTCGCCGCGCCGGAGTTGACCCGGAAGTAACGAACCGGGTTGATGAACGTCCACGGCGACTTGATCTCCTGTGCGATGCCGCCGAGCACCTCGCGCTGGTTCTGCCCGCGCTGGATGTCGCCGGTCGCAGCCTTGCGGGAGCGGGAGTAGCCAAGCGCGGTGGGTCCGTCGGCTTCCTGGCAGCCCTTGTCGATGTCGAGCCCGGCCTTCGCGTCCTTGACCTTCCTCTTCGGGCAGATCTCGATCCCACCGACGGCGTCGACCACCTTGACGAGGCCGCCGAATCCGACCTCGACGTAGTCGTCGATCTCCAGGCCGGTGGACTGCTCGATCGTCTTCACGAGCAGCTTGGGTCCGCCGTACGCGTACGCGGCATTGATCTTGGTGGTGCCGTACCCCTCGATCGGCACCAAGGAGTCGCGCGGGATCGACAGCAGCAACGACGGCCCGCTCCCGGTGTGAAGGATCAGGATCGTGTCGGTACGGCCGCGCCCGCCGGAGTCGCGCCCGGTCTTGAGCTCCTTGCGTTCCTGCTTCGACAGCCCTTTGCGGCTGTCGGAGCCCACGAGCAAGTAGGTCTCGCCGGGCTGCCCCTCCGGGCGTTCGCCCTTCGGGCTGGCGTCCACGGTGCTGAGCGTCGACCAGGCCCAGAGGGGAACGGCGACGAGGAACAGGAGCCACGCGAGCAGGAGGATCAGCACGGTACGGAGCGGACGGGGCCCGGTGCGCCTGCGTGGGGGTCGGCCGCGACCGCCATCCCCGCGGGTGCCGCCGGGCGGTGGGAGGTTCGGCGGGGGAAGGTCGTTGCCACGCGATTTCGTCGGCTGCACGGTGGCGGGGCGAGACTCTTTTCCGCCGCCGTACAACCAGTCGTAACCGCCTGTGGGGGGCTTGTCCGGCATGCCAAGACGGTACCTGAGGTGCTGTCGATCGGCGTGTCGCGGCGAGCCCTCGACCTCAACTCGAGGGTTTTGTGGTTCGATCGACGGGACCTCATTTCCTTCCCCAGTGAGGACACCACATGCGCGACGAACGCGAGGGCGTGTTCGGCGGTTCGTACTCCCACACCGCCGA
This sequence comes from Aeromicrobium sp., assembly GCF_050700635.1. Classification (GTDB taxonomy): domain Bacteria; phylum Actinomycetota; class Actinomycetes; order Propionibacteriales; family Nocardioidaceae; genus Aeromicrobium. Next base: position 22,290 of record NZ_JBOHDT010000135.1, read on the forward strand.
GGCCTCCGAGCGAGTGCAGTTTCGCCGTGCCCTGACGCTGACGTTCATGACCCTGGTCATGCCGGGCTCGGCGCAGATCGTGATGGGCAACCGCCGGATCGGCCGCATCGCCGTGCGGGTCTGGCTGGTCTGCCTCGTCCTCGGCGGACTCGCCCTCTTCTTGACGCTCACGTCACGGAGCGGACTGTTCACGTTGCTCACCAACGAGCACCTGCTGACCCTCGGACGCTGGTTGCTCATCGCCGGAGCCGTCGCCTGGGTCGCACTGCTTCTCGACGCCTGGCGACTCGGTCGGCCGCTGCAGCTTCGCCGCAACCACCGGCTGTGGATGACCGGCGTCAACGCCGCCCTGTGCTTCGCCACGGCCGGCGTGATGTTCTTCGCCGCCCACCTCGTCGCCGTGCAGAACGGTTTCATCGGCACGGTGTTCGCGTCGAGCGCCGTGTCCGGCCCCGAGTCAGGGCGCTACAACGTGCTCCTGCTCGGTGGCGACTCCGGACCGGACCGCGACGGCCTGCGACCGGACTCGCTCACGGTCGCCAGCATCGATGCCGAGACCGGGCGCACCGTGCTCATCGGACTGCCGCGCAACCTCGAGGACGTGCCCTTCCCGAAGGGGTCGGTCATGGCGGAGGAATTTCCGCGCGGGTTCGACTGCGAGGGATGCACGCTCAACGGCGTCAACACCTGGGCCAACGACCACGCGAAGCTCTTCGGGCAGAAGCGCCCCGGCGTCGAGGCCACGATGGGCGCCGTCGAGGAGATCACCGGGCTCGACCTCAACTACCACGCGATGGTCAACCTGCGCGGCTTCGCCAAGCTGGTCGACGCCGTCGGCGGCGTCACCATCGACGTCAAGGAACGCACCGCCATCGGCGGCATCGGCGCCCCGATCCGCGGATGGATCCCGGCCGGCGAGCAGCAGCTCGACGGCAAGGAGACCCTCTGGTACGCCCGCAGCCGCGTGCAAAACGACGACTGGTCCCGTATGGGCCGGCAGAAGTGCGTGATGAACGCGATGCTCCAACAGCTGAGCCCGCAGAAGGTGCTCCTGAACGTCGAGCAGATCGCCGACTCGAGCAAGAGTCTTCTCACCACCGACGTCCCCGCGAAACAGCTGGGCACGTTCATGGACCTCGCTCTCAAGGCGCGGACGGAGAAGGTGTCGACCGTGTCGCTGGTTCCGCCGGCGATCTTCACCGGCAACCCCGACTACGGCAAGGTCCGCCGGATGGTCGACAAGGCGATCGCCAGGGCCGAAGGTGTGCCCGTCAATGTCGGAATCCTGGATGCCCGGCTGTCGATGCCCGACAACAACCAGGAGAAGAAGGATCCTCGCAAGGCGAACCGGACCGAGGACCTCGCCGCGCTCTGCTAGGCGTTCCGCGCCGGCACGACCAGCCGTCGGTGATAATGGTGGTTTCGCCGTTCCGACCGTGAGGATGCATGGGCCGCCAAGCAGGCCGTCGTCGAGCAACTCTGTTGGGCCGCGGCACCCAGGACAGCCACCTGGACTCGCCGCGCGTCCGGTTCCGTCGAGCCCTCGCGCTGTGTGCGATGACGGTGGTCGCGCCCGGCTCGGTCCAGTACACCGTCGGCCGCCGCTGGGTGGGTGCCACCGCGCTCGCCGTATGGGCGCTGCTGCTGGTGCTGACCGGCTTCCTCGTCTGGAAGGTCCAGACGGACCGCTCGGCCGTGCTGAGCTCCCTCACCGACACCGACGTGCTGCTGGCGGCCCGCTTCGGAGTCGCCCTGGTGGCGGTCGGCTGGATTGCGCTGCTCGTCGACGCGTGGCGCCTGGCGCAGCCGTTCAGTCTCAACCTGGCACGCGGCGCCGTCATCATGGTCGTCAACACGGCGCTCGTCGTGGGGGTCGGAGCGTCGGCGGTGGTCGCGTCGCAGGCGATCGACGCGCCGCGTCAGGTGATCCAGGAGGTCTTCACTGCCACCAAGACGTCGGAGCCGTTGAAGGGCCGCTACAACATCCTGCTCGTGGGCTCCGACTCCGGGCCGGACCGCACCGGCATCCGTCCGGACTCGATGACCGTGGCCAGCATCGACGCCGACACCGGCCGCACGGTGCTCATCTCGCTGCCACGCAACCTTCAGAACGTGCCGTTCCGCAAGGACTCCCCGATGAGCACGCTCTACCCGAACAGCTACAACTGCGGCAGTGAGTGCCTGCTCAACGCCGTCTACACCGCAGGCGAGGGCCGCAAGGACCTGTACCCGAAGAGCAAGCAGCCCGGTCTCGAGGCCACCATCGATGCCATCGAGGGCGCCACCGACCTGACGATCAACTACCACGTGGTGGTCAACCTCAAGGGCTTCCGGTCGCTCATCGACGCGGTCGGCGGCGTCGAGGTCGACGTCAAGACCCGCATCGCCATGTTCGGCGACACCACCGTCTACAAGCAGAAGTACATCGAGCCCGGCAAGCAGAACCTGAACGGAAGGGAAGCGCTCTGGTTCGCGCGCAGCCGCTACATGTCCGACGACTTCGCCCGCATGGGTCGCCAGAAGTGCCTCATGAAGTACATGGCCGATCAGCTCAGCCCGCAGAAGGTGGTGCTGAACGCGCAGGGGATCGCCTCGTCCAGCAAGCAGCTGCTGCGCACAAACATCCCGGCCAAGGAGCTCGGTCAGTTCGCCGACCTCGCGCTCAAGTCGCGGGGCGAGCGGATCGCCACCGTCTCGCTCGTCCCGCCCGAGGTCAACGTCGTCACGCCCGACTTCGCCCAGATCCACCGGAAGATCGCAAAAGCGATCCGCAAGTCGGAGGCCAACGGGGGCGGCACCTCATCCGACCCCGACTCGCCAAGCCCCGACGAGAGCAAGAATCCGGGGACCGAGCCGACGGACGGAACCGGCGCCGCGGGGCCGAAGGACGATCCGATGGACGCCAACACGACGGACGATCTCACCGACGCCTGTTGACCGTCACGTCAGCGCATCGACTCCTCGTAGGCCTCGATGACCTCGTCCGGGTCGCCGTCCATCATCAGGTCGCCCTTGTTGATCCACACCACGCGGTTGCAGGTGTCGCGGATCGACTGCATGGAGTGGCTGACCAGGAACACGGTGCCGGCGTTGTCGCGGATGGCGCGGATCCGGGCCTCGCTTCGCTTGCGGAACGTCTTGTCGCCGACCGCGAGGGCCTCGTCGACGATGAGGATGTCGTGCTCACGCGCGGTGGCGATGGCGAACTTCAGGCGGGCCGTCATGCCGGAGGAGTAGGTGCGCATCGGCAGCTCGATGAAATCGCGGATGCCGGCGAAGTCGACGATCTCGTCGAACTTGGCATCGATCTCGTCGAGCGTGAGGCCGAGGGCAAGGCCGCCGAGGACGACGTTGCGCTCGCCGGAGAGGTCGCGGATCAGAGCCGCTCCCACGCCCAGCATGCTCGGGCGGGAGGACGCGTAGATCGAGCCCTGCGAAGTGGGCGTGAGCCCGACGATGGCCCGCATCAGCGTCGACTTGCCCGATCCGTTAGAGCCGATGACGCCGACGCTGTCGCCCTCGTAGGCCGTGAAGGAGACGCCCTTGAGCGCATGCACCGTGCGTGTCTTGCGCCTGCGCTGCATCAGCTTGCGGGCCGAGTCGTCGGCGGAGGCGCGCTTTCCGGTGGCGAGCACCTTGTACTCGACGTGGACATCATCGATGATGACCGCCGGCCGGCGCCCGTCAGTCGGTGCGTCCATACCGCTCCTCGGCCGCCCAGAAGTACACGATGCCGACGGCCAGCGCCCCGAGGGCCCAGCAGCTCGAGTAGAGCCAGTACTCGGTCTTGATGACGTAGTCGGGACCCGTCAGCATGATGCTGCGGGCCAGGCTCATGTACTCGAAGATGGGCTGGGCGTCGGCGATGCGCATGACCGCCTCGATGTCTCCGAAGCGCTTGTCGACGCTGAAGAACACACCGGACGTGTAGAAGAAGAACCGTGAGATGAACGGCAACAGCTGGGTCAGGTCGCGGAAGTGCACGGTGAGCCGGGCCGTGATGAGCGTGAGCCCGGCGTTGAACACCGTGAACGAGACGATCAGTGGCACCAGCAGCAGCCACTCCCACCGCGGCATGGTTCCCGTCACCATGACCAGCAGGATCATGATCACGATCATCGGGACGAACTGCAGCAGACGCTGGGTCACCAGCGCCAGGGGCAGCGCCATCCGGGGGAAGCTGAGACTCTGCACGAGGTTGGCGTTCTTGGTGATCGACTGTGCGCCCGAGGTGAAGCAGCTGGAGAAGTACTCGAAGAAGAACACCCCGATGACCAGGAACAGGACGTACTGGTCGGGGCGACTCTGGCTTCCCAGCAGGATGCCGAAGATGGTGCCGTAGACGGCTGCGCTGATCATCGGCTTGAGGACCACCCAGCCCATGCCGAGCCGGTTGCGGCCGTTCTCCGCCTCGATGCGGAACCGGGCCAACGAGTAGACGAAGGCCCGTCGCTTCCAGACGTCGACGAGGTAGGAGCCGATTCGGGGCCGTCCGCCGACCTTGTGCAGCCCTTCGCGCGCCGCGTACTCGGCGAGACTCATGAGTTCGTGGCCCTCTCGTGCTGGTGGCCGGGCTGACCGGATGAGTGTAGTGGATCGGTCTAGGTGATCCGGGCGCGCTCCTGCTCGGCGAGACGGGCGATCACGTCGGTCGACGCGCCCGCGACCAGCACGAGCGACCCACCCCCGAGACCGGCCGCCACGACCAGGTCGATGTCACGCGCGAGTGGGCCGGGTTCTATGAGCAACCGCTCGCCGGACGGCTGGGTCGCGGCGCTGAGCTCGCCCTGGGTCGCGCGGCGTCCTTCGAGGTCGAGCGCAGGCGTTTCGGGGGAGGGCGGGTCGAGGGCGACGAACACGTCGCCGTGCGGCGGGACCTCGGCGCCGAGATCGAGGAAGCCGGTGGGCGGTTCGGCGAACCGGCTGCCGAGCGGCCGCAGCGACGCGGCCAGACGGTGCGGCTCGTCGGCCATGAGCTCGGGCCCACTCACCCCGATGTCGGCGTCGACGTCGACGACGGCGGCACCGACCGACCAGCAGGACAGCAACCACACGAACCGCAGCCAGTGCGACGGCAGGCCCAACCGGATCCGGGTGCCTGGACCGGCATCGAGGTCGTCGACGAGGAAGTTCGACGTCTTGGCGACCCAGTTCGCCGTCGTGACGCCGCTCAGCTCGACCCGCTCACCGGTTGCGTCGTCGTAGAAGGTGAGGAAGGGTCTGGCCGGATCGGGGAGCCGGGCGAGCAGGCGGTCGAGTGTCATGGATTCATCGTGGCAGGCCCTCAAATGGCGATTCGTGCGTCCGCGACACGCCGACAAGTGCATGAACTTTGGATTTCGGCTTGACTTATGAGAGTGGACAGGCGTGTAATTTCATACATGTCATTCGATGAGGGTCTGGAGCTCGTTCCCGATGAGGAGCTCATGTGGCAGGAGCGTGCACTGTGCGCGCAGACGGACCCCGAGGCGTTCTTCCCCGAAAAGGGGGGCTCCACGCGTGAGGCCAAGCGAGTCTGCTTGACCTGCGACGTGCGTGGTGAATGCCTCGAGTACGCCCTGGCCCATGATGAGCGGTTCGGCATCTGGGGCGGCCTGTCCGAGCGCGAGCGTCGCAAGCTGAAGAAGCGCGCCTGAGGGTGCCACTTCCACCGGCCCGACGGGCCGGTGGTGGGTAACCCACCGTCCATTAGGCTCGGACCTTATGGACGAAACCGGATCGACGCGCCACTGGCTCGACGATCCGCCGACCGTCGGAGCCGTGCTCGTCGCCCACAACGGGGCTCCGTGGTTGCCCAAGGTCCTCGCATCCTTCGCCGACATGTTCCATGCGCCGGCGGCATGGCGGGTCGTCGACGTCAGCTCTGTCGACGGCGGCGCCGAGCTCCTGCGTGACTCCTTCGGCGCGGAGCGCGTCATCTATGCGCCGTCCGGCACCGGCTTCGGTGAGGCGGTCCGTCTCGGCGTCGAGGCGCTGCCGCGAACCGACTGGATCTGGCTCCTCCACGACGACGCCGCCATGCTGCCGGGCACGCTGGGCGGACTCCTCGACGTCGCCACGTCAGCTGACGACATCGCCGCCGTCGGGCCGAAAATCCGCGAGTGGCCGTCGCTGCGCCGGTTGCTCGAAGTCGGTCTGACCGTCACGAACACCGGCTCGCGCGAGACCGGTCTCGAGACCGGCGAGCCCGACGCGGGCCAGCACGACCGACCGCGCGACGTTCTCGCCGTCAACAGCGCGGGCATGTTGGTGCGTCGGGACGTCTGGGACGAGCTCAACGGCTTCGACCCGGCCCTCCCGATGTACTTCGACGACGTGGACTTCGGCTGGCGGGTCGCCCGCGCCGGTTACCGCACCCGTACGGCTCCCGGCGGCGTGATGTTCCACGCCGAGGCGAGCCGGCGCAACACCCGCCGCCGAACCGCCGGCAACGTCCCGCACTGGGAGCCGCGACGGGCTGCGCTCTTCACCCTGCTCGCCAACACGTCGGCCCCGCACATCTGGTGGCAACACGTGCGGTTGTTCGTCGGCTCGTTGCTGCGCGTGCTCGGGTTCCTCATCGGCAAGGATCCGGAGTCGGCCAGCGACGAGCTGCTCGCCCTGCGAGCCGTCTACCTCCACCCGTTCAAGATGCGGGCCGCGCGCAGGTCCCGCGCTGCGACGTCGCGACGTTCCGATCGCGACATCCGGGGACTGTTCGCACCGTTCTGGCTGCCCTACCAGCATGGGTTCGACGCCATCCGCGACAGCATCGTGGCGTTGGTGAAGCCGGAGGCCATCGAGACCGTCGGCCGCCGTTCCGCGTTGGGAGATCAGGGTCCCGATGCAACCGAGGACCTCGAGGACGGTCCGAGTCTGCTGGAGCGACGGCCGTGGCTCGCCACCGTGCTCGTGCTGGTCGCCTTGTCCTTCGTCGCCGGTCGTGGCCTGTTCGGCGGCATCGACGGTGCTGCGCTGCACGGTGGTGCGCTGCCGCCCGCACCGGGCACGGCCTTTGGCTGGTGGTCCCTGATGTGGGAGCGGAGCCATGACATCGGCCTGGGCGGCACATCGTTCGCGCCGGTGTTCTCGATGCTGCTCGCCGCAGTGGCCACGCCGGTCTGGTTCAGCCCCGGGCTGGTCATCACGGTCTTCATGCTGTTCGCCGTACCGCTGGCCGGGCTCTCAGCGCACCGCCTCGGACGCCGCCTCACATCCCACCGCGGCCTGCGCATCGTCTGGGCGGTCTCCTACGCCCTCGCGGTGGTCGCCACCGGGGCGGTGGCCCAGGGTCGCATCGGCACTGTCGTGGCACTGATTGTGCTCCCGATCGTCGTCAACACCGCGGGACAGCTCGTCGATTCTCCGGGACGGCAGCTCGGTCTTCGTCTCGGCATCTGGGTCGCCGTGGGCGCCGCCTTCGCGCCGGTCGTGCTGCCGCTGTGCCTGGTCGGCCTGATTCTCCTCATCGTGCTGGAGGGGCGTGCGGTACTGCGCGACGGCATCATTGCTGCGCTCGTGCCAATGGTGCTGCTCGGACCCTGGCTCGTGCAGCGTGCCGGCCACCCGCTGCGTGCGTGGTGGGAGGCCGGGTACCCGCTCCCCGGTTCCGCGTCCGTCATCGACCTGGCGCTCGGCCGCGCGGGCGGGGCCGGTGCCGCGCCGGCCTGGCTCGGCATCGGGCTGCTCGTGCTCGCCATACTCGCCCTCGTCCCTCGGCACACCCGGGTCTACGTGCAGGTCTGCTGGGTGGTCGCGCTGATCGGGCTGGCCTTCGCCGTGCTCGGCACGGCGGTCACCTACTCCGTGCCGGCCGGCCCCGCCTCGATTGCACCGTGGGTCGGAGTGCCGGTGGTCGTGTGGGTCGCCGGACTCCTCACCGCGGTGTTGTTCGCCGCCCCTGAAGCCACTGGGCTGCCCAAGCAGGCCGTCGCGGTGCTCGCGGTGGTTGCCCTGCTTCTCCCCGTCGGCACGGGCGTCTGGTGGCTGGTACGCGGCGAGGACGATCCGCTGGTCAAGGCACGGCCCACGGTCGTGCCGGCCTTCCTGGCGGACCGCCCCGGCGACACCATGGTCATCACCGGATCGGTCGCCCGCGGGGTCGACGTCCGCGCTGTCGCCGACGACGGGCCGTTCCTCGGCCAGGAGGCACTCACTCCCGATCCGGACCGGTCGGCGCAGATGCAGCAGGCCGCGAGCCGTCTGCTCGCGCGCGCGTCCGCCGGCGACGTCCAGGTGCTGGAGGAAATTGGGATCGACGCCATCTACGCACCGCAGGCCGACCCCGAGGTGGCCCGACGCATCGACTCGGCTCCCTTGCTCGAGCCGGCCGGCAGCGAAGATCCCAGCTCGCGAGTCTGGACGCTCTCGGCCCAGCCGGCTCGAGGCGATGACCAGGCGGCGGTGTGGCGCTGGGGCGTCGCGACGTTGCAGGCTCTCCTCTGGGTTGCGGCCATCATCCTCACCGCGCCCGTGCGCCGGCGCCACGTGCCCGAGGCCCTCGACGACGAGATGGTCGACGCATGAGCACTCGTTCCACAGGAAGCCGGGTCAGACGTCGTTCGCGTCCCACCGTCGGCCAGCGGGCGCGCGCAACCGCGCCTCCCGTCTTCGCGGTGCTCGTGCTGGCGCTGGCGTTCGTGCTCCCCGACGGCACCGACGACGACCGGCCGCCCGGCCCGGTCAGCGTGTTCCGCTCGACGTACGCCTGCCCTGGCGGCGACGGCATCTCGGTCACCGCCGGACAGGTCCTCCGGGGCAGGGCCGCGACTGCTCAGTCGCTGCCCGATCGCGAGCCCGTCGATGACTTCGACGACGCGGCGCGGTGGCGTCGGGCCACCGTTGATACGGATGCCCTGGTCGTGGAACAGCGCGGTCAGGGATCCGGTGCGGTGGGATTCTTCACCCAGAACGCCGCAAAGGCGGCCGGCGGTGGGCTCGTGGTGGGCTCCTGCCCGCCCACCGTCGACGACAGCTGGTTCCTCGGGGCCGGCTCAGACAACAAGCACCAGTCGACTCTCGCGCTCACCAACCTGTCGTCGTCCCCGGCTGTCGCCGACCTCTCCTTCTGGGGCGCCCAGGGCCGGATCGACGCCATCGACGCCGAGGGCATCGTCGTCGAGCCGTACACCGTGCGACGCATCGACCTGCGGGAGTTCGCGGCCGGGGAGGCCGAGCTCGCCGTGCGTGTGGATCGTCGCCGCGGCTCACTCGCCGTTTCGGCCCTCGACGCGTCCACCGCCGTATTCCGGGGGACCGAGTCGCTTGCCCCCACTGATCCGCCCAAGCGCAGCCAGGTCGTCGCCGGAATCCCCTCCGGCTCAGACCGGCGAACCCTCTTCGTGCTCAACCCCAGCACGTCCACCGCGCGGGTCTCGGTGGAGGTGATCGGTGCCAAGGGGAGCTTCGCGCCCAAGGGTCTGGAGTCGGTCAAGGTCGACGCCGGTCAGTTCAAGGAGGTCGCGGTACCACAATCGGCGGGCGCCGGTCACGCTGCGCTCCGTCTTCGCTCCGACCAGCCGATCTCCGCATCGGTGCGTTCCGCTTCGAGCACGACGGATCAAGCAGTAGCCGAGGCCGTTCCCCAGCTCGACGGGGCGGCGATCGTGCCGGTCGATCTCGGCTCAGACACCCAGGCGCCCGAGCTCGTGCTCTCCGCCCCGCGCCGTCAGGGCGTGGCCCGCCTCGAGGCGTTCGACGCACAGATGCGCAGCCTTGCCACCACCGACGTCACCATCGGAGCCGGCACCACGAAGAGCGTCGACCTGGGCTCCACCGAGGTGCTCGACGCAAAGGACGTCGCCTACGTCGTGATGCGCGCGAAGGGCGATGTCATCGGCGCGGCGACGTACCGCCAGGGCAAGCAGATCGCCTCCCTCGCCCTGACCGCGGCGCCGGTGACCGTGCTCGGCCCGCAGGTCCGGCCCGTCGGCTAAGGGCGCGTCTCCCTAACGCGGATCGAGATCGTCCGGGTCGAGCTGCCACAGCTCGGCGAGCCGGTCGAGCAGCACCTGCCACACGGCATCCTCCAGCTGGAGGTCACTGGTGCAGCGCTGGCCGATCGGCAGCCGGTAGAGCACGATGCGGGACGGCCCCGGTCCCTTGACGGTCGTGCTGGTGGGGACCTCGTCGGACCACTCCGGCGGCAGCAGTGGTGCCTCCTCGACGACCACGTCGACCGGGTCGGGCTCGGCGGCGAAGTGCTTCTCCAGGGCCGAGAGGACGCCTTGGACGAGCACGTCGAACTGCTCGCGCGGGGTGCGGTGGGACGGGACGCTGAGGGGCGACAACGGGCCGGGGAGTGCCATCGGACCCCTGACGCCGCGACCGCGCCGATCACGCATCCGCCCGGGCCGCGGCCCGGTGACCGTGCCGCCGAGATACCCCATGCCACCTTCCATGCCGGTGAGCCTAACGCCGCTCGGCACGGCTGCCGGTTACCCTCGCCACGTGGGTGCATCTCGACGATGCACGCGGTCTGCGTGCTCCCTTCCAGCGGTGGCGACGCTGACGTATGTCTATGCGGATCAGACCGCCGTCCTCGGGCCTCTGGCCACGCTCGCGGAACCCCACACCTATGACCTCTGTGCCGACCACTCGCAGCGTCTTTCCGCCCCACGTGGCTGGAACGTGCTGCGTCTTGCCCCCGATCCCGCCACGGTCGAGCCGTCACATGACGACCTGCTCGCGCTGGCCGACGCGGTGCGCGAAGCCGGCCGACCCGTCGCCCCGCCCGCGACGGACGCCCCGCCGACGCTCCGGCTCGTCAGGTCTCCCTCAGACGGTGGGGTCTGATGCACCCACGCCTGGAGGCGGTGGTCAAGGCGTACGACGTTCGTGGCCCCTCGCCCGAACAGCTCGACGCCGCCCTCGCCCGGGCCCTCGGTTCCGCCTTCGCCGACGAGACCGGCATCAGCGACGGACGCGGGAAGGCCGTCGTCGGACGTGACATGCGCGCGTCCTCGCCCGAGATCGCCGGTGCGATCTCCGACGGGATCAGGTCGCGTTCTGCGGGGGTCGTCGACGTCGGGCTGGCGTCGACCGACCTGCTCTACTGCGCGTCAGGGGTGCTCGATCTTCCCGGTGTCATGGTCACGGCGAGCCACAACCCGGCCGGCGACAACGGCCTCAAGATGTGCCGAGCCGGTGCCCGGCCGATCGGCCTCGACTCCGGGCTTGCCACGATGGCAGAGGCCGCGGGCCCGCTGCTCGACCGTGACGCACCCGGGCCGACGGGGGATTTCCAGGAGCTCGAGTTCCTCGACACCTATGTGAAGACCCTGCTCGACCTCGCCCCGGTGAGCGGGCGTCGGCTGACGGTCGCGGTTGACGCCGGCAACGGGATGGCCGGTCACACGGTGCCGGCGGTCCTCGAGCACCTCGACGTCGATCTGATCCCCCTCTACCTCGAGCTCGACGGGACGTTCCCCAACCACGAGGCCAACCCGCTCGATCACTCCACGCTCGTCGATCTTCAGGCGACCGTGCGTGACCGGGGTGCCGACATCGGCCTGGCCTTCGACGGTGACGCCGACCGCTGCTTCGTCATCGACGAGAAGGGGGAGGTGGTGTCGCCGTCGGCCATCACCGCCCTCATCGCCACCCGGCATCTGAAGGCCGAGCCTGGGGCCACGGTGCTGCACAACGTCATCACGTCACGGGCGGTGCCCGAGATCGTCACCGAGCACGGCGGCACGGCAGTGCGAACGCCGGTGGGCCACTCGCTCATCAAGGCCGAGATGGCGCGCACCGGCGCCGTGTTCGGCGGCGAGCACTCCGGGCACTTCTACTTCCGTGAGTTCTACCTCGCCGACTCCGGCATGCTCGCTGCGCTGCACGTGCTCGCGGCACTCGCCGAGGGAGACAGAACCGTGAGCGAGCTGATGGCCGAGTTCACGCGATACTCCTCGTCCGGCGAGATCAACAGCCGGGTCGAGGACGCCACCGCGGTGATCGGACGTCTCGAGGACGCCTACGCCGACCGCGACCGCGACCGGCTCGACGGCCTCACCGTCACGGGTGACGACTGGTGGTTCAACGTCCGGCCGTCGAACACGGAGCCGCTCCTGCGCCTCAATGTCGAGGGCGCCGACGACGCCACGATGGCCCGGGTGCGCGACGACGTGCTCGATCTGATCCGTTCCTGACACGTCGTTACAGTGTCGGCATGAACCTCGACCCCGCCCTTCTCGACATCCTCGTGTGCCCGCAGTGCCGGGCCACGCTGTTCGTCGACGACGCTGCCGAGGAGCTGGTCTGCAACGCCTGTCAGCTCGCCTACCCCGTGCGCGGCGACATCCCGGTGATGCTCGTCGACGAAGCACGCGACCTGTCCGTCAAGGGCACCTGAATGGCGACAGAGGGAGGCACGAAGGCCGTCGTCGCGGCCCTGCTGGCCAACACCGGCATCGCGATCACCAAGTTCGGGGCGTGGGCGCTCACGCAGTCGGCGTCGATGCTCGCCGAGGCGATCCACTCCGTGGCCGACGCAGGCAACCAGGCTTTGCTGCTCGTCGGGGGCAAGCGGGCCAAGCGTGAGGCCACCGAGGAGCATCCGTTCGGCTACGGCCGCGAGCGCTACGTCTACGCGTTCATCGTCGCCATCGTGCTGTTCAGCGTCGGTGGACTCTTCGCACTGTACGAGGCGTACCACAAGTTCCACGAGCTGGCCGAGGGCCACGGTGAGGGCGGTCTGCTGACGAGCCGCTGGAAGTACGTGCCGCTCGTGGTGCTGGGCCTCGCGATCGTCATGGAGTCGTTCTCGTTCCGCACCGCGATCGTCGAGTCGAACAAGGTGCGCGGCGACCACAACTGGTGGCAGTTCATCCGGCGGGAGAAGGCACCGGAGCTTCCGGTCATCCTGCTGGAGGATCTTGCGGCGCTGCTCGGCCTCGTCGTGGCCTTCGCCGGCGTCGGTCTCGCGTTGCTCACCCAGAACCTCTACTTCGACGTCGTAGGCTCGGCCGTCATCGGTGCGTTGCTGGTGACCGTCGCGGTGATCCTCGGCGTCGAGGTCAAGAGCCAGCTGCTCGGCGAGGGAGCCAAGCCTGAGGCGGTCGTGCGCATCCGAGAGGCCATCGGTTCCACGTCCGGCGTCGAGGGCATCATCCACCTCAAGACCATGCACGTGGCCCCCGAGGAGCTGCTCGTCGCCGCCAAGATCGCGGTCGCCCCGCTCGCCACGGCTGCCGACGTCGCGGAGACCATCGACGCCGCCGAGCGCGCCCTGCGCGAGGCCGAGCCGATGGCCACCCAGGTGTTCCTCGAGCCCGACATCCAAAGCGACGACTACGTCCCGGCGGAGCGACCCGCGGTCCCCGGGACTCCCGGCCACTAGAAAACGCCGAAGCCGGCGGTGACGACCCAATGGTCATCACCGCCGGCTTCAGGCGTTGTGCCCTCCGACTAGCTCGAGGGCGGGGTGAGGATCGGGTCGAGCTCCTCCTCGACCTCCGGGTCGCCGGCGTCGGCGTGGTAGTCGCTCGGGTGCGTGCCATCCACACCCGCCGACACTCCGACGACGCGGAACACGAGCGTCAGGACCGTCGACACGATGAGGTTGAGCACCAGCGCCGTCAGCCCGAAGTAGATCAGGTTGTCGGTGATCTCCCAGCCGAACACGGTGAGCGGCGCGACGGACCCACCGAAGTGGGAGTCGGGGTCTCCCACGACGGGTGTGTTGTAGGCCGCGACCGTGCCCCACACCATGCCGACGCCCCAGCCGGCCAGGAGGGCCCAGCGGTGGAACCAGCGGGTGTAGAGGCCGATGACGATCGCCGGGAGCGTCTGCACGATCCAGATCCCGCCGAGCAGCTGCAGGTGGATGGCGAACTCGCTCGGCAGCGCCAGCACGAACATGAGCGCACCGAACTTCACCAGCAGGCTCGCGAGCTTGCTCTGACGGGCCTCCTGGGCGTCGGTCGCGTCATGGTTGAGGTACGCCTTGTAGATGTTCCGCGTCCACAAGTTGGCCGCGGCGATCGACATGATGGCCGCAGGCACCAGGGCACCGATCGCGATGGCCGCGAAAGCGACGCCCGCGAACCACGGGCTGAACTCCTGCTCGAACAGCTGCGGGATGGCCAGCTGCGCGTTGTCGACCTCGACCCCTGCGGCGAGCGCGGCGAGTCCGAGCAGGGCCAGTAGACCCAGCAGGAACGAGTACGCAGGCAGCAGCGCCGCGTTGCGCCGGATGATGTTCCTGTTCTTGGTCGACAGCACGGCCGTGACCGAGTGCGGGTACATGAACAGCGCGAGCGCCGAGCCCAGCGACAGTGAGGCATAGGCCCACTGCGCAGCACCCATCTGCGGGATGAGTCCCTTGGGTGCCGCCTCGCCGGCCTCGATGGCGTCCGCGTTCTCCTTGTTGAACGCGTCGAACGACGCACCGGCCGCATCGAAGATGCCGCCCCAGCCGCCGAGCTGCGTCGGCAGGTAGATCACCGCGACGATGATGACGAGGTAGATGAGCGTGTCCTTGACGAACGCGATGAGCGCAGGTGCGCGCAGACCCGAGGAGTACGTGTACGCCGCGAGCAGGGCGAACGCGATGAACAGCGGCATGTCCCTCTGGATCCAGCCGGCGTCCTCGCCGCCTCCCAGGCCCAGGACGTCGAGCACCGCCTGGATGCCGACCAGCTGCAGCGCGATGTACGGCATGGTCGCGAGGATGCCGGTGAACGCGACCGCGAGCCCCAGCGTCTTGGAGTCGAACCTGCCCTGGACGAAGTCGGCCGGCGTCACGTAGCGACGTCGGTGCGAGACCGACCACAGGCGCGGCAGGAAGACGAAGATGATCGGGTACAGGATGATCGTGTACGGCACGGCGAAGAAGCCGATCGCGTTGCCGGCGTAGAGCAGAGCCGGCACGGCGATGAACGTGTAGGCCGTGTAGATGTCGCCGCCGATGAGGAACCAGGCGACGAACGTGCCGAAGTTGCGTCCGCCCAGACCCCACTCGTCGAGCGAGTCGAGGTCAGGGGCCCGCCGCCAGCGTGCCGCCAGGAAGCCCATGACGGTGACGAGCAGGAAGAAGAACAGGAAGACACTGAGTGCCACGGGATCGACGTCGTTCATGCGTCGCCTCCCTGACGGTCGAGGCCTTGTGCGGCGCGGCGATCACGATCGTGCGAGACGACGAGCTTGTATGCGATGGCGGTCATCGCGACCGAGACGACCACGAGCAGGAACTGGTACCAGAAGAAGAACGGGATGCCGCCGAGCTCGGGCGAGGTTCGTGCGTAGGTCCAAACGAGCATCGGCACGGTGATCGCCACCGCCAAAACGACCGAGGCGGCTATCAAGCGCCCTGGCCCCGGTGGTGCAGACGGGCGTGTGGGCGTGCGGTCGGACATGACGATTTCCCCCTATGGTTTGCGGTGCCGTGACCCCCGTCACGGCATCACCGGACACCGTACGCGCGGGGCTGTGAGGTCGCGAGTCGAGGGGCGGGCCGCGCGTGCTGAGCGGCCGTGACCTCCCGGTACGATGGCGCGCATGGATTTCAACGTCGCTGACCTGTCCCTGGCCAAGTTCGGCCGTGCCGAGATCACCCTCGCCGAGCACGAGATGCCGGGACTGATGGCAATGCGCGAGCGCTACGGCGCCGACAAGCCCCTCGCCGGCGCGCGCATCGCCGGCTCACTGCACATGACCATCCAGACGGCGGTCCTCATCGAGACCCTCGCCGAGCTGGGTGCCGAGGTGCGCTGGGCCAGCTGCAACATCTTCTCCACCCAGGACC
>NZ_JBOHDT010000136.1:0-12534 GCF_050700635.1 Aeromicrobium sp.
ACCTGGGTGCCGCCGAGCTTGTTCTGCTGGGGCCCGGTCAGGCCCTGGTCGGTGTAGAACGCGTACCAGCGGTGCGACCAGATCGCGTCCTCGCCCTGCTGGGGATCGCCGTCGGCCTCGTCGCCGCCGGCGTGCACGATCTGGAAGTGATCGACGTATCCGTCGGACTCGTTGAAGTTGCCGTCGCCGTCGAAGTCGTAGCGGTCGTACTCGTCATAGGACGCGATGGCCTCCTTGATCTCGGCGTCGGTCTTGCCGTCCGCCTTCTGATCGGCCACCCACGCCGTGATCGAATCCTGGATCAGGTTCCAGGTGGTCTTGGACGTGTCGTCACGGCCGTACCGGGCCTCGTTGTAAGGGACCTTGACCCAGTCCGAGACGGTGCCGTCGACGGTGTACTGCCCTGACGACTGCGTCTCGTAGTACGTCTTGACCGATTCGGCGCCATCGCTGTCGTCGAAGTACATGTCCTGGTAGTGCTGGCGGTCGTAGTCGGCCTGCCAGACCGTGGTGTTGTCCTTCGAGCGGTCGGGCTCGGGGATCTTGTTGCGCAGGGGGCCCTCGAACGTCGTGGGTCCGGGCTTGTTCGGATTGGTGTCCAGGTCGGGGAAGTCGGGGTGCCGCTCGTCGCCGAACTCCGCGAGGATCACGAAGATCTTGTCGGACCGCTCTTGGGCGAGCTCGACGTACTGGTCCTTCTCCGCGCTGCCCTCGGCCGCCTGGCGCTGCTTCTCAGTGGCCTTCTCGTTGGCGAGCGCGGCCGCGTCGGCCGGCGTGTGGCCCTTGCCGACCTTGACAACGGACGTCCCGTTCTTGGTCACCGGCTTCGCGTCGCCGTTGAGCACGGACGTGATGGCGGTGTCGCGCAGAGCCTGCCGCTTCGTCTCGAGCGGCTGCGGAAGAGCGTCGCCGCCCTCTTTGGTCTGTTCCTGGCCCGCCACATCTGGTGCCGGCTCGGCTGTGCCTGGCGACGCGTAGGCTAAGCCGATCGATGCCGCGAGCCCGAGGCCGACGAGGCCAGTGGTCACACGCTTCACTTGATTCCCCCTTGAGGATCCCCCTGGCGGTGGCCATGACTGATCTGTCCCGGCCGGCGGTACCTCGCCCTCGTGAGACGGAGGTCACGCCGCGCTCAATGTAGGTAGTTTCGCGACAGAACTGCAGTCTTGACTTTGCTCAGATCTAGTTATATAGAACTAGTTCTTTCGGGCTAGAGCGGAAACTGGTGTGTCCGGTGTGTTCACATCAGGGTCTGTGCCCTACGCTTGACCCTGTTGTGAGTTTGGCCGTTTGACATCTCGGTTCCATTGCGGAGCAGTGTTCCTTTCGGGTGAACGACGCACGATCATCTGTGACAGTCACGGATGAGCACGAACGCTCGAAGGAGTACATGTAATGGCAACAGGAACCGTCAAGTGGTTCAACGCCGACAAGGGCTTTGGATTCATCGCCCCCGACGACGGCAGTGAAGACGTTTTCGCGCACTTCAGTGCGATCCAGACGAGCGGCTACAAGACGCTGAACGAGAACCAGAAGGTCGAGTTCGACGTCGAGCAGGGCCAGAAGGGCCTGCAGGCCGCGAACATCCGTCCTCTCTGATTCGAGAGCGGCGCTAGCCGCGAAGGGCCCGGAAGCACTAGCTTCCGGGCCCTTCGTCACGTTCCGGCTCTTCGGCTTGCGTCCGGACTCGGGGCAGGTAGACAGGAGACATAGCCGCTTCAGGCGGGTCTCTCACCCTCAGGAGGAATCCATGGGTCTGGACGACAAGATCAAGAACAAGCTGGACAAGGTCACCGGTGCCGGCAAGGAGAAGCTCGGCGAAGCCCGTGGCGACAGGAAGCAAGAGGCCGAGGGCAAGGCCGACCAGTCGAAGGCCGACCTCAAGCAGTCGGGCGAGCACATCAAGGATGCTGGCTCCGACGCCAAGGACTCCTTCAAGCGCTGAGTCGCAGAAGACCGCAAGGAACAGCGAACGCCACCGTCATCTCGACGGTGGCGTCCGTGTGTGCTGGGTGGCCTCAGATGTGGCCGCCCTCGTCCCAGGCATGTCGGCCGAACTCGGCGCCCTGCGCCGTGCTCAGGTAGCTGAGATCGGCATCCGGACGACCGACCTTGATGCTGCGTCGGTGGGCCGGGAAGCGTCGTGACGCCTCGGCGAGCTGGGCGATCTCGTACTCGAACGTGGTGTCGTCCATGGATGCGCTCCTCTCGTCAATCCTGAGGTTATCCTCATGTTCGACGCGGGACCACTGCTACCCGGCGGTAGTCTTCGGGGCCGCGGATCAGAGCGTGACGCGCAGGATGCGGTCGTCGTTCCTGGCCGGATTTCCACGGCCGTCGGTGTTGCTCGTCGTAACCCAGAGGCTCTCGTCCGGGGCCACCTCGACCGTACGGATCCGCCCGTACTTGCCTTTGAACAGCGCCCGTGGCTTTCCGGCATTCGTGCCGTCGAGCGGCACCGCGAACAGGCACTCACCCTGCAAGGCGGCGACGAACGCCGTGGACCTGGTGATGGCGAGCCCAGACGGCGAGCACTCGTTGGTACGCCAGGTGACCTTGGGCGTCACGAACCCGTCCTCGTCGGACCGGCCCTCGTACTTCGGCCAGCCGTAGTTGCGGCCCCGCTCGATCAGGTTGAGCTCGTCGAACCTGTTGGCGCCGAACTCGCTGGCCCAGAGCCGGCCGTCGGCGTCGAAGGCCAGGCCCTCGATGTTGCGGTTGCCGTACGACCAGGTGCGGTTGCCGAACGGGTTTCCGTCGACGGCGTCGCCGTTGCGGTCGATGCGCAGCACCTTGCCGCCGAGCGAGTCCTTCTTCTGGGCCTCCGCCGAGTTACCAGCCTCGCCCGTGGCGACGAAGAGGTGGCCGTCGGGATCGAACAGCATGCGGCCGCCATGGTGAACGGCACCGGCCGGGATACCGGTCAGGATCGGCGTCATGGTGCCGAGCCGGCCGGCGTCGAGCTCGAGCCGCACGACGCGGTCGTCCTCGGACGTCGTGACGTAGGCGAACAGGATGCTGTCGTCATCCGGGTCGAGCGCCAGGCCGAGCAGTCCGCCTTCTCCCCCGCCGACCGATCCGCGAACCTTGCCGACCGTCGAGACCCGGCCGCCCGGGGTGACCCGGACGATCGAGCCCGCGTCGCGTTGCGCAACGAGGGCGTCGCCGTTGGCCAGGAAGACGATGCCCCACGGCACGTTCAGGCCGCTGGCGATCGTTCTGGTCACCCGTGGGTTCAGCGGTTCCTCGGTGGGGTCGGTGGGGTCGGCGGTCGGCAAGGAGGTTGGGGACGGCCTCGGCGATGGTTGCTCATCCTCGCTGCAGCCGATCAGTGTCGCCGCGCCAAGGCCGGCCATGCCGGAGAGGAACGTCCGTCGGTCGACCATGGATCGATCATGCCCGTTGGGCGAAAGGCAGGCCAGACTCAGGGGCTGACGCACGTCGCCCCCGGCAGCGTGGCCGAGGCCGACGTGCCGGGGGCTGCGCACTCACTACACATCACCGCCCCCCGATGCGTGATGAGGGGGTCGATGCTGCGTTGATTGTTGCCGGAGTCGTGGCATCGCGTGGGCGTTTCACCTCATTCCTCCGGTATGTCGATGGAATGTCGCCAGCCCGACGCCTGTTACACCCTGGGTAAGCCGATTTCGACGAAAGGCCATCATGAGCACGGTCGCCCTGACCGCAGACACCTTCGAGAAGACCGTCACGTCCGAGGGCATCACCCTCGTCGACTGGTGGGCCGGGTGGTGTGGCCCCTGCATGCAGTTCGCACCGATCTACGACACCGCGAGCGCCGAGCACGACGATGTCGTGTTTGGCAAGATCGACACCGAGGAACAGCAGGAACTGGCTGCGGCCGCGCAGATCACGTCCATCCCCACGCTGATGGCGTTCCGTGACGGGGTGCTGGTGTTCAACCAGGCCGGTGCCCTGCCTGCACCCGCGCTCGAGCAGGTCATCCAGGCGGTGAAGGACCTCGACATGGACGAGGTGCACCGTCAGATTGCCGAGCAACAGCCCGCCGAGAGCAACTGAGCCGGCTGGCAAGACGCAACACCCCGTGCGGTTGCAACCGCGTTGCAACGCCCACGGTCGCAATCTGAAGCGGAGCGGGTGACCCGCATGACGGACTCGGCCGTCATGTGGGACCCCTCCGACTGAAGGAGGCTGCCATGACTCAAACCTTGGACGACGCGGCGACGACGAAGCCGCAGGAACGTGTCGACGCATGGCTCGCCGACTTCGAGGCCGCCCAGCGCGACCGAGACGCCCACCGTGCCGCCGACATGTTCGCGACGGACAGCTTCTGGCGCGACCTCGTCTCGTTCACCTGGAACATCACGACCGTCGAGGGGCGGGAGGGCGTCGCTGACCTGCTCGAGTCGACGCTCGACGAGGTCGACCCGAAGGGTTTCCGCACCAGCGAGGAACCCACCGAGGCCGACGGCGTCACCGACGCCTGGATCGAGTTCGAGACCGCAACCGGACGCGGTGTCGGCTACCTGCGGCTGAACGACGAGGGCGCCTGGACGCTGCTCACCACGCTCAAGGAGCTCAAGGATCACGAGGAGAACCAGGGCGAGAACCGGCCGAAGGGCGTCGCACACGGCGCCATCGAGCATCGGCGCACCTGGAGCGAGCAACGCGAAGCCGAGCAGCGCGAGCTCGGGTATGACACGCAGCCGTACGTCGTCGTCATCGGCGGCGGCCAAGGTGGCATCGCCCTCGGCGCCAGGCTGCGACAGCTCGGTGTGCCGGCGATCGTCGTCGACAAGCACGACAGGCCGGGCGACCAGTGGCGCGGGCGCTACAAGAGCCTCTGCCTGCACGACCCGATCTGGTACGACCACCTGCCGTACATCAAGTTCCCGGACAACTGGCCGGTCTTCTCACCGAAGGACAAGATCGCCGATTGGCTGGAGATGTACACGCGGGTGATGGAGATCCCGTACTGGACCAGCTCGACGGTGACGTCGGCGAAGTTCGACCCGGTCGCGAAGAAGTGGGCCGTCGTCGTCGACCGCGCCGGCGATGCCGTGACGCTGACCCCGACGCACGTCGTGTTCGCCACCGGCATGTCCGGCAAGCCGCGGATGCCCGAGTTTCCCGGCATGGACGTGTTCGAGGGCGAGCAGCACCACTCCAGCGTGCATCCGGGCCCGGAGGCGTTCGCCGGCAAGAAGGCCGTGGTCGTCGGGTCGAACAACTCTGCGCACGACATCTGCGCGGCGCTGTGGGAGAACGACGCGGACGTCACGATGGTGCAGCGCACGTCGACCCACATCGTGAAGTCCGACACGCTCATGGACCTGGGGCTGGGCGACCTGTACTCCGAGCGCGCCGTCGCGGCCGGCATCACCACGGAGAAGGCCGACCTGATCTTCGCCTCCTTGCCGTACCGGATCCTGCACCAGTTCCAGATCCCGGTGTACGAGCAGATCGCCGAGCGCGACAAGGACTTCTACGACCGTCTCGAGAAGGCCGGCTTCCAGCACGACTGGGGCGACGACGGCTCGGGCCTGTTCATGAAGTACCTGCGGCGCGGTTCTGGCTACTACATCGGCGTCGGTGCAGAGGAGCTGGTGGCCGACGGGAAGATCAAGCTGGCCCACGGTCAGGTCGACCACCTGACGAAGAACTCGGTTGTGCTCGAGGACGGCACGGAGCTCGAGGCTGACCTCGTGGTCTATGCGACCGGCTACAACTCGATGAACGGGTGGGTCGCCGACTTGGTGAGCCAGGAAGTCGCGGACAAGGTCGGCAAGGTGTGGGGCCTCGGCTCGGACACCACGAAGGATCCGGGACCGTGGGAGGGCGAGCAGCGCAACATGTGGAAGCCGACCCAGCAGGAGAACCTGTGGTTCCACGGCGGCAACCTGCACCAGTCCCGCCACTACTCGCAGTTCCTGTCGCTTCAGCTCAAGGCGCGCTACGAGGGCATCCCGACACCGGTGTACGGGCTGCAGGAGGTGCACCACACCGGCTGACCCAGGGGGTCACCAGCCGGGTGGTTTGACGACGTTGTCGGGCGTCGCGTTGAACAACGGCGCGACATCGGACTCGTTGTGACCGGCGATGCCGCAACCGACCTTCGTCAGGTAGAAGCGCAGCTCGGGATGTTCACATGCGAAGGCGACGAAGCGCTCGGCGGCACCGCGCAGTGCGTCGAAACCCTCCATGGATGGAAGTGCGTAGCTCTGTCCCTGCAGGCCCTCGCCCTGGCCCCAGACGGCGCCGAAGCGTTCGAGCGCGACGTGCGCCGCTCCCCCACCGTGCGCCCCGGACGCGTTGCTGCCGAAGACGAAGATCGATCCTTCTGGAAGCTCCGTCAGTCGCTCGGGAGTGCTCTCCATGGCTCCAGTGAACCCGAACAAGGGCGATTTCGTCCTCTTGGTACCGCACGGGACAATGGAGGGATGCCCACCCGTACCGATCTGCGCCTGCTGCTGCGCAGCCCGGTCGACTTCGAGGTGGGCGACTCCCCCGGCGAGTCCCGCTTCGTGTTCCACACACCGGACGGTGAGCACCGCGCCACGGCGAGCGAGGCGATCGGGCCGCTCAGCCAGGCCATCCGCACGATGAACGCCGACCCGACGGCTCGGGCCTGGGCGACGCCGGCGATCCTGGCGTTGCGCATCATGGCGCGCGGTCACCTGTCGTCGCTCGACGCGGCGGAACGCTCCCAGCTGCAGGACGCGTCCCGTGGCCTCGACCGCAGTGCCGCCGCCGCCCAGGCGAAAGTGCGTGGCTTCCTCGAAGCCCTGGCCGTCGACGCGCCCGCCGTAGCGTCCATGCCGCAGGGCCGTGGCCCCGACGACGCGCCCCCGGTCGTCGAGATGGAGCCGCGTCGCAAGCGATCGTTCAGCGGCACTCTCGTGGTTCGGTTCCGCCCTGAATCAGCAGACGACGATCTTGTTGCCGGCGTGGTGCTGCGTATCCGTCCGACCGACGCATCCTGGGGAGCCGCGGACGCGGCCGACCTGTGGGCGCGCGACGACCATCATTTCGGGGCGGGATCGCGCCAGGCGGTCCGGACGATGCTCCTGAATGCGGCCACCGCCTGGCCGCCCGCGGCCAGGGTGCTCGCGGACCCCGACCCCGGCTCGGTCAGCGTCACGGCTGACGAGCTCGCGCTCCTCGGGTCGTCACGCATCGTCACCCTGCTGCTCGCACAGCACGTCGAGGTTGAGTGGCCGCGCACGCTCGTGCGCGACATCGATACACAGGGCTCGGTTCAACGGGTCGACGCCCATCCATCCGACGCCACGCGGGCCTTCTCACGCGACCAGCTGTTCCGCTTCGACTGGCGTCTCGCGATCGGCGACGAGAGCCTCACCGAGGCCGAAGTCGACGAGCTGGCCCGTTCTCAGCACGGCCTGCTCCGGCTACGCGACCAGTGGGTCCTCGTCGACCCGAGCCGGCTCCGTCACGTGCTCGACCGTCGAAGCCGCGACCTCACCCCCACGGAGGCGCTGCGTGCAGCCGTCTCCGGCACCGTCGACGTCGACGGCGTCACCACCCACGTCGACACCGTCGGCTGGCTCGACGACCTCCGGATCCGTCTCGCCGAGCGAGGTGAGCGTGCGCTGGTCGAGCAGCCGCCCACCCTCGACGGCACCTTGCGCGACTACCAGCGCGACGGCTTGCGGTGGATGTCCCAGCTCGTCGAACTCGGGCTCGGCGGTGTGCTTGCCGACGACATGGGGCTCGGCAAGACCGTCATGCTCATCGCGCTGCATCTCCACCGGGTCGAGCACGGCAACGACGCACCGACCCTCGTCGTGTGCCCGGCGTCGGTCCTCGGCAACTGGGAGCGAGAGATCAGGAGGTTCGCCCCCGGCACCGACGTTCACCGCTACCACGGCCCCGGACGCAACCTCGACGACACGACCAGCGGGTTCGTCGTCACCACGTATGCCACGATGCGGCGCGACGCCGACGTGCTCGCTGCGCACGAACCCGGCTGGGGCCTGGTCGTCGCCGACGAGGCGCAGAACGTCAAGAACGTCCGGGCCGGCGCTGCGAGGGCCCTGCGGACGATCCCCGGCGAGGCCATGCTGGCGCTCACCGGGACACCGGTCGAGAACAACCTCGCCGAGCTGTGGGCGATCGTCGACTGGACGACGCCCGGTCTGCTCGGCTCGTTCGACGACTTCCGGCGTCGTTGGTCACGGCCGATCGAGAGGCGACGCGACACCCGGCGGGCCAACGACCTCGCGCAGCTCATCCGCCCGTTCGTGCTGCGGCGTCGCAAGAGCGATCCCGGCATCGCGCCGGAGCTACCTCCGAAGACCGAGACCGACTACCGCGTGAACCTGACCCGCGAGCAGGTCGGCCTCTATGAAGCGGTGGTCCGCGAGACCCTGGCCGAGATCGAGTCGGCGAGCGGCATGCTGCGTCGCGGCCTGGTGATCAAGCTCCTCACCCAGCTGAAGCAGATCTGCAACCATCCAGCCCAGTTCCTCCGCACTCCGCGAGAGAGGCTGAGCGGCCGCTCCGGCAAGCTCGGCATCCTCGACGAGCTGGTCGAAGAGATCGTCGCCGAGGACGGCGGCGTGCTGCTGTTCACGCAGTACGCCCAGATGGGCCACCTGCTCGCCCGCCATCTGCGCGAACGGCACATCGACAACCAGTTCCTGCACGGCGGCACTCATGTGCGCACGCGCGAGACGATGGTGCGCCGCTTCCAGAACGGCGAGATGCCGGTGTTCGTGCTGTCGCTCAGGGCGGCCGGCACCGGACTCAACCTCACCCGCGCCGACCACGTCATCCACTTCGACCGGTGGTGGAATCCGGCCGTCGAGGACCAGGCCACCGATCGGGCCCACCGAATCGGCCAGACGAAACCGGTTCAGGTTCACCGGCTCATCAGCGAGGGCACGATCGAGGAGTCCATAGCCGAGCTCATCACGTCGAAGCGATCACTCGCCGACGCGGTCGTCAACGCGGGCGAGGGGGCGCTCACCGAGCTCTCCGACGCCGAGCTGGCCCAGATCGTGCGGCTGCGGAAGTGACGTATCGACAGGCTCAACGACCGGTCAGACGAAGCCGCCCTTGCTGTTGATGCAGCTCTTGATCTCGTCGAGCGTGTAGAACGGGCCTTCCGGCTCGGTCGGCTTGCAGGCCTTGCTGAACCGTGACGGCTCCTCGTTGAAGCGCAGCGTGAGGAGGATCTTGCCGGCGTCGTTGCGGTACGCCGCCCACTCGATGCTGCCGCCGATCAGACCGGACTTGTAGCTGCGCCACGGGTTGGAGTCCTTGCTGATGGGGCGACCCTCGGGCGTCTTCTCGTTGGCGCTGCGCAGCTGGGCCAGGGCGGTGAACGGCATCATCGTCTCGCCATGTGCATGGCGGAAAACGGCAGCGGTCTTGCCGCCGTCGACACGCTCCTGGAGTCGCTTCATGAAGTCGTTGAGCAGCGGCTTGGCCCCTCGGTAGGAGCTGTCCTCGTCCTGGATGCCCGCCCCGTAGCGATAGAACTTCTCGCTGCCCTGCTCCACACCGAGGATCTCGGCGTCGGCGCGGTCGACGTACTGCTCGAAGGTCACGCTCGTCTCCGCCCTCATGCCCGGAGCTCGCTGGAAGACCTCGTACATGGCCAGGGCTTCACCGACCGGATCCTTCACAGTGGCGACGAACTCGGGCCGGTAGAGGTTGGCCAGGACGTTGGTCGCGGCGAGCTCGACGTTGGGAAGCTTCTTGAGCTGGCGGATGTGCTGCTGACCGGTGGCGGACGGGTTGCCGTCGACGATCAACGTCCGCTCGGACACGGCGTCCTTCGCGAACGTGAGATCCGGGAACCTGTTCTTGATCGCACCCTTCATGGCCTGGGCGCTCTCCTTGGTGCGGTTGACCGGCGACGACACGAACGCGATCTCGTCTCCGTCCTCCTGCACTCCCTCGAAGAAACTGGCGTAGTTCTCGGCCGTGCGGCGACCGAGACCGGCAAGCTCGGCCTTGCCGATGGTGGTCAACTGGCCGTAGCCGAGCTTTTTCTCCGCGGCCTGGAATCGCTCGATGTCACGCTTGAGGTCTTCACCGACTTCGGTGAGCGCGCCGGCGTCCTTGCCACGCTCCCAGAGCCTGAGGACGCGCTTCTCGTCGGCGTCGCTGATGGACGTGCGTGAACCGTGGCGGCCGATGGTCTCGACAAAGAACAGCGAGTAGCCCTTCGGCGGCGACACGATCTTGGAGGACACGGCGTTGCCGTACGGGGCCTCGCTCGCGAGCACGCGCGCGGATCCGGTGCCTCCGGCCTGGGGTCCCGGGATGGAGCCGGCAAGGATGGTCACGCAGGTGACGACGAAGTTCAACAAGGTGATGAAGCTCCCGGGAGACGGCGCACGTAGGGCGACACTCTACCGACGCACCTCGGGTGCGTCAGCCGAGGCAACGCTTCAGCTCGTCGACGGTGTAGAAGTAGCTGGCCTCGGCGTACGGAGTGCAGCTCTCGTTGAACTGCACCGGCTTCTCGTTGTACCGCATGGTGACGAGCACGTCTTTCTCGGCGTTGCGGAACGCGGTCCACTCGATGTGGCCCGCCAGCCGTCCCGCCTTGGCGCCCCGCCACGGGTTGGTGCCGCGGGTGAACCGCTCGCCCTCCGCTACCTGCTCCGTGCTTCCCGGGGCGTTGATGAGCGACGCGAACGGCATTGTCGTCTCGCCGTGGGCGAAGCGCAGCACCGCCGCGGTGGACGACCCGGCGATGCGGTCGTCGAGAGCCTTGAAGAAGTCGGCCAGCAGCGGGCGAGCGCTGTCGAACGTGTCCGTCTCGCCCTCGACGCCGGGGCCGTACTGGTAGAACGTCTCGACGTCGGTGGCGTAGCTGAGCGGCTCACGGTCCTCCTCCGGCACGTAACGAGCGAAGGTGATGTCCGTTTCGTTCGCCATGCCGGGCGCGGTGGAGTAGAGCTTGTAGATGTTGAGCGCGTCTGCGACCGGGTCGTCGAGACGGTCGACGAACTCGCGTGAGTAGAGGGCGCGCAGCAGGTGCTCGGCGTGGCCGCGGATGGAATCGCGGTCGAGGATCTCCTCGGTCATGTTCTCGCCTGTAGACGAGGCCTCGCTCCTGATGTGCAGCACGTCCTCGGCCTCGGCGAGAGGTACCAGCTCGGTGTCGAGGGTCAGACCGGCCTTCCTGAGTCCTTGGTGCATCGCCTCGGCGCTCTGCTTCGTGCGGGTGACCTCGGTGGTGTTGGTCACGATCGTCTCGTCGCGGCGATCCAGCGAGGCGAAGAAGTCGGCGTAGGTCTCGGCGTTGCGACGACCGATGCCCTGCCATTCCTCGCGGCCGACGCCGCTGAGCTTCCCGTAGCCGATCTCTTCCTCGGCATTCTGGAAGCGCCCGACGTCGCGAGCGAAGGTCTCACCGAGCCGGGTGAGCTCGCCCTGCGTAGCCGCTCGCTTCCAGAGCTGCAGCGCTTCCGTCTCGCGGTTGTCGCTGGTCATGGAGCGGGCGCCGTGCCGGCCGACGGTCTCGAGGAAGAACATCGTGTACCCGTTCGGGGGCGTCTTGACCGACTCCTCGGGAGTGCCGTACGGAGTCTGGTTGGCGTAGTCGTGCTCGGGGTCGGACTCAGCCGCTGTGGCTCCTGAGGTCAGAGCGGCCAGGGTGACGACGGCCAGGGCGCAGGCCTGCCAGGACTTGACGTGCTTCACGGGGGCTCCCAGGGTGAGCGGACGAGAAGATTCTAGGTCAGGCACCACCGGATCCGTCGGAGATTGGCATGACTGGTGTGACGGGTGAGGCTCCTAGATCGACCGGACGAACTCGACCTGCGCGGTCAACGACTCCTCGAACGGGTCGCCGAGGTAGAGGTCGAAATGGCCGACGTCGAACCGTTCGACCCGAAGACGTCCACGAACGCGCTTCGCCACCTTCTCGACGGCTGCCGGGGGCGCGATGCTGTCGTGCGACGCAACGACGAGGAGGACGGGCATCCGCAGCTGCCTCGCACTCGTCACCGGGCGGTTGAGCACGATCGAGAGGATGCCGCGTGCCGCCATCTCGTTGCGGAACGTCGGTCCGACGATGGCGGAGTAGCCGGGCAGGCCGTCGTCGGAGGTGATCGCGGCGAGTGCGTCGGGCGCACCGACGATCGGGATCATGTGCGGCCGGAGCCGGAACAGGCCGAACACCACGTCGAGCATGGCGTGGGCGGTGAGTCGCATCAGCTGGCGCGGGCCGGCGTAGTTCCAGATCTCCAGCAGCGCCACCAGCCCGTCCATCGCGGCTCCCTGGGAGATGACGCCGGCGATCAGCGGATCATCCGCGGCGACCGCGATGACGTGACCGCCCGAGTACGAAGTGCCCCAGAGCACGATCCGGTCGGTGTCGATGCCGGGCAGTGCTCGGGCGTGCGCGACCGCCGCCTGATAGTCCTCCCGGTGTCGCCGGTGGTCGACGAACTGCCGCTGCTCCCCCTCGGACATCCCGAACCCGCGGTAGTCGAACACGACGACGTCGGCCCCGGTGGCCGCGAACCGCTCCGCGAACGGCTCCAGCCCGGAGTCCTTCGTGCACCCGAACCC
>NZ_JBOHDT010000137.1:0-4911 GCF_050700635.1 Aeromicrobium sp.
TCGATCTGCTCGGTCTGGCCGCCCATCACCGCGTAGCCCTGGATGTCGGCGACCGAACCGTCGTAGGTGAGGCGGTAGATCTGGTCACCGGACGCGTCGTCGCCGACCTCGGCCACGAACAGCTCGACCTCGTACGGCTTCTCGCCGCCGGCCGAGAAGATGGTGCCGAGCGTCTGCGCATAGGCGTTGGCCAGCCCGCGGCCGGTGACGTCGCGGCGGTCGTAGGAGTAGCCGCGCAGGTCGGCCAGCCGGACGCCGGCGATGCGCAGGTTCTCGAACTCGTTGTAGCGGCCCACCGCGGCGAAGCCGATGCGGTCGTAGATCTCACTGATCTTGTGCAGCGCCCGGGAGGGGTTCTCGGCGACGAACAGCACGCCGTCGGCGTACTGGACGACGGCCACGCTGCGGCCGCGGGAGATGCCCTTGCGGGCGAAGTCGGCCCGGTCCTTCATGAGCTGCTCGGGCGAGACGTAGAACGGTGCGGTCATCGGTGTGTCCTCTCGCCTCAGGTGAGGGGGGCAGCAGGGCCGTCGGGACGGACGAGGCGCCCGCCGATGACGTCGTCGGCGATCGCGCCGACCTCGGTGTCGGAGATCCGGCGGTAGCCATCGGCCGTCACGACCGCGACCACCGGGAAGATGCGCCGGGTGAGGTCTGGTCCGCCGGTGGCGGAGTCGTCGTCGGCCGCGTCGTAGAGCGCCTGCAGCGTGGCCGTGATGGCTTCGTTCTCGTCGAGGTCGTCGCGGTAGAGCTTCTTCAGGGCACCGCGGGCGAACACCGAGCCGGAGCCGACGGCATGGAACGCATGCTCCTCGTAGCGGCCGCCGGTGACGTCGTAGGAGAAGATTCGACCGATGTTCGTGGCGGCATCGAAGCCGGCGAAGAGCGGGACGACCGCGAGGCCTTGCATCGCCAAGCCGAGGTTGCCCCGGATGAGGGCGGACAGTCGATTGGCCTTGCCGTCCGCGGAGAGCACGGTGCCTTCGAGCTTCTCGTAGTGCTCGAGCTCGACCTGGAACAGCCGCACCAGCTCGATCGCGATGCCCGCGCTGCCGGCGATGCCGATGCACGAGTACTCGTCGGCCGGAAAGACCTTCTCGATGTCGCGCTGGGCGATGACGTTGCCCATCGTGGCCCGGCGGTCGCCCGCCATGACGACTCCGCCCGGGAACGTCGCCGCGACGATGGTCGTGCCGTGCGGCGCAGCGCCGGCGAGGTCACCCGCGCCGCGGGCCGAGGCGCCGGGCACGAGGCCGGGCGCCTGCTGGGCGAGGAAGTCGGCGAACGAGGAGGAACCTGCAACGGTGAAGGGCTCTGGCAGCATCACTGCCCACCCTTTTGCACAAAGCTGCGCACGAACTCCTCGGCGTTCTCCTCGAGCACGTCGTCGATGTCGTCGAGGATCGAGTCGACGTCGTCGTCGAGCTTTTCCTTGCGCTCGGCGTCGACTTCGGTCTCCTCGACCTGCTCGTCGGTCTCGGTCGACTTCTTGGTGCTCTTGTGCTGCTGTTCGGGCATACCGCAACCCTAGCCTTAGGAGTGAACACTCGTAGGCGTGTTCGCGCGCGGCGGAACGCTCAGTTCAGCGGCGGGTGATGGCGGTGAACAGGTCAGATGCGGTCTCGCTGCGCGCGAAGAGCGCGCCGACGTGCTCCTTGGTGCCACGCAGCGGCTCCATCGTGGGGACGCGCTGCAGGGAGTCGTGGCCGGGCAGGTCGAAGATCACCGAGTCCCACGACGCGGCCGCGATGTCGGAGGCGAACCGTGCCAGGCACATCCCCCGGAAATAGGCGCGGGTGTCGCTCGGTGGGGTCGAGACGGCGTCCTTGACCTCCTCCTCGCTGACGAGGCGCTCCATGCGACCCGACCGCACCAGCTGGTGGTAGAGCCCCTTCTCGAGACGCACGTCGTGGTACTGCACGTCGACGAGATGAAGCTTCGCGTGGTCCCAGTCGAGGCCGTCGCGCTCCCTGTACTGCTCGAGGAGCGCGAGCTTGGCCACCCAGTCGAGCTCCTGGACGCACTCCTGCGGGTCGCGAGCCAGCCGATCGAGGACGCTCTCCCAACGGGCCAGCACGTCGTCGGTCTGCTCGTCGGAGCCCTCGCGCTCGACGAACGTGCGGGCGTGAGCCAGGTACTCGCCCTGCAGGTCGATCGCAGTGATGGTGCGGCCGTCGGCGAGCTCGATCGCGTGCTTCAACGACGGATCGTGCGACACGTCGTGCACTGCGGCGACGGGTGAAGCCAACGCCAGTCCGGACGGCAGGTGGTCGGCCTCGATCATGGCCAGCACCAGCGACGTGGTGCCGTGCTTGAGGTAGATCGCGACCTCGGAACAGTTGGCGTCACCGACGATGACGTGCAGCCGTCGGTACTTCTTGGGGTCCGCGTGCGGCTCGTCGCGCGTGTTGATGATCGGGCGCTTGAGCGTGGTCTCGAGGCCGACGCCGACCTCGATGTAGTCGGCACGCTGGCTGATCTGGAACTCGTGGATGCTGCCGTCCTGCTTGCGTCCGACCCGACCGGATCCGGTGAAGACCTGGCGCGAGACGAAGAAGGGTGTGAGGTGCTCGACGACGGAATCGAACGGGACGTCGCGACGCATCAGGTAGTTCTCGTGCGAGCCGTAGGACGCCCCCTTGTTGTCGACGTTGTTCTTGTAGAGCACGACCGGCGCGGCGCCAGGCATCCGGCCGGCCAGCTCGGCGCCGAGCCGCATGACGTCCTCGCCCGCTTTCTCCCAGACCACGACATCGCGCGGAGACGTGACCTCGGGGCTCGAGTACTCGGGGTGAGCATGGTCGACGTAGAGGCGCGCGCCGTTGGTGAGAATGATGTTCGCCAGGCCGAGGTCTTCGTCGGTGAGCTGCGAGGGGTCGGCCGCCTCGCGGCTCAGGTCGAACCCGCGGGCATCGCGAAGCGGGTTCTCCTCCTCGAAGTCCCAGCGGGCGCGCCGGGTGAGCCCGTGCGCGGCGGCATACGAGTTGACGACGTGAGTCGACGCCACCATCGGGTTGGCGTGCGGCTGGCCCCTGACGGCGATGCCGTACTCCACCTCGCTGCCCTGGACACGGCGGACACTCATGACTCCAGCCTACGGGCGCCGACCATTACCAGTGGACGCCCTTCAGCACTCGGGCCAGCGCTCGCTGCTGGCGGGTCGTCTTCTCCCCTGCTCCGTCGCCACGCGCCGCGGCCGAGTCAGGGAAGATCTTGTACGCCTGGTTGAGGACGCGGAACGCCGCGTGCGGCGCCACCGCGTGGGAGAGCTCCCCGGCCGTTCCCATGACCGTGTTGATCTCGTGCGGATGGTCCCTGACAGCCCGCAGCACCAGGTCGGCCGCCTGAGACGGGCTGATGGTCGGGAAGGCGTCGTAGATTTTCGTCGGCGCGATCATGGGCGTACGGACCAGCGGCATGTGGATGGACGTGAACGTGATTCCGTGTCCGATCAGCTCGGAGGCCACCACCCGGCTCCAGGCGTCCAGCGCGGCCTTGGACGCGACGTAGGCGGAGAACCGAGGCGGATTGGTCTGCACCCCGATCGACGAGATGTTGACGATGTGGCCCGTCTTCCGCTTCGCCATCTGCGGCGTCAGCCCCATGACCAGCCGGATCGCGCCGAAGTAGTTGAGCTGCATCGTGCGCTCGAAGTCGTGGAACCGCTCGTACGAGAGCCGCAGCGAGCGCCGGATCGAGCGACCGGCGTTGTTGACCACGATGTCGATGCCCTCGAAGTCGCGGTTCAGCTTCTTGGCGAGCTTGTCGATGTCGTCGAGGTCGGAAAGGTCGCACTGGTAGGCGAACGCCGATCCGCCGTGGGCGATGATGTCGCTCTTCGTCTGCTCGAGCTTCTCGGCTCCGCGTGCGACCAGGATCGCGGTGCCGCCGAGCGCCGCGACCCGCAGCGCCGTCGCCTTGCCGATGCCTGACGTCGCCCCCGTGATGACGACCGTCTTGCCGCGGATCGCCTTGGCGGAGGCCTTGTCGGCCCGGATGTCGGGATCGAGGTTCTGCTCCCAGTAGTCCCAGAGGGTCGCCGCATAGGTGCGCAGCTTGGGGATCTCGATACCGGAACCGTCCAGCGCCTCGAGTGTTGCCGCCGAGTCGTAGCGGGTGGGCATGGAGACATGGGCGAGCACCTCGGCCGGAATGCCGAGTCGACCCAGCGTCTGCTTCGCGACGATCTCACCGGGTCCACCGGCCGTGAGTCCGAGCGCCGACTGGAGCCAGCGGGTCGGCAGGAGGTCGGTGACCCTGTTGTCGAGGGAGACCTGGAACGACGGCGACTTCGCGGCGCGGGCGAACGCGTTGATGATGTCCAGGTTCTTCTGCGGTCGTGGGTTCACCAGGTGGAATGCACGGCGGTCGAGACCGGGCTCATGGGCGAGGTGGTCCATCGCCTTCGCCACGTAGTCGACGGGAACGATGTTGGTGCTGCCCATGCCGGCGCCGAACATGGGCAACCAGGCCGGCATGTAGTCGCGCATGCGCTTGATGAGGGTGAAGAAGTAGTACGGACCGTCGATCTTGTCGATCTCCCCGGTCTCGGAGTCGCCCACCACGACCGCCGGCCGGTAGACCCGCCACGGCACGGTGGCCTCGTCACGCACGATCTTCTCGGACTCGAACTTCGTTCGGTGGTAGTCGGACTGGAACCCCTGGCCTTCGTCGAACATGTCCTCGGTGTAGCGACCGCGGAAGTCGCCGGACGCGGCGATGGACGAGACCTGGTGGAAGCATCCGGCCTCCAGCGCGTCGGCGAGCTGGAGCGCGTTGTGCGTGCCACCGGTGTTCAGGCGGTCGTTCGTGGCCTTCGAGGCGGTCATGTCGTACGACGCCGCCAGGTGGAAGAAATGCTTGACCTCGCCCTTGTGCTCGTTGACCCAGGCAGAGTCGACGCCGAGGCCC
>NZ_JBOHDT010000138.1:0-26521 GCF_050700635.1 Aeromicrobium sp.
CCGGACGTCGCCCCGCCAGCGGTCGAGGACCGCGCCGGTGGCGACCTCCCACGCGACGCCGCGCCCGGCGAGCTCGGTGCGCAACGCGTCGGCGTCGAACGGGGCGTCGGAGGCCACCACCACCAGGTTGCCGCCGCCGCCTCCGGTGAAGGACTGGGGCTCGGCGGCCAGCGCGACGTGGTCGAACACCCGTTGCAGCGTGGCCACCTCGGCACGAGCGAACCCGAAGGGCTCGTGGTCGATGAGGTTCGCGACGTACACGCCGTCGTCGGTGAGGACCCGCCGCACCTGGGCCATCGCCTCGAATGTGGTCAGGTGCCACGGCACGCTGACCCCACCGAACGCGTCGCCGACCACGAGGTCGCGACTGTCCGTCGCGAGCCGCTCGAGGCCGAGCCTGCCATCCTCGACCCGGACCCTGACGTCGGCCGACGTCGTCAGGCCCAGCTCGTCACGACTGATCTCGACGACACCCGGGTCGATCTCGGAGACCAGGCTCTCCGTGCCGGGGCGAACAGCCTGCAGGTACCTCGGCACCGTGAGCGCCCCACCGCCGAGGTGGTAGGCGCGCAGCGGCGATGATGCGGGGAACGTCGCATCGATCACCGAGACAACCGCCCGGACGTACATGAACTCCAGGTGCCCCGGGTCGTCGAGGTCGACGTAGGAGTGCCGCAGCCGGTCCAGGACGAGTACTCGTCCGCCCTCGCGCGCTTCATCGGCGTGCACCGAGGCGCAGTGGTACCTCGTCTCGACGTCGCAGCCGCCCGGGGCGACCGCTGCGCCGAGCCCCACCACGAGGAGGAGGACGGCCGGGCCCGAGGCGGCCCGCCAGCCTCGCGTCCGCAGCTCCATCAGCACCGAGGCCAAGACCAGGAGCACACCGAGCGCGACGAGGATGGTGCTGACGCGGACAACCGACACGAGGACGAAGCCGGTGAGCACGGTTCCGAAGATCGCTCCGGCGGTGCCGACCCCGGACAGGTGTCCGACCACCGTGCCGGTCTCGTCGATGGTGGAGAGCCTCAGCTTGGCGATCGTCGGCGAGACCGCCGACAGCAGCGCCCCGGGAACGAAGAGCGCCACCATCGCGCCGATGAGCACCAGCGAGCCGTCGCTGATCGGCGCGATCCAGCGGATGAATGCCGGCGTCGCCGCGATCGCGAGGCCCGACCCGAGCAGCAGCGGGCCGAGCATCCGTCGCGGATCCACCTGGTCGGCCAGGGTGCCGCCGACCCAAGAGCCGACGGCGATCGCCGCCAGGACGATGCCGATGACGAGGGTGTTCATCTCGAGCGTCAGCCCGAGATACGGGGCCAGAAGGCGCATTGCCACGAGCTCGACGACGAGCACCGCTGCCGACGCGGCGAACACCAGTACGTACGCGGTGCGGGCTGTCAGGCCACCGCCGGTCACGAACGCGTGAGCTCGTCGGCCGCGAGCAGCCGGTCCAACGCAACGACCCAGGCCCCGTAGTAGGGCGTGGTGTCGGGGAGGTCGGCGATGGCGGCGATGAGATACGTGCGGAAGGTCGCCCAGTCCTGCCCGGACGCTTCCAGGTAGGCGGCCGTGAGGCCGAAGGCCCGGCTCTCCCACGGTGCGTCGAAGATGAGCTCGCCGTTGCGACGCGGCACGTCCTCGGGCGGCTGGCCGATCGTGCTCACCGGACCACGCCGATCATGTGGTCCCGGGTGACGAGCCCGGCCAGCTCGTCCTCGTCTTGGCCAGACATGTCATCGGGAGCGAGCGGCAGGACCAGGTAGCGGACCTCGGCGCTGGAGTCCCAGACTCGGACCTCCACGTCGTCCGACAACGTCGTGCCGAACTCGGCGAGCACCGCCCGAGGTTCGCGCACCATCCGGGAGCGGTAGGCGAAGCTCTTGTACCACTGGGGCGGCAGGCCGAGCACCGGCCACGGGTAGCACGAGCAGAGGGTGCAGACGACGACGTGGTGGACATCCTCGGTGTTCTCGAGCACGACCAAGTGCTCGCCCTCGGCGCCGCCGAGCCCGAGCTCGCCGACCGCGCTGGTGCCGTCGTCGAGCAGCCTCGCGCGGTATTCGGGGTCGACCCAGGCGCGGGCCACGACACGGGCCCCGTTCATCGGACCGACGTCGTGCTCGTACGTCCCGACGATCGCGTCGACCACGTCGGAGGTGATCAGACCGCGCTCGATGAGCAGCGCCTCGATGGCCTCGACGCGCTGCTCGCTCGAGCCTTTCGTCCGTGGGTGGTGCCCGGTCATGCGAGGTACCGGTCCCACAGGTCGATGTACAGCCAGCCGGGCTCGGCGTCGGCGCCCCATAGGTCGGCCATGGCGAAGCGGACGGTGTAGGTCGCCTCCGGCGGCTCTTCGGAGCTTGCGTGCGGCCACCCGCCAGGCAGTCGCGTCACGGTTCCGGTGACGCCGCGGAGGTAGCGCGGGCACCGGTGATGGCCGGTCGGCGCCATCCGCTTGACGGTGACGCTGTCGCCGACCTCGAAGCTTGTGGGCACGTCCTCGCCGCTCGGCCCACGAGGGCGATTGACGAGCGCGCCGGTGAGCCGGCTCGCGATCTCGGGGTCGGTGTCGTCCTGGTGCTCTCGGGGCGGCTCAGGTGCGTCGACGCGGGCGTCGATCTCGGCAGACGTGAGCGTGCCGGCGTCGATGAGCCCGCACTCGACCGAGCGGGCCCACCGCTCGAAGTAGCTCGAGGCGAGGTAAGTGGCCGGGTCCATCGCCTCGATGCCGGGACGGATCGATCCCGAGCGGAGGCCGGCCGCGCCGGTGGCGATCATGAGGCCGAACGTCCGCCCTTCCCAAGGCTCGTGGAAGACCGGCTCGTCGTCCTCGACCGTCACCGCGCCGAAGCCGTGCATGCCGCCCATGTCGTGGATGCCGTCCACTTTCCCTCCTACGCGGTGACCAGTCGACCCGCGACCGCCAGGTCGTAGCCTGCGCACATCGCCGGGTACCAGCTCGGGATCCGCGACCCCTCGCCACTGTCGTGGACCATGTCGAAGACAGCATGCGCAGCCCACCCCGCAGCGACGACGTTCCTGGCATTCGTCGGAGTCTCACGTGCAGCCAAGGAGGCCAGCGCCCCGGCTGCGACCAACCCCACGATCTCCCGCGCGAGCGGCGCGCTCGGCTGACGCTCCTTCCGTGCGAGTGGGTAGATCGCCGCTGCGACGACCAGCCCGCCAGCGAGCGCCATCGCCCGATGCTTCGGTGCCAGCCTTTCCGTGAAGACGTCCGTCCCGATTCCCGCGACGGCCCCGATCGCTGCACTGACGGCGTTGTCCATGGGCGTCAGCGTAGTTCCTCGGACGTCGCCGCAGATCGCGGAAGCGCGGCGTCCACCTCGGCGGCGGCGCGTTCGCCGGACGTGATCGCGCCGTCGATGTATCCACACCAGCGCTCCGCGGTCTCGGTGCCGGCCCAGTGGATCGGGCCCACCGGTTCGCGCAGGGCAGTCCCGACCTGCGTCCATGCGCCGGGCGGCAAGTGTGCTCCGTAGCAGCCGCGGGTCCACCGCTCGGCGCTCCAGTCGCGCTCGACAAAGGCCACCGGATGACGCGCGTCGTCGCCGAAGTAGTGGGCGAGCACGTCGAGGACCTCAGCCTGCCGCTCGTCCGGCGTCACGGCGGAGAGCCGGATTGCGTCGGCGGCCTCGATGAACGCGACGAGCACGCCGGGCGACCCGTCCCCGGGTGGCGTGCCGTCGAAGACGACCTTGACCGGAGCGGTGTCGCCCACTGCCTCGCCGCTGAGCCCGGCGTCGCGCCAGAACGGACGGTCGTAGACGGCGTGGCACTTGATGACCGAGCCCTGCGGCATCCGCTGGGTGAGTGCATCCCGGGTGCCCGGCATGACCGGCTCGAAGTGCAGGCGACCGGCGAGTGTGGGCGGAACGGCAACGATGACGCGGGATGCCTCGCGCGTGCCGCGTTCCGTCGTGATGCGGACACCGGTGCCCTCGACGGCGATGGCGGTGACCGGCTCGTCGAGCCGGACGCGGTCGCCCAGGCCGGACGCCAAGTGCTCGGAGAGCTGCTGCATCCCGCCGTCGACGCGGGCGTGCTGGGCGCCGCCCTCGGTGCTGATCAGGTGTTCCAGTCCGCCGCCGGAATGGCTGTAGAACAACGCGTGGAGGAGGGACACGTTCGTTGCCTCGGTCGCGAACACTGCCTCGCAGCAGATCCGGAAGAACTCGCGCCCCTTCTTCGTACGGCAGGCGTCCAGGATCCAGGTCTCGAAGGTCTGGCCGTCGAGCACGTCGGCGTTCGGTGTGGCCCACGGACGGTCGAGGTCGACGCTGGTCGCCAGCTTCTCGAAGCGCTGCAGCGAGAGACCCACGTCGAGCACGGTTATCGGACCGAGCCGAGGCGTTGATCCGGTGTAGCGGCTGAGCCCGCCACCCAGGCTGACGAGGTCCTGTCCGCCACCGGCCTGGTCGATGATGTACAGGCCGAACCGCTCCAGCTCGGCGAGCAGGGCGTGCTGCCCCGGTCCTACCCATTGGCCGCCGGAATCGACGCGGAGCCCGGGGACGCCGGGGACATCCACGGTCAGTGTCCGGCCGCCGACCCGCTCCCTGGCCTCGAGCACGATCGCGTCCCGCCCGGCGGCGACCAGGCGGTCGGCAGCCGTCAGGCCGGCGACCCCGGCTCCGACGACGATCGCATCGTGCCTCATGAAGCAGACACTACGCGCCCTGTCGGTGCGGGCTGGGAGAATTGCCTGAGAAGGTCAATGCCTTAATTTCGACTGGAATGACAGGGAAAAAGGTGATCCAGGGTCTTGTGTCTGGCGGCCTCGAACAGATAGAATCGAGGAAACGTTCGAACACGTCTCGGGGGAAATATGGCTCAGTCGCCGGCGCAGCAGGTCGTGGATCTGCACGTGCTGCTCGACTCGATGTCCCTCGACGCCTACGACGACATGGCCGGACCGGAGTGCGCCGCGTTGGCGACGTCGCTGATGCGGGCGACCGCCCGGGTCAAGGCGCACGAGCTTTCCGCCGTTCGGTCGGTGGAGAAATCCGACGAGGCGCGGCGCCGGGGCGCGACCTCGACCGGATCGTTGCTGGCCGGCTCGTTCGGTGGAGACCGCCGGGCGGGTGACCGACTGGTCAAGCAGGCCGACCGGATCGCGAAGGCCACTCAGACCCAGGGCGCGCTCGCGAAGGGTGAGGTGTCGCTGGCGCAGGCCGAGCTGATCGCCAAGACCCTCGACGGCCTGCCGTCCACCGTGACGGTCGACCAGCGGGAGGCATGCGAGACCCAGCTGCTGTGCGACGCGCCCAGCATGGACCTGAAGAACCTCAGCCGCCGCGCGGACCGGATCACCGACGTGTTCGACCCCGAGCACGTCGACGAGACCGAGAACCGGATCGTCGAGGACCGCGAGAAACGGGCGTGGGCGAAGACCGAGTTCTGGATGGTCGACCAACGCGACGGCACCCACAAGGGCGGGTTCGTGCTCCCCGAGGCGCAGGCCGACATGCTCCGCACCGCGCTCGAAGCCATCAGCGCACCACAGGTCATGAAGAACGAGACCCCCGAGGACGCCGTCCTGTACGAGCGGCCGCGGTACGGGCAGAAGATGGGGTGGGCATTCTGCACCCTGATCGAGAAGATCCCCGCCGACCAGCTGCCCGACACCGCCGGCGTCGGCGCGATCATGACCGTCAACCTCGACCACGACGTCCTCATCGACAAGGTCGCCACCGCCACCCTGTCCACCGGCACCAAGATCTCCGCCGGTCAGGCCCGCCGGATGGCGTGCGAGCTGCGGATCCTGCCCGCCGTCTTCGGCGGCGAGTCCCTCCCACTCGACCACGGCCGAACCAAACGACTGTTCACCCGACACCAACGTCGAGCCCAGGAACACCGCGACAAGGGTTGTATCTTCCCCGGCTGCGACCGGCCACCGCACTGGTGCGTCGGACACCACGCCAGACGCACCTGGGCCGACGGCGGAACCACCGACCTCGACGACGGCGTCCTCATCTGCCCACACCACCACCGCGTGGTCCACGACCGCGGCTGGGACATCGTCTTCGCCGCCGACGGCATCCCCGAACTCATCCCACCCGCCACCATCGACCCGAAACGACGACCACGCAGACACGCAAGGTTCGCCCTTGCCGCCTGACGAAGCGGAGCTACGGACGCAGCAGCTCGTAGCCGTTCAGATCGTCCACCGATCCGTCGCCGAGCAGCTCGGCCGCGGTCTGGGTGCCGAAGTGCCGGAACCCGGCGGCGACGGCCACGGCGTTGCTCGGCGGGTTGCCAGCGGCCGCATAGAGCATGAGGCGGGCCAGGTTGAGGCCGGACCGGTCGAAGGCGTGATCGACGACGGCGCGAACGGCCTCGGTCATGACCCCGCGCCCTCGGGCGTCCGGATGGGTCCAGTAGCCGACCTCGCCTGACCCTGACCAGCCGAGCATGTCCATGACAGCGACGTTGCCGAGCAGCATGTCGGTGTCGCGGTCGGCGACCGCCCAGGTGGCCTTGGCGCCCCGCGCCGCCTGCCAGACGCAGTCGTTCAAGTAGCCGCGGGCGGTGGCCTCGACGTACGGGTGCGGCATGCCGTTCAGCCAGTGCCGTGTCGTCTCGTCCGAACAGGTCTCGACGACCCGCGGGATGTCCGCCTCGACGAATGGACGTAGGCGAAGTCGCTCGGTCTCGATCACCGGCGACTCGGCCCAGCGCACCAACGGCACCGGTGCGTCGCCGAAGCGACGCGAGCCGGCCCAGGCGTCCACCACCAGGTCACGCTGCTGCACGATGCCCGGTGTGACTCCGTGGAGGGAGAATCCCGCAGCGTGGGCAACCCGCAACGAGTCGACGTTGCCGACGTTCGCGCGCCAGTGGACGATCTCGACGCCTCCCTCGACCAACGCCCAATCGGTGGCCAGCCGCACCGCCCGCACCATCAGGCCGCGACCGCGCGCCCAAGGATGCAGGACGAACCCGATGTCGGCGATGGGAGTGTCGCGAACGTCGACGTTCCCGGCATACCGGCCCTCCGCCTCGATGGCCCAGCCGCGATGGCTTTCCTCGTCCCAGCCCCGCGGAATCACGGTGAATGCATAGTCCTCGACCGTCTCCTGAGTGCTGTCGAGAGGGATCGAGGTCCAGCGCAGCGCCTCCGGGTCCCGGCACATCTCGAGCATGAGGTCGACATCGGTCGGTACGTGGGCGCGGAGCGTCACCACACCGTCGGACAACACCGGCACCGACAAGGGCCAGCGCAAGCCGCCGGTCAAGCGTTCTCAGCCCGGAACGGGTCGGCGGGGTAGACGCCGAGCACCTTCACTTCAGTGGTGAAGAACGCCAGCTCGTCCAGGGCGCGACGGACCGGTAGGTCGTCCGGATGGCCGTCGACCTCGGCCAGGAACTGCGTGGCTGTGAACTCCCCGCCCACCATGTAGCTCTCCAGCTTCGTCATGTTGACACCGTTCGTCGCGAATCCACCCAGGGCCTTGTAGAGCGACGCCGGCAGGTTCTTCACGTTGAAGATGAAGCTCGTGACGACCGGTCCGTTGTCGGCGGGTGCCTCGATGAGCTCGGGGGAGAGGACGACGAACCGGGTGGTGTTGTGGTCCTCGTCCTCGACGTCGTCGGCGAGGATCTGCAGACCGTAGATCTCGGCGGCCAGCGGCGGGGCGATCGCGGCCTGGCTGACGTCCTGCGCATCGGCGATCTCGCGGGCGGCGCCGGCGGTGTCGCCGGAGATGACCTGCGTCAGCCCGTGCTCGCGGATGACGCGACGGCATTGGCCGAGAGCGTGCACGTGGCTGTGCACGGTCTTGATGGTCTCCAGGCTCGACCCTGGCACACCCATCAACGTGAACTGGATGCGCAGGAAGTGCTCGGCGATGATGTGCAGCCCGGACGTGGGCAGGAAGTGGTGGATGTCGGCGACGCGGCCGGCGATCGAGTTGTCGATCGGGATCATCGCCAGGTCGGCGTCGCCGTTCTCGACCGCCGCGAAGACGTCCTCGAACGACGCGCACGCCACCGCCTCCCAGTCGGGGTAGTGCTGCTTGCACACTAGGTGGGAGTTGGAACCAGGCTCACCCTGGTACGCGATGCGTCTCACTCGCCTAGTGTCTCAGGCCGTTTCGGCGGGCCCAACGAGCGGACCACCGGCTGGCCCCAGCCCGCGGCGTCGAATCGTCGCTCCACGAGCTCGCGGACGGCCGCGACCCGGTCTGGCCGGACGAGGAGGAGTCCCATCCGGGCACCGAGCGCCCCTGCCTCCAGCGCGGCGTCGCTGGCGTTGTCGAGCTTGGCGTCGCTCACGT
This sequence comes from Aeromicrobium sp., assembly GCF_050700635.1. Classification (GTDB taxonomy): domain Bacteria; phylum Actinomycetota; class Actinomycetes; order Propionibacteriales; family Nocardioidaceae; genus Aeromicrobium. The sequence goes on from NZ_JBOHDT010000138.1 coordinate 8,298, forward strand.
CGAAGTCCTCCCGCAGGGAAACGTGTGACGCCGTGAGGATCGTGCCCAGCTGGGGCCAGTTGCCGGACTCGATCGCCCGCGCACCGGCTCGCACTCGCGCCGTCTCGGTGATGACGTGCCGGGTGCGGGCCTTCAGCGACTCGTCCTCGAGCTTCAGCACGGCATCGGGACCGGCGTCGGCGAGGTGCACCAGGCCGAGTGCCTCGGCGGCCTGACGGCACTCGTCGCGTCGGTCGGGAGGTGCCGCGACGCCGGTGTCGACGATCATCAGCACCAGCCCGTCGTCGAGCGCCGGCGAGGGCTCGGACTCGATGACGATGTCGACGCTGCCCGAAGTGATCCCTTGGTCGTCGAGTGTCTCTGCAACCGCCGCCGGCAACGAGGAACGCTGACCGTCGACCCAGACGTTGACGGTGTCGTCGTCGCGCGGCCGCGCCTTCACGGTCATCGTCCGCCCGGTGGCGACTGACAGGGAAGGCCCACCACAGTGATCGAGCTGCTCACCGAGCAGGTGGACGACCTCGGGAACCTGCCACTTCTGAACGTCGACCACCCCAGGAGCCTAGGTCAGACGCCCTCAGACTTGCTGGCACAATGCACAGCATGCCCGAGCCCGCCGACCGTCCGCGCGCGCTCTCGGGGGCGCAGCCGACGGCCGACTCGTACCATCTCGGCAACTACTTCGGGGCGTTCAAGCAATGGGTGGCCCTGCAGGACGAGTTCGAGACGTTCTACTTCATCCCCGACCTCCACGCGATCACCGTCGAGTACGACCCGGCGCAGCTGCGCGAGCGCACCTACATCGCCGCGGCCCAGCTTCTCGCGTCCGGCGTCGACCCCGAGCGCAGCGCCCTCTTCGTGCAGAGCCACGTGCCCGAGCATGCCCAGCTGGCGTGGGTGCTCGGCGGCATCGCCGGATTCGGCGAGGCCGCCCGCATGACGCAGTTCAAGGACAAGAGCGCGAAGAGCGGCTCCGACTCCGCCAGCGTCGGGCTGTTCACCTACCCGATCCTGATGGCGGCCGACATCCTCATCTACCAGGCCGACAAGGTCCCGGTGGGCGAGGACCAGCGCCAGCACGTCGAGCTCACCCGCAACCTCGCGCAGCGGTTCAACCACCGCTTCGGCGAGACGTTCACGGTGCCCGAACCGCACATCGTCAAGGAGACGGCCAAGATCTACGACCTCCAGGACCCGGGCGCCAAGATGAGCGGATCGGCCGTGTCGCACTCCGGGGTCGTGAACCTCACCGACGACCCCAAGAAGGCGGCCAAGAAGATCCGGTCGGCAGTGACCGACTCCGGCAGCGAGGTCCGCTTCGACCCGGTCGAGAAGCCGGGCATCTCCAACCTGCTCCTGATCCACTCCGCGCTCACCGACCGGCCCATCGCCGACATCGAGGCCGAGTTCGCGGGTCAGCAGTACGGGCACTTCAAGGTGGCGCTCGGAGAGCTCGTCGCCGACTTCGTCGACACGTTCGGTACCCGCACGCGCGAGCTGCTCGACGACAAGGGCGAGCTCGATCGCGTCCTCGCCGCCGGCGCCGCCCGGGCGCGAGAGGTCGCGGCCCAGACGCTGGCCACGGTCTACGACCGTTCTGGATTCGTCCCGGGCGCCATCCGGTGAGCCGGCTGACGATGGGGGTCGCGATCGCCATGCCCGAACCCCACGGAACCTTTCTGCGCGAGATGCGCGCGACGTTCGGCGACCCTCTCGCCGAGACCGTGCCGAGTCACGTGACGCTGCTCCCGCCTCACGAGGTCGACGTCGTCGACCTGGACGAGATCTGCGCTCTTCTCGACAAGACGGCCGGATCCATCCCCGCGTTCCGGATGCGGTTGCGAGGAACGGGCACGTTCCGCCCGGTGTCGCCGGTCGTGTTCGTCACCGTGAACGCCGGCTACGTCGCGACCGAGGTCCTGGCCGGGCGGCTGCGCGCAGCCATCGGCGCCCCGCGCGCCGAGTTCTCGTTCCACCCTCACGTCACGGTGGCGCACCACCTCGACGACGCCGCGCTCGACCATGCCGACGAGACGCTGCGCGACTACGAGTGCGAGTTCCGGGTCACCGAGTTCGCGCTCTACCTGCACGACCCCCACGCCGGCTGGGAGCCCCAGCGCTGGTTCGCCCTAGCTCCTTGAACGCCCCCTCCTTGAACGATGCCAGCAGCTCGTCGCGGAAGGCGAGCGCGGCCAGCTGCAGTGCGTCCGAGCGAAAAGCCAGGGCGATCTCGCGCCGCAACGACGGCTTCTCCAGCCGCGTGCTGCGCAGCCCCGGGCGACTTCCCAGGACCATCTCCGGCACCACCGCGTGCCCGAGGCCGGCCTCGACGAACCGCAGCGCCGCACTCATCTCGCCGCCCTCGACGGCGAGATGCGGCTCGAACCCGGCGTCTCGGCAGGCGCCCAGGGTCACCTCACGGAGGTCGTAGCCCTCGCGGAACATGACAAGCGGCAGGTCACGCAGGCCGGCGACGTCGATCACCTCAGGCATGTCGGCGCTGGCCGGGCTCGCCAGCACCAGGCGCTCCCGCAGGAGCGACGTCGTCTCGATCGCGCCCGTCTCGACAGCACCGTCCGAGCGCAGCGGCACGATGAGCAGGGCGAGGTCGAGCCGGCCCTGGCCGAGCTCACCGGTGAGAACCCGCGAACCGGCCTCCTGCACCTCCAGCTCGATGTCCGGATGCAGCTCGTGGAACCGGGTGAGCAGCTCGGGCACCAGCCAGTCGCACAACGTCGGCGTGGCGCCGAGCCGGACGCGACCGCGTCGCAGTCCGGTCACCTCGTCCACCGATCGTTGCGCGCTCTCGAGGTCCCTGAGGATCCGTTGGGCGTGGGGGAGGAGCGCCTCCCCGGCGCTGGTCAGCTCGATCTGTCCTCGGTTGCGAACGAAGAGTGGTGAGCCGAGCGAGTTCTCGAGCACCCGGATCTGCTTGGAGAGCGTCGGCTGGGAGACGCCCACGAGGCTGGCGGCGTGGGTGAAGTGCCGGGTTCGGGCGACGGCCGCGAAGTAGGCGAGCTGCTGGACCTGCATGGGAATCACCATAGCCGTTGGCTATGAATGGCTACCTCATTATGACTTTGCGTTCCAACCGGAACCAGGAATACGGTGACCGTTGGCAGATCCCCTGAGCGAATCGACGAGGCATGACGACAACCACCACCGGCTCCGGCCGCGCCGCGATCGCCGCCCGCACCCTCCGCACCGACCGCTGGTGGTTCCCGCCAGCCATCCAGGCCGCCGGGCTCCTGGCCTGGGTCGCGTACGCCGTGGGGCGCACTGCGATGAAGGACTTCTACTGGGTCGAGCAGTACCACTACCTGACTCCTTTCTATTCGCCGTGCACGTCCACCGCCTGCATTCCCGAAGCCGCACACTTCGGCACCTTCCTGCCCGACTTCTGGTTCATACCGGCCTACGCGGTGCTGAGCCTGCCGTTCCTGCTGCTCTTCCGGCTGACCTGCTACTACTACCGCAAGGCCTACTACCGGGCGTTCTGGATGTCGCCGCCGGCCTGCGCCGTCGCGGAGCCGCACCAGAAGTACTCCGGCGAGACGCGCTTCCCGCTGCTCGGCCAGAACCTGCACCGTTACTTCTTCTACGCCGCGGTCATCATCTCGCTGATCAACACCTACGACGCGATCCTGGCGTTCCGGACCGCCGACGGTGAGTTCGGCCTCGGGCTCGGCAACGTCATCCTGGTCACCAACGTGGTGATGCTGTGGGCCTACACCGCGTCGTGCCACTCGTGTCGAAGCATCATCGGCGGCAAGCTGAACCACTTCTCCAAGCACCCCTTGCGTTACAAGCTCTGGGGCTGGGTCACGGTGCTGAACGGACGGCACATGATGCTTGCGTGGATCACCCTCGGGACGCTGGCGCTCACCGACTTCTACATCTGGGGCCTGGCCGCCGAGTGGTACTCCGACCCCCGAATCATCAACTGAGAGGAGTGACTTCGTGAGCGAGATCGAGACCCACTCCTACGACGTCATCGTCATCGGCGCGGGCGGCGCCGGACTGCGCGCGGCCATCGAGGCGCGGCAGGCGGGCAAGCGCACCGCGATCATCTCCAAGTCGCTGTTCGGCAAGGCCCACACCGTCATGGCCGAGGGCGGTTGCGCGGCGGCGATGGGCAACGCGAACCCGAACGACAACTGGATGGTGCACTTCCGCGACACCATGCGTGGCGGCAAGTTCCTCAACAACTGGCGGATGGCCGAGCTCCACGCCCAGGAGGCGCCAGACCGCGTCTGGGAGCTCGAGACGTACGGCGCGCTCTTCGACCGCACGCCGGAGGGCAAGATCAGCCAACGCAACTTCGGCGGCCACACCTACCCGCGCCTCGCGCACGTCGGCGACCGCACTGGTCTCGAGCTCATCCGCACCCTGCAGCAGAAGATCGTCTCGCTTCAGCAGGAGGACTTCGCCGAGCACGGCGACTACGACGCGATGCTCAAGGTCTACGCCGAGTGCACTGTCACCGACCTCATCAAGGACGGCAACCAGATGGCCGGCGCGCTCGCGTACTGGCGCGAGTCCGGTCGGCACCTGCTGTTCGAGGCTCCCGCGATCGTGATGGCCACCGGCGGCGTCGGCAAGTCGTACAAGGTCACGAGCAACTCGTGGGAGTACACCGGCGACGGCCACGCCCTCGCCCTGCGGGCCGGCGCCAAGCTCATCAACATGGAGTTCCTGCAGTTCCACCCCACCGGCATGGTCTGGCCGCCCTCGGTCAAGGGCATCCTCGTCACCGAGTCGGTCCGCGGCGACGGCGGCGTGCTGCGCAACACCGAGGGCAAGCGCTTCATGTTCGACTACATCCCGGACGTCTTCAAGGCGCAGTACGCGACCTCCGAGGAAGAGGCCGACCGCTGGTACACGGACGCCGACAACAACCGGCGTCCACCCGAGCTGCTGCCCCGCGACGAGGTCGCCCGCGCCATCAACACCGAGGTCAAGGCGGGCCGCGGCTCACCGCACGGCGGCGTGTTCCTCGACGTCTCCACCCGGATGCCGGCCGAGACGATCATCAAGCGGCTCCCGTCGATGCACCACCAGTTCAAGGAGCTGGCCGACGTCGACATCACCAGGGAGGCGATGGAGGTCGGCCCGACCTGCCACTACGTGATGGGTGGCATCGAGGTCGAGCCGGACACCGGCGCTGCGTCCGTTCCGGGCCTCTTCGCGGCCGGAGAGTGCTCCGGCGGCATGCACGGGTCCAACCGCCTCGGCGGCAACTCGCTGTCCGACCTGCTCGTCTTCGGCCGGCGTGCCGGTGCCGGCGCCTGCGACTACGTCGACGGGCTGTCGTCGCGTCCGGCGCTCAATGACGTCGACGTCAAGGACGCCCAGGAGCGCTCGGTGGCGCCGTTCGGTGACGGCTCGCAGGAGGGCGCTGAGAACCCGTACACCCTGCACCAGCAGCTCCAGGCGACGATGAACGAGCTGGTGGGCATCATCCGCCAGGAGAGCGAGATCCAGGAAGCGCTCGACAAGCTCGCCGAGCTGAAGGAGCGCGCGAAGAGCATGGTGGTCGAGGGTCACCGCCAGTTCAATCCGGGCTGGCACCTCGCGCTCGACATGCGCAACATGCTGCTCGTCAGCGAGTGCGTCGCCAAGGCGGCGATCACGCGGACCGAGAGTCGCGGCGGCCACACCCGCGAGGATCATCCGGCGATGGACGCCGAGTGGCGCCACGTCTTGCTGGTCTGCACCGAAGCGCCCGATGGCTCGGTCGAGATCAACCGGCAGGAGCAGATCCCGATGCGCTCGGACCTGATGGAGCTGTTCCAGACCGACGAGCTGAAGAACTACTACACCGACTCAGAACTCCCCGGAGGGACGGACTGATGGCCTACCAGCAGAACTTCCGCGTCTGGCGCGGCACCGACGAGGGCGGCGACTTCGTCGACTACGAGGTCGAGGTCAACGAGGGCGAGGTCGTGCTCGACGTCGTCCACCGACTGCAGGCTACCGAGGCACCCGACCTGGCTGTGCGCTGGAACTGCAAGGCCGGCAAGTGTGGGTCGTGCAGCGCCGAGATCAACGGCCGCCCGCGCCTGCTCTGCATGGCACGCATGTCGACGCTGCCGCCCGAGACCACCGTCACGATCACGCCGATGCGCACGTTCCCGGTCATCCGCGACCTCGTCTGTGATGTCTCGTTCAACTACGAGAAGGCGCGTGAGGTGCGCGCGTTCGTGCCGCCCTCCGACCTCGAGCCCGGCGAGTACCGCATGCAGCAGGTCGACGTCGAACGCTCGCAGGAGTTCCGCAAGTGCATCGAGTGCTTCCTGTGCCAGAACACCTGCCACGTCGTGCGCGACCATGAGGAGAACAAGGCGGCGTTCTCCGGACCGCGCTACCTCATGCGCATCGCCGAGCTCGACATGCACCCGCTCGACGCAGCCGAGGCCGAGGAGGGCCTCGACCGCAAGGCGTCGGCGCAGGACGAGCACGGGCTCGGCTACTGCAACATCACCAAGTGCTGTACCGAGGTCTGCCCCGAGAACATCAAGATCACCGACAACGCGCTCATCCCGCTCAAGGAGCGTGTCGTGGACCTCAAGTTCGACCCGATGTTCATCCGTCGCCGAAAGAAGCGCTGATCCCGACCCGCAACGACCCGGGAGCATTTTGATTAGCATGGGTAATGACCTATGCTAAGGATATGCCTTCTGACTCCCAGCGACTCGCTCGGTCGGTCATTCACCTCACCCGCCGGCTCCGGCAGGAGCGCCTCACCGAGCTGACGCCCACGCAGCTTTCGGTACTCGGCACCGTGATGGTGATGGGTCCGTCGACTCCCAGCGCGATCGCCGCCCGCGAGGGCGTCCGACCGCCGTCGGTCACCCGTACCATCAACTGCCTCGTCGACGACGGGTACGTCGTGCGTGAGCCGCATCCCGATGACCGTCGTCAAGTGCTGGTCCGCCTGTCCGACAAGGGCGAGAAGATGCTGGTCGAGGAGCGCAACCGACGCAACGCCTGGCTCGACGCCCGACTCGCCAAGCTCACCGTCGACGAGCGCGTCACCCTCCGCAGGGCGTCCGACCTTCTCGAGAAGCTGGCTCAAGCCCCCGAATGAGCACTGCATGAGTCCCACGTTCCGTTCCCTGAGCATTCGCAACTACCGCGTCTACGCGATCGGCTCGCTGATCTCCAACGTCGGCACCTGGATGGCCCTCACCGCCCAGGCGTGGCTGGTGCTCGTCCTCACCGGCAGCGGGTCCGCGCTCGGTGTCACCGTCGCGCTCCAGCTGCTGCCGACACTCCTGCTGTCGCCGCTCGGTGGCGTGCTCGCGGACCGGTTTGCCAAGCGCACCGTGCTGCGCGTCATGCAGGTCATGATGGCCGTGCCTGCCGCCGTGCTCGGCGTGCTCGCAGTCACCGGGGTCGTCGCCACCTGGCAGGTGTTCGTCCTCGCCTTCGTCTTCGGGATCGGGCGCGCGCTCGAGGCCCCGTCCCGCCAGTCGTTCGTCCCCGAGATGGTCGGCCGCGACGAGCTCGGCAACGCGGTCGCGCTCAACTCGGCGTCCTTCAACGCCGGCAGACTCATCGGCCCGGCCGCCGCCGGACTCCTCATCGCGGCCCTAGGCGGTGGTGTGGTCGGCACCGGCTGGGTGATTCTCGTGAACGCGGCGAGCTATGGCGCCGCCTTCCTGGCGCTGTCCATGCTCGACCAGGACCGGCTGACGCCCACGCCGGTCATCGCCGCCGGTCGCGGAGCCATCCGTGAGGGGGTCCGGTACGTCCGGTCCCGTCCCGACCTCGTCCTCGTGATGTGGTGCGTGTTCTTCCTCGGCGGGTTCGGCATGAACTTCCAGATCACCAGCGCGCTGATGGCCACCGACGAGTTCGGCAAGGGCGCCAGCGAGTTCGGCGTCCTGGGCTCGGCCCTGGCCGTCGGATCGCTCGCCGGGTCGCTGCTGGCCGCCCGACGGGCCAGGCCTCGGCTGCGCTTCATCGTCCTGTCCGGACTCGCCTTCTCGGTCGTCCAGATCGCCTCCGGCCTGATGCCGACGTATTACACCTACATGGCCGTGCTGCCGCTCGTGGGCATGAGCGTGCTCACGATGGCGACGACCGCCAACGCGATGATCCAGATGACGTCCGCACCGGTCATGCGCGGACGGGTGGCGGCGCTGTACGTGATGGTCTTCATCGGTAGCGTGCCGTTCTTCGCGCCGGGCATCGGGTGGGTCGCCGAGACGCTCGGCCCGCGCACCGCCTTGGTCTCCACCGGCATGCTTGGCGGACTGGGCATCCTGGCCGTCACCACGTGGTACCTGCGCCATTCGGACCGGCAGGACGTCACCTGGCGTCGGGCGGCCCTGGACCTACGCTGGGAACATGCACGTCGAGCGGACCTTCGTGGTCGACCGGACAGTGGAGGACGTCTTCGACTTCCTCAGCGACTTCGAGAACACCGGGCAGTGGGATCCGGGCACGATCGAGACGCGACGCCAGTCCGGTGATGGCGGGCTCGGCACCACGTACCGCAACAAGTCCCGTTTCATGAAGCGCGAGGTCGATCTCGAGTACGAGACCATCGGCTTCGACCGTCCGACGTCGTTCGTCTGCCGCGGCCGCAACGGCCGCACCACGGCCACCGACCGGATGTCGTTCACCCGCGACGGCGACCGCACCCAGATCAACTATCGGGCCGAGTTCGACTTCCCGTTCCCGGTCAACGTCCTGGTCCCGCTGATGATTCGGCGCAAGCTGGAGAAGCTCGCCGACGAGACCGTCGAGCAGATCAAGCGAACTCTCGACGTCCGCTGACGCGATATCGTGGGTGGATGCCCCACGAGCAGATCAGCCGCGCGATCGAGGTCATCACCCCGGACCTCATCGAGCTGCGCCGCGATCTGCATGCGTATCCGGAGCTGTCGTGGCACGAGGAACGCACCACCGACGTCGTCGCGTCGTGGATGGACAAGAACGGCATCGGATACGAGCGGCTCGACGGCTCCGGTCTGATCGCCGAGATCGGGCCGCAGGAGGGCCCGATCATCGCCCTTCGGGCTGATCTCGACGGGCTCCCGGTGCAGGACACGACGTCCGACCCGTGGCGCTCGACCGTTCCCGGGGTGGCACATGCCTGCGGTCACGACGTCCATGCGGCCGGGCTGGTCGGCGCGGCCGTGGCGCTCGCCAAGCTGCACGAGGTGGAGCCCCTTCCGGTGCGGGTGCGGCTGATCTTCCAGCCCGCGGAGGAGGTCATGCCCGGCGGTGCGCTCAAGCTGCTCGCCGGCGGAGCCCTCAAGGGCGTCTCGCGCATCTTCGCGCTGCACTGCGACCCCACGCTCGACGTGGGTCACGTGGGTCTGCGCGAGGGTCCGATCACGGGGGCTTCCGACCGCATCCACGTCACCCTGGCCGGCCGCGGTGGCCACACGTCGCGTCCGCACCTGACCGAGGACCTCACGTACGCGATGGCCAGCCTCGTCACCCAGCTGCCGGCCGTGCTGTCACGGCGCTTCGACCCACGGGCCGGCGCCAGCATGGTGTGGGGGCACGTCCGCGCGGGCAATGCGGCCAACGTCATCCCGGCCCAGGGCGAGCTCAGCGGCACGTTGCGCATGCTCGACGCCTCGGCCTGGCACTCCGCGGAGCATCTCGTGCGCGGGCTCATCGCCGACATCCTCGAGCCGTTCGGTGTGAGCGCCGGCGTCACCTACATCCGGGGCGTGCCTCCGGTGGTCAACGACTTCGACGCCACCGAGCGAATGCGTCGGGCGGTCGGCGACGCGGTCGGTCCCGGCGGGGTCGCGACCACCACGCAGAGTCTCGGCGGCGAGGACTTCGCCTGGTACGTCGAGTCGGTACCGGGCGCGATGGGTCGCCTCGGCACCCGCACGCCCGACGGTGCGACCTACGACCTCCACCAGGGCAACCTCCGCATCGACGAGCGGGCCATCGCCGTCGCCGCATCCGTGCTGGCCCACGCCGCCATCGGTTAAGAATCGGTGTCGACCGCATCCATTCTGTCCCGAGGCCTGCCGCCTGCGCCCGCTGCCCATTAGGGTGCGAACGTGCCGGAATCCCGGCTCCTTATCGAGGAGGAATCTTGCGTCGACTGACCCAGCTTTCCGCCGTCGCCGTCGTTGCCGCACTCGCCCTCACGGGCTGCGGGAGTGATACGCAGGACGGCGGTGGCGCGAACGATGCCAGCAATGATCTGTGCAAGTCGGCCAAGGGCGACGGGCCGAAGATCGGACTCGCCTACGACGTCGGCGGACAAGGCGACCAGTCGTTCAACGACTCTGCCTACGCGGGCCTCGAGAAGGCCGTCGGCGAGTTCAGCGCCACCTGTGTCGAGGGTGAGGCCGTCGATGGTGAGGCCGAGTCCGCACGCGAGGACCGCCTGCGCCAGATGGCCGACGGCGGCGCCACGGCCGTGATCGGCGTCGGCTTCGCCTACAGCGAGTCCATCAACAAGGTCGCCCCCGACTACCCGGACGTGAACTTCGCGGTGGTCGACGGCTTCGACCCCGACGAGGAGGCCAACGAGAACGTCGCCTACCTCGGGTTCGCCGAGGAGCAGGGCTCCTTCCTGGTCGGCGTCGCTGCCGCCCAGACGACCAAGAGTGACACCGTCGGCTTCGTCGGCGGTGTCAACAACGACCTCATCAAGAAGTTCGAGGCCGGGTACGTGGCCGGCGTCAAGGCGGCCAAGCCGGACGTCGAGGTGCTCGTCAACTACATCGAGCAGTCCAACCTCAAGGGCTTCGCTGACCCGGCGGGCGGCAAGTCCGCGGCCACCGGCCAGTTCGACGAGGGCGCCGACGTGGTCTACCACGCCGCCGGCGGATCGGGATCTGGCGTCTTCGACGCTGCGGTCGACGCGGGCGACGGCAAGTGGGCGATCGGTGTCGACTCCGACCAGTGGAAGACGGCCACGGAGGAGCAGAAGCCGCACATCCTCACCTCCATGCTGAAGCGGGTCGACACGGCCACATACGACTTCATCCAGTCGGTCGACGGTGGCGAGCCGCTGACGAGCTACCAGGTCTACGACCTGAAGGCCGATGGCGTGGGCTACTCGACGTCAGGTGGGTTCATCGACGACCTCACCGGTGACATCGACGGGTTCAAGGAGAAGATCATCAGCGGCGACACCAAGGTTCCGACCAAGCCGTAGATCGACACGAGACGGGCCTGGGCCAGCGCGGTAGCGTGCGGCCCAGGTCTGTTTCTGTACTGGGAGGGCAGCAGTGGCGACTGAGGCACCGGGCGTCGAGCTCGTCGGCATCGGCAAGCGGTTTCCCGGCGTCGTGGCGAACCACGACGTCGACGTCACCATCCGACCGGGCACCGTGCACGCCTTGGTGGGTGAGAACGGCGCCGGCAAGTCGACGCTGATGAAGATCCTGTACGGGGTCCAGCGTCCCGACGAGGGCACCATCCGCATCGGTGGCCCTGAGGTCGACATGAAGTCACCGACCGACGCCATCGAGCACGGAGTCGGCATGGTCTTTCAGCACTTCATGCTCGCCGACAACCTCACGGTGCTCGAGAACATCGTGCTTGGAGCCGAGAAGCTGCACGGCATCGGCGACGAGGCACGGGCCGAGCTCTCCCGCATCTCCGACCGGTTCGGGTTCGGGCTGGAGCCGGACGTGCTGGTCGAGAAGCTCGGTGTCGCCGCCCGTCAGCGGCTCGAGATCGCCAAGGTCCTCTACCGCGGCGCGCGCATCATCATCCTCGACGAGCCCACCGCCGTGCTGGTGCCGCAGGAGGTCGACGCCCTGTTCGACAACCTCCGCGAGCTCAAGCAGGCCGGCAACTCGGTGCTGTTCATCAGCCACAAGCTCGACGAGGTGCTGGCCATCGCCGACGACATCACCGTCATGCGTCGCGGCACCACGGTCGGCACCGCCGACCCCGCCACGGCCACCAAGCATCAGCTCGCCGAGATGATGGTCGGGGCCGAGCTGCCGTCACCGGAGACGGGGGAGTCCACCGTCACCGACGACGTCCAGCTGGAGCTGGAGAGCGTCACCCTCGTCGACGAGTTCGGCCGCAACCTGCTCACCGATGTGTCGTTGTCCATCCGCCGCGGCGAGGTGCTCGGCATCGCCGGCGTCGAGGGCAACGGGCAGACCGAGATCGTCGAGACGATCATGGGCATGCGCATCCCCACGTCGGGCACGGTCCGGCTCGGCGACCGCGACGTCACCCGCTGGGACACGCGCAAGCTGCGTGAGGCCGGCATCGGCTACATCCCGGAGGACCGTCAGCGGCACGGCCTTCTGCTCGACTCTCCGCTCTGGGAGAACCGGGTGCTCGGCCACCAGACCCGGGCACCGAGCGCCAAGGGACCGTGGATCAACCGCTCCGGAGCCCGCAAGGACACCGAGCGGATCGTCGAGCAGTACGACGTTCGCACCCCCGGCATCGACGTCCCGGCGCGGGCGCTGTCCGGCGGCAACCAGCAGAAGCTGATCGTGGGCCGTGAGATGAGTGGCGACCCGGTGTTGCTGGTCGCCTCGCACCCGACCCGCGGTGTCGACGTCGGTGCCCAGGCGGCCATCTGGGAGCACATCAAGCGGGCCCGCAAGGCCGGCCTGGCCGTGTTGCTCATCTCCGCCGACCTCGACGAGCTGATCGGCCTGTCCGACACGATCCAGGTCATCCTGCGCGGCCGCATGGTCGGCACGTTCGACCCGGCCGAGATCACTCCTCAGGATCTCGGCACTGCCATGACCGGTGGGGAGGCAGCGTGAGTCTTCAGCGCATTGGTATGGCTCTGCTCGCGCCGCTCATCGCGGTCGTGGTCGCCGTCCTCGCCACCACCGTCGTCATCGCCGCGTCCGGCAGCTCGCCCGGCGACTTCTGGTCGGCGATGTTCAGCAATCCGCTGCCGCGCATCCGCGTCAACATCGTCAACCAGACGGCGATGATCTACATCGCGGCGGTGTCCGGCGCCATCGCGTTCCGCATGGGGCTCTTCAACATCGGCGTCGAGGGTCAGTACACGATCGCGTCATTCGCGGGGGCGTCGTTCGCGGGTGCGGCCTACCTCGGGGGATTCCTCAACGTGGTCGTCGCTCTGCTGGTCGCGATCGTCGTCGGCGCCGCATGGGCGGGGATCGCCGGCATCCTCAAGACGACGCGCGGCGTCAGCGAGGTCATCTCGACGATCATGCTGAATGCCATCGCCATCACGCTCGTGGGGTATCTCCTCAACCGCTATGGCGTCCATGAGGGCAACACCGTGCGCACGCAGGAGATCCCCGAGAGCAGCCGGCTCGAGGGCTTCACCCCGTACGAGCCGCGCGACGGGCAGGTCTGGTTCCTGGTGATCCTCGCCGTCCTGCTCGGCATCGGGTTCTGGGTGCTGCTCAACAAGACCCGGTTCGGATTCGATCTTCGGGCGAGTGGACAGTCGCAGACGGCGGCCCTGGCCAGCGGCATCGACCCAAAGCGCATGATCGTCGTCGCCATGCTGCTCTCCGGTGCCGTCGCCGGGCTCATCTGGATGCCGGCGCTGTTCGGAGGCGCAGGGTCGTACGGCACGTCGTTCCAGGTCGGGCTCGGGTTCACCGGCATCGGGGTGGCGCTGCTCGGCCGCAACCAGCCGCTCGGCATGCTCTTCGGTGCGGTCCTGTTCGCCTTCTTGACGGCGCAGTCGAACACGCTGACGTTCAGCACCGACATCTCGCCGAGCATCGTGCAGATCACCCAGGGCGTCGCCGTGCTGGCCGTCGTGGTGGCGTACGAGGTGGTCAGGGGCTGGCGCGCGAGGCTCGAGCAGCGGGCGGTCGCCCGTGAGCTTGCACCGGCAGGAGCCACCGCATGAGCACCCGCGTCCAGACCGTTGCCCGCACGGCGACCCAGCACTGGTTCCTCATCGTGCTCGCCGGCATTGCGTTGGTGTCGCTCGTGCGCATCGTCTCGGGCACCGATGACATCTCCTCGGCGGGGACCATCCGTGCCGCGATCATCGCGACCTGCCCGATCCTGATGGCCGCGCTCGGCGGTCTATGGGCCGAGCGCTCCGGTGTGGTCAACATCGGCCTCGAAGGGCAGATGATCCTCGGTACCTGGGGTGCTGCGTACTTCTGCTACCAGGGCGGCCCGTGGGTGGGCGTGTTCGGCGCCGCGCTGTTCGGCGTCATCGGTGGCCTCCTGCACGCAGTGGCCACGGTGACGTTCGGGGTCGACCACATCGTGTCGGGCGTGGCGGTCAACCTCATCGGCGCTGGTGCCGCGACGTTCCTTGCCGAGGCGATCTTCCCCGACCTGGAGGGCGGCGGCCCCCGTCAACTCGTCGGTCTCGACTCACCGGCCAAGATCACCGTTCCCGGTGTCTCCGATGCGGCGCTCGACCTCGCCGGCCAGGGCTGGTTCTTCATCTCCGACGTCGCGGCGTTCGTCGGCGCGCTCACCACGGGTCTGTCGACGCTCAGCATCGTCGCGTTCGCCCTTGTCGCGGTGTCTGCCTACGTGCTGTGGCGGACGTCCTTCGGGCTCCGGCTCCGGTCATGCGGCGAGAACCCGCAGGCGGCCGAGACCCTCGGCGTCAACGTCTATCTGTACAAGTACATCGCGGTCATCATCTCCGGAGGTCTCGCCGGCATCGGCGGCGGCTACCTCGCCCTGGTCGCGTCCAGCGGGTTCAACACCGGGCAGACCGGCGGTCGCGGGTTCATCGGCCTGGCGGCCATGATCTTCGGCAACTGGCGTCCGGGCGGCTTGCTCGTCGGCGCGCTCACCTTCGGCTACACCGACTCACTGCGGCTCCGCGACGCCGACGACGTGCACGCGCTGCTCCTCCTGCTCGCCATCGGGCTGCTGGCGTTCGCCGCGTGGCGTGCCGTGAACGGCTCCTGGCGGGCCGGCGCCGGCATGGGCGTGGCCGGTGTGCTGCTCCTGGTCTGGTACGTCAGCACCGACACGGTGCCACGCGACTTCACGTCCATGACGCCGTACGTCACGACCCTGCTCGTGCTCGCCCTCGGGGCCCAGCGGCTTCGCATGCCGGCTGCGGACGGGCAGCAGTACCGACGAGGGCAGGTCGGATGAGCGACGCATCCTCGGAGAGGTCCGTCGACTGGGAGTCGCTCACCCGGTACGCGACGCAGATGCTCGATCGCGCCTACGCGCCGTACTCCGACTTCCCGGTGGGGGCGGCCGGTCTGGTCGACGACGGCCGCGTGGTGCTGGGCTGCAACGTCGAGAACGCCTCCTACGGACTCGGGCTGTGCGCCGAGTGCGGCCTCGTCTCGGCCCTGCACGGCACCGGCGGCGGGAAGCTGGTGGCGATGATCTGCGTCAACCGCGACGGAGACACGCTGATGCCGTGCGGACGCTGTCGCCAGCTGTTGTGGGAGAACGGCGGTGCCGAGATGCAGCTGGCCACGCCGTCCGGGGTCAAGACGATGGCCGAGGTGCTCCCGGACGCCTTCTCCGCAGAGGACCTGGCACCTCCGTCGTGACGGTCGACCTCCGGCACCCCGAGTTCGTCTCCGACCCCTACCCGGCTCTCGCCGAGCTCCGCAAGGCCGGACCGCTGGTGTGGCACGAGGCGAGCGACCGCTGGCTCGCCACCACCCACGACGCCGTCAGCCGCGTGCTCCGCGACCGCGCGTTCGGCCGCATCTGGACCGACTGGGAACCCGCCGACGAGATGGCCCCCTTCAACGCCCTCCACAAGCACCAGATGATGGAAAATGAGCAACCCGAGCACACGCGGTTGCGCAGGCTTGTCGCCGGTGCGTTCGGGCGCGGGCACGTGGAGCGCCTGCGCCCCCGCATCGAGTCGCTCGTCGAGCAGATGCTCGACCGGCTCGACGGCACGGTCGACGTCCTCGGCGAGTACGCCGAACCGCTGCCGGTGTTCGTCATCGCCGACCTGCTGGGTGTGCCGCGCGCCGACCATGTGCAGCTGCGGGCGTGGTCGCAGGCGATCGTGCACATGTACGAGCACGACGTCGACCAGACCGTTCGCGACGAGGCTGTTTCCGCTGCCATGGCGTTCGCCGACTACGTCCGCGGCGTGGTCGTGGATCGTCGTGCCCAGCCGGGCGAGGACCTCATCAGCGACCTGATCGCCGAACGCGACGGCTCGGCCCGACTGAGCGACGACGAGCTGGTCGCCTCGGTCGTGCTGCTGCTGAACGCCGGCCACGAGGCGTCGGTGAACGTCTTCGGCAACGGCGCCCACGCGCTGCTCACGCACCCCGAGCAGCTCGCCCGCGTCACCGCCGGTGCGGTGCCGATGGCGACCGCGCTCGAGGAGCTGCTCCGCTACGACGCCCCGCTGCAGCTGTTCGAGCGCACCGCCACGGCCGACATCGAGGTTGCCGGCGTCACCGTCCGACGCGGTCAGAAGGTCGCCTGCCTGATGGGGTCGGCGAACCGCGACGAGCTCGTGTTCGCCGATGCCGCAACGCTCGACGTCGGGCGCGACCCGAATCCGCACGTCGGCTTCGGCATGGGGCTTCACTTCTGCCTCGGCGCGCCGCTGGCCCGGCTCGAGCTCGAGATCACGTTCCGCCGGCTGCTCGAGCGCTGGCCCGCCCTGGAGCTCGCCGCACCCGCGCCACGCCGCCCGACCTGGGTGCTGCGCGGTCTCGACCGCCTCGACGTCCACCTGGAGAAGCCATGACCGAACCGTTCGACGCGCCCGACGTCATCGCCACCAAGCGCGACCGCAAGCGGCTGAGCGACGAGCAGATCGACTGGGTCGTCGATGCGTACACGCGCGACGTCGTGGCGCCCGAGCAGATGTCGGCGCTGGCCATGGCGATCCTGCTCAACGGCATGGACCGCGACGAGATCGCGCGCTGGACGGACGCCATGATCGCCAGCGGCGAGCGGATGGACTTCTCCGGGCTGTCGCGGCCGACGGCCGACAAGCACTCCACGGGCGGGGTCGGCGACAAGATCACACTGCCGCTCGCGCCGCTCGTCGCGGCGTGCGGGGTGGCGGTGCCGCAGCTCTCCGGACGCGGGCTCGGCCACACTGGCGGCACGCTCGACAAGCTCGAGTCGATCCCCGGCTGGAACGCGTCGCTCTCGAACGAGGCGATGATGGCCCAGCTCGACGACGTCGGCGCGGTCATCTGCGCCGCCGGCAGCGGCCTGGCCCCGGCCGACAAGAAGCTCTACGCGCTGCGCGACGTCACCGGCACCGTCGAGGCCATCCCGCTGATCGCCAGCTCGATCATGAGCAAGAAGATCGCCGAGGGCACGGGTGCGCTCGTGCTCGACGCGAAAGTCGGGTCCGGGGCGTTCATGAAATCCGAGGCCGACGCTCGGGAGCTGGCCGAGACGATGGTGGCGCTCGGGACTGATGCGGGAGTCACCACCGTCGCGCTGCTCACCGACATGTCGACGCCGCTCGGACTCACGGCCGGCAACGCCGTCGAGGTCGCGGAGTCCGTCGAGGTGCTCGCCGGGGGAGGGCCGGCCGACGTCGTCGAGCTCACCCTTGCGCTGGCCAGAGAGATGCTGGCCGCGGCCGGCAAGCCGGACATCGACCCTGCCGAGGCATTGGCCGACGGCCGGGCCATGGACGTCTGGCGCCGGATGATCGCGGCCCAGGGCGGCGACCCCGATGCCGCCCTCCCGCAGGCCAAGGAGTCGCACGTCGTCATCGCCCCGACGGGCGGCACGCTGACCCGTCTCGACGCGCTCGGCGTCGGCGTTGCCGCCTGGCGGCTGGGGGCTGGACGCTCGCGCCCGGGCGAGCAGGTTCAGGCGGGTGCCGGCGTCGTGCTGAACGCCAAGCCCGGCGACACGGTGTCCGATGGTGCTGCCCTGATGACGCTGCACACCGACGAGCCCGAGCGGTTCGAACGCGCGCTGGCGGCGCTCGACGGAGCGTATGACATCGACGCCGAGCCCGGATCGGTCCCGGACGGATCGGCCAGCATCGTGCTGGACCGGATTGGCTAGGTTGGGTTACATGCGTGTGCTGAACAACCGAAAAGAGATCGCCGCGGCCTCGGGCAAGGAACTGGGTGTCAG
The DNA here is from genome assembly GCF_050700635.1 of Aeromicrobium sp. GTDB lineage: Bacteria > Actinomycetota > Actinomycetes > Propionibacteriales > Nocardioidaceae > Aeromicrobium. The sequence continues at coordinate 26,283 of NZ_JBOHDT010000138.1, forward strand.
CGAGTGGGTGCAGGTCACCCAGGAGCGCATCGACACATTCGCCGACGCCACCGGCGACCGGCAGTGGATCCACGTCGACCCCGAGCGTGCGGCCAACGGTCCGTTCGGCGCGACCATCGCGCACGGCTACCTGACGCTGTCGATGCTCCCGTTCCTCAGCGCCCAGGTCTACGCGTTCGCCGGCGACGTCGCGCGTGTCAACTACGGGCTCAACAAGGTGCGCTTCGTCGCCCCGGTCG
>NZ_JBOHDT010000139.1:0-7398 GCF_050700635.1 Aeromicrobium sp.
CGCCCGCCGGAGGAGAAGACCGGGCTGCTGGCCGGCATGGGCATGACCGAGAAGCAGGGCGGCTCCGATCTGCGCACCAACACCACGACGGCGGAGCCAACCGACACCCACGGCGAGTACATCCTCACCGGGCACAAGTGGTTCACGTCGGCGCCGATGAACGACGTGTTCCTCGTGCTCGCACAGGCGCCCGAGGGCATCACCTGCTTCGTGGTGCCCCGAGTTCTGCCCGACGGGAGTCGCAACGCCCTGCAGATCGTCCGGCTCAAGGACAAGCTCGGCAACCGCTCCAACGCCTCGAGCGAGATCGAGCTCCACGGTGCGGTCGGCACGCGGCTCGGCGACGAGGGGCGCGGCATCCGCACCATCATCGAGATGGTCTCGGCCACCCGGATGGACTGCATCCTCGGCTCGGCCAGCATCATGCGCAAGGCGCTGGCGGAGGCGTCCTTCCACGCCGCGCACCGTGCCGCGTTCGGCGCCACGCTCGCCGACCAGCCGGCGATGATCAACGTCCTGGCCGACCTCGCCGTCGAGAGCGAGGCGGCCACCATGGTCGCGCTCCGGCTCGCCGCGGCGGTCGACCAGCCGAACGACCCGCACGAGCAGGCTCTGCGACGCATCGGCCTGGCGTTGGAGAAGTTCTGGGTGTGCAAGCGGACGCCGTTCATGGTGGCCGAGGCGCTGGAATGTCTCGGCGGCAACGGCTTCGTCGAGGAGTCGGGCATGCCGCTGCTCTTCCGTGAGTCGCCGCTCAACTCCATCTGGGAGGGCAGCGGCAACGTCAATGCCCTCGACGTGCTGCGCGCGCTCGGCCGCGAGCCGGAGAGCCTGAACGCCTGGATCACCGAGGTCGGAGCCGCCCGAGGCGAGGACCACCGGCTCGACACGGCCGTCGAAGACGTGCTCACCCAGCTCGCCGACCTCACCGACGCCGAGCACCACGCCCGGCGCATCACCGCCCGCATGGCCGTGTGCCTGCAAGGGGCGCTGCTGGTACGTCATGGCGACCCGGCCGTGGCCGACGCGTTCTGCGCCTCCCGGCTTGCGGGTGACTGGGCGGGTACGTTCGGCACACTCCCCCGCGGCCTCGACCTTGCCGGCATCGTCGACCGCACCACCCCACACATCGACTGAGAAGAGTTGCGATGCGATCCCTGACCGTGGCTGCGCTCCTCGCCGCCATCACCACGTTCGTCGCCGCGCTCGCGCTGCGTGCGCCCGACGCCACCCTCGCCGTCCTGGCCGTCGCAGCCGTCGTCGTGCTCACCTCCTGGGTCGCTGCCCTGCACACCACTGAGGACGAGTCGGGCATCGCCCTCGCGAGTCCGGCGGCCGCGGTGACGCTGGCTCTTGTCGGCCGGCGATCCACGACGCTTCTGCTGCCGCTGATCGCCGCCCAAGTGGTCGGCGCCGTGCTCGGCGGGCTGGCCGCGCTCGGGCTCGACGACAGGCTCGGCGGGTCGCTCGTGTGGTCCGAGCCGACGCGGGTCGTGAGCGGCATCGTTGTCGCCGTACTGGCCATTCTCGCCTCGTGGGTGCTCCTCGCGATCGACGGTGGCGAGCACGCCGTCTGGGCCGCCGTTCCACCTTTGCTCGCCGGGACCTCCCTCGGCGTCGGGCTTGCGGTGGCGCTCAACCCTGCCGCGGTGCTGGGCCTCGCCACGGCCGGGCTCGTGTCGTGGACGACCGCCGGCATCGCCGCGGGCGCCGGGCTGATCGCGGCGGCCGTCGGCGCCTATGCGATCACGCTGGTCACCCCACCTGAGTAGTGATCCAGCCCACAGCCCACCGCTGAGGTCCGCGTGGGCGTCTCGGATCGTGGACGCGTGTCCCGCATACCGAGACACTCGCTTGTCCTGAGCGCATCCGGCTCCGCACACTGTCTACATGCTGAACGCGCGGACCACCTGGCTCGTGGAGCGACTCCACGTCGACCTCGGTCGCGCCCGCACGATGATGTGTCGCTGATCCTTCCCGCGCACCGTCCAGCAACAGCCACCTGGCGCGCGGCGAGCCCGCTCTCCTGACGCGTCCGCCGTGTGCCCTCCCCCCGGAATTCGAGGAACCCATGGCACCCGTCACCGACACTGAGGCACCGAGCCGCCCGGTGCGCCCGCGTCAGAAGCGCGGAGAAGGTCAGTGGGCGCTGGGCTACCGCGAGCCGCTCAACCCCAACGAGCAGTCCAAGAAGGACGACAACCCGCTCAACGTCCGCGCCCGCATCGAGGACATCTACTCCGTCCGCGGCTTCGACTCGATCGACCCCGGCGACATGCGCGGCCGGTTCCGCTGGTGGGGCCTGTACACCCAGCGCCGCCCCGGCATCGACGGAGGCAAGACCGCCACGCTCGAGCCGGAGGAGCTGGACGACCGCTACTTCATGCTGCGCGTGCGCATCGACGGCGGCCAGCTCGACCTGGAGCAGCTGCGCACGATCGCGGACATCGCGGTCGATCACGCGCGTGACACCGCCGACCTCACCGATCGCCAGAACATCCAGCTGCACTGGATCGACGTCAAGGACGTTCCCGACATCTGGAACCGTCTCGAGTCGGTCGGACTCTCGACACAAGAGGCCTGCGGCGACTGCCCGCGCGTCATCCTCGGCAGTCCCGTCGCCGGGGTCTCCGAGGACGAGATCATCGACGCCACGCCCGCGATCGAGGCCATCGAGGCCACCTACATCGGCGACAAGGCGTTCTCGAACCTGCCGCGCAAGTACAAGACCGCCATCAGCGGACACCCCGGTCACGACGTCGTCCCGCAAACCAACGACATCGCCTTCATCGGCGCGGTCCACCCCGAGCACGGCCCGGGCTTCGACGTCTGGGTCGGCGGAGGGCTCTCGACCAACCCCATGCTCGCGAAGCGCCTGGGCGCCTGGGTGCCGATCGACGAGGTGCCCGAGGTGTGGGAAGGCATCACCAGCGTCTTCCGCGACTACGGCTACCGGCGGCTCCGGTCACGAGCTCGGCTGAAGTTCCTGATCGCCGACTGGGGCATCGAGAAGTTCCGCGAGGTGCTCGAGACCGAGTACCTGAAGCGCCCGCTGATCGACCTCGACGCGCCTGAGGCCCCCGAGACGCCCGTTGACCACGTGGGTGTGTTCCGCCAGAAGGACGATCGCTACATCGTGGGCACCGCCCCGAGCGTCGGGCGTGTGTCCGGAACGCTGCTGAACCAGATCGCCGACGTCGTCGAGGCGCACGGGTCGACCCGCGTCCGCACCACCCCGATGCAGAAGCTGCTCGTCCTCGACGTCGAGGAGGAGCAGATCGAGCCGCTCATCACCGCCCTCGACGAGCTGGGCCTGCACGCCCGTCCGTCGCAGTGGCGTCGCAACACGATGGCCTGCACAGGCATCGAGTACTGCAAGCTCGCGATCGTCGAGACCAAGGTGCGCGCCGCTGACCTCGTGACCGAGCTCGAGAAGCGCGTTCCCGAGCTCGACACACCGATCACGGTGAACGTCAACGGCTGCCCGAACTCCTGCGCACGGATCCAGACTGCCGACATCGGGCTCAAGGGCATGCTCGTGCTCGACGAGAACGGCGAGCAGGTCGAGGGCTTCCAGGTCCACCTCGGTGGCGCGCTGGGACTCGACGCCGGGTTCGGCCGCAAGCTGCGGGCGCACAAGGTGACCACCGGACACCTGACCGACTACGTCGAGAAGGTCGTCCGCCACTTCCTCGACGACCGGAACGACGGCGAGACCTTCGCCGGCTGGGTCGGTAGAGCCGACGAGGAGCTGCTGCGATGACCAAGTACTCAGGCGCCGGCGGCCGAGCCGTCCCGTTCCACTGCCCGTACTGCGGCGACGAGGATCTGCGCCCGCACGGCGAGACGCATGGCGAGTGGGAGTGCCGCTCCTGCCAGCGCGCGTTCAGCCTCAAGTTCATCGGAATTCTCAATCCACAGCACGAGACAACCCCCGGAAGGAGGGATGCATCATGACCGCACCAGCACTCATCGCGCTGGCACACGGCAGCCGCGACCCGCGCTCCGCAGAGACGATCACTGCCCTGACGGAGTCCGTGGCGTGCATGCGTCCCGACCTTCGCATCGAGCCGGCCTTCCTCGAGCTCTCCGAGCCCTCGTTCGACGACGTCGTCGACCGGCTCGTCGCCGAGGGTCACGACGAGATCGTCGTCGTGCCCCTGCTGATCTCCGACGCGTACCACGCGTCTGTCGACGTTCCCGACGTCGTCGAGACAGCGCAGCGTCGCCATGACGGTGTCAAGATCGCCATCACGAAGGTGCTCGGCGTCGAGCAGGCGTTCTTCCACGTCCTGGACCGGCGTCTGCGCGAAGCGCTCTCGAAGAACCGCATCCGTGAGCTCGATGCACTGGTGCTCGCCGGCGCCGGCTCGTCCGACCCGGTCGCCAACGCCGCGATCGCCCGGGCCGCTCGTGCCTGGGGCGCCCGCCACAAGCTGCCGACGATCGCCGCTTTCGCGTCGAGCGCCCCGCCGGCAGCCGGAGAGGCCGTGCGAACACACCGGGCCGACGGCCGACGCCACATCGCCGTGGGCATGCTGTTCCTCGCCCCGGGGTTCCTCAGCGACCGAGTCACCGAGCTCGCGCTCGAGGCCGGCTCCGTGGCGGTGGCCGAACCGCTCGGCGTCGACTCCGTGGTCGCCGAGGTGATTCTCGCCCGCTACGCCGTCGGTGCCGTCGAGCTCGTCCCGCTGGAGGCCGTGTTCAGCTGAGCGGTCGCACCAGGCGCCGCGCGGCCCGCGCCAGGAACGACGGCTGCGGGTTCCAGGGCTCGTGATCGGCGGCATCCCAGGCGTAGGCGGGAACGTCCTCGTCGAGAAGACCACGAAGGCGAGGGAGCCCGAGCTCGCGCGATGACCATGCGTACAGGTGGGAGAACCTGGGCTGGATCACCCCGACGTCCAGGAGGTGGCCGAAGCCGTGCTCGGCCTCGACGTACCAGTGAACGTCATCCCCCAGTGGATACCTGTCGGGCAGCACCCGCGACAGCGACAGAAAGATCGCCGTCATCCCCAGGCGGGGGTCGCCGATCGCGGGTGCCACAGGAGCGAGCCAGCCGAGTGCGACCCGGGGCGCAGCGACGAGTGCATGGGCAAAGAGCACGCGGACCAGGACGAGATTGATGAAGAAGCGCTCCACCCGATCCTCGCGCCACGCCAGGTCCTCGTGGTCGAGGTAGGCACTGACGATGCTCAGGTTGTGGGCCCGGTACCAGTTCCGGGCGGTTGGCTCTCGAATGAAAGTGAGTGTCGCGGTCACGCTGGGTGAGCTGGGGTCTCCTTCACGGCCGATCGCCAGCGCACGAGCCTCGCAACCGTCGAGGAGCAGCCGCTCGTTCACACTTCGCCACCACGGGCTCCCGCCCGGCGCTGCCCCGGGCGGGTTGAGGAGTCGGCGGTGCAGCTGCCAACCCATGAACGCCGATGCGGCTCGGCGGTAGGGAAGGTGCGTCCTCCGGGCCGGCGTTCGGTACGTGCGCCGCAGCAGCTCCAGCCGCTCATCGGGGTCGTCACGAACTCGGTCGACCTGCGCCGACGCGATCTCAACGGCCGAGCGAGGCGACATTTGCACTCACGACGCGGCGAGGCGCGCCTTCTCGACCTCGACGTCGAAGTCGGCGGCCGGCCACGCGAGGTCGAGGGCGCGTAGGTGCTCGAGCAGCAGGGTCGCCACGGCCAAGTTGCGATACCACTTGCGTCCGCTCGGCACGACGAACCACGGCGCGGTGGCTGTGGAGCATCGCTCAATGGCCAGCTCGTAAGCCTTCTGGTAGTCGTCCCACCGGGCTCGCTCGTCCAGATCGGCCGGGTTGTACTTCCAGTACTTCGCCGGATCCTCGAGCCGGGCGGCCAGCCGCTCCTTCTGGTCGCCGGAGTTGATATGGAGCATGCACTTGACGATGGTGCCGCCGCCGTCGAAGTAGGCCTGCTCGAAGTCGTTGATCGCGCCGTACCGTCGCTCGATCTCCTCAGGCGTTGCGAGCTCGCGCACCCGGCTGATCAGCACGTCCTCGTAGTGCGAGCGGTCGAAGACCCCGATGATGCCCGGCTGCGGCAGCCCCTTCTCGATCCGCCACAGGAAGTCGTGCTCGAGCTCCTCGGTCGTCGGCTTCTTGAACGACGTGATGCGCAGTCCCAGCGGATCGACGAGACCGACCGCGTGCCGGATCACGCCGCCCTTGCCGGAGGTGTCCATGCCCTGGAGGACGAGCAGCACCGATCGTGGGTCGCCTCCGGTGCCGTTCGCGTAGAGACGTCTCTGGAGCTCTGCAAGCTCATTGCCCAGCGCGGCCATCGCCTTCTTAGCCTCGGCCTTGCCGCCCTCGAAACCGGGCGTGGACCGGGAGTCGACATCGGTGAGCGTCGTGACCGCGGACAGCAGTTCGCGTAGCGATGTCGACATGTCCGGCAGTATGCCCGAGCCACCCCCTCGGCCTTGCCGGACCGGGCGCGGCACACCGCTCTGTCCGAACCGGATGGGGAGGCACGCCCTAGGGTCATCGGCATGGACCCGGACCTGTATGCCTACCCCGACACCGACCGGCCCTGGCTGCGCACCAACTTCGTGTGCACAGTAGACGGAGGTGCGTACGACGCCGAGGGAGTGACGGCCTCGCTCGGCGGAGACGCCGATCACGAGGTGTTCCAGCTGCTGCGCCGGCTCGCCGACGTCGTCATGGTGGGGGCCGGCACCGCACGCGTCGAGAAGTACCGCGCGTCCTCGTCCACGTCGCTGGCCCTCGTGAGCCGGCGGCTCGACATTCCCGACGACCTGGTCGGGTCCGGCCTCATCGTCATCACCACCACGGACGCTCCCGGCGACCGCATCTCGCAGCTGCGGGAGGCCGGGGTCGAGGTGATCGCCCGCGGCGAGGTCGAGATCGACTGGACCGCCGTGCTGGCCGAGCTCGAGACCCGCGGATGGCGGCGGATCCTGTGTGAGGGCGGCCCGACCTTGCACGGCGACCTCGTGACGCTCGACCTCGTGGACGAGGTGTGCCTGACCATCGCTCCCACGATGACCTCGGGAGACGCGCCGCGGATCGCTCACAGTCGGCACCCGGTCACGCACGGGATGCGGCTGGGGCATTCGGTGGCAGTCGGCGACGTATTACTCACCCGCTGGGTGCGTGATCGGACGTAAACTTCGAGTACCGGCGAAGGGAGCCGACATGTACGACGTCACGCTGCTCATCGAGCGTCAGCTCACCGACCTCGACGCCGACCAGGTGGTCGCGCTCCACGAAGGTCTCGACGAAACCGTCCGCTACCACCTCCTCCTCCCGGTCGACACGTCCGCGTCCATGCTCGCGTCGTCGATGAGCGCTCTCGGCGGCGGACAGATCATGACGATCGCGGACGCCGACGTCATCGCCGAGGTGCAGAGCGAGCTCTCGTC
>NZ_JBOHDT010000140.1:0-3851 GCF_050700635.1 Aeromicrobium sp.
TCGCTGGTGACCTTGGCCAGGAACGGATGCATCGCCAGCGATGGTGCCACTGCGTTCACCCGGATGCCGTGCGGCGCCACGTCGAGCGCGGCACAGCGGGTCAGCGCCATCACTCCCGCTTTCGCAGCGGCGTAGTGCGCCTGCCCCTCCTGCGCCCGCCAGCCGATCACCGAGGCGTTGTTCACGATCAGCCCGCGCTTGCCGGCGGCCTTCATGCGGTTGCCCGCGGCGCGGACGCAGCGGAAGGTGCCAGTCAGGGTGATATCGAGGACCCGCGACCACTCCTCGTCGGTCATGTCCAGAACGTCGGCCGTGCCGCCCAAACCGGCGTTGTTGATCATCACGTCGACGCCACCGTGCTCGTCCGCGACGTCGAGCAGCGCCTGCACCTGGGCCTCGTCCGTCACGTCGGCGGCGAGGGCACGGACGCGTTCGTCGCCGAACTCCGCGGCGAGCGTCTCCTGCGACTCGGCGAGACGCCGCTCGTGGGTGTCGCTGATGACCAGCACGCTTGCACCCTCCTCGAGAGCACGCCGTGCGACGGCGGCGCCGATTCCGGCACCGGCCGCTGCGGTCACCACGACCACCTTGCCGGCCAGCAGGTCGTGGCCCGGGACGTAGTCGGGCGTGGGCTGCTCGGGTCTGATCGCCGTCATACGCGGGCCTCCTTGGGAAGGTCGAGCACGCGCTCGGCCAAGATGTTGCGCTGGATCTCGTCGCTGCCGCCGTACAGCGTGTCCGCGCGGGAGAAGAGGAAGAGGTTCTGCCACCGGTCCGGCCTGTACGACGAGCCACCCGCTCCCTGAGCCTGTCGAAGGGTCAGCGACCCGGCACCGGCGACCTCCATCGCCAGCTCGCCCAGGCGCCGGTGCCACCCGGCCCAGACGAGCTTCGCGACGTTGTCGGCACCCGGTGTCGCCTCGGTCAGGGACCGGACGGCGTTGACCCGCATCACCTCGAACTCCGCGCTCTGTGCCGCGAGTCGGTCGCGGAGGACGGGGTCGTCGAGGGCGCCGTTGCTCCGGGCAAGGTCGATCAAGTCGTTGAGCTCACGCTCGAAGCCGACCTGCTGGCCGAGCACGGACACACCGCGCTCGAACTCGAGCAGGGCCATCCCGACCCGCCAGCCGTCACCGGGTTCGCCGACGACCATCCCGGCGGGAGTCCGTGCGCCGGAGAAGAAGACCTCGTTGAACTCCGAGCCGCCCGTAATCTGCTCGATCGGCCGGATCTCGACACCGTCCTGGTCGAGGGGCACCAACAGGAACGACAGGCCGTGGTGGCGGGACGAGCCCGGCTCGGTCCGAACGATGATGAAGATCCAGTCGGACTCGTGGGCCCACGAGGTCCACACCTTCTGGCCCTCGACCACCCACTCGCCATCTTCGAGCACGGCTCGGGTGCTGACCGCCGCTAGGTCGGAGCCGGCGTCGGGCTCGGAGTAGCCCTGGCACCAGAGCTCGTCGACCGTCCGGATCCCGGGCAGGAACCGTTCCTTCTGCTCGTCGGTGCCGAACTCGATCAGCGTCGGGCCGAGCAGCTGCTCCCCGAGGTGGTTGACCAGCTCCGGCCCGTCGGCCCGTGCGTACTCCTCGTGGAAGATGGCCTGCTGGATCAGGCTGAGCCCGCGGCCGCCGTTCTCCTCCGGCCAGCCGAGGCAGGTCCAGCCGTGCTCGGCGAGGTGGCGGTTCCAGGCCCGACGTTCCTCGTAGGCATCCTCGCCACTACCCGAGCCGCCGGCACCTTTCAGAGGCGCCCACTCTCCCGCGAGATGCTCGGCGAGCCAGCTGCGCACCTGGTCGCGGAAGGCATCGTCGTCTGTGCTCACGTGAGGTAGCCTACCAAGCACTTGTTTGGTTTGGAGGTTTCGTGAGCGAGCGTCAGCGAGTGAACCATGGGTCTCTCACGGGGCCGCACCCGTATCCTGGCTTTTTGACGGGTGCGGCCCCGTGAGCGACACCGTCCCGGGTCTTGTGCGCGCCGCCGCCGAGAAGTTCGGCGACGCCACGGCGTATGCCATGGACGGCCGCACCCTCAGCTTCGCCGAGCTGCATGACCAGGTCCGCCGCACGGCGGCGGTCTACCGCAGCCATGGTGTGGAGCCGGGCGCCCGCGTGGTCCTCTGGGCGCCGAACAGCATCGACTGGGTCGTGGCCGGCCTCGCGGCGACCTACGCCGGCGGCCAGCTGGTGCCGGCCAACTCCCGCTACACGCCCCACGAGGTCGCCGACATCATCGAGCGCACCGACGCGACCACGGTGGTCGTCGCGAACGGCTTCCTCGGCCGCACTCAGATCGCCGATCTTCGTGAGGTCGCTCCCCTGGCGCCAGTCATCGACCTCGCGGACATCGGCGCGCTGGCCGCGCAGGCGGATGTTGCCGACATCGCCGCGGTCGAGGCGGCGGCCTACGCCGTCACCCCCGACGACGTCGCCGACATCATGTTCTCCTCAGGCACGACTGGTCGTCCCAAGGGCGTGGTCACCGCGCACCGGCAGTCCGTCGCCGCGGGGGCGAGCTGGGCCGGGGTCGGCGAGGTGAGCGACACCGACCGCTACCTGGTGATCAGCCCGTTCTTCCACTCCTACGGCTACAAGATCGGCATCATCGTCGGCCTGCTGCACGGGTGCGCGATCTACCCGATGGCGGTCTTCGACGCGGACGCGGCGCTCGCCCTGATCGAGTCCGAGCGGATCACCATGGTCCCCGGCGCGCCCGCGATCTTCCTCGGCCTGCTCGAGTCGCCCGCCTTCGCCGGCACCGACACCTCGACCCTGCGCTTCGCGAACACCGGCGCGGCGAACGTGCCGATCGCGCTGGTCGAGCGGCTGCAGCGCGAGCTGAACTTCGACCTGGTGATCACGGCGTTCGGCATGACCGAGTGCGTGGTCGCCACGATGTGCCGCCGAGGCGACAGCGACGAGACCATCGCCACCACCTGCGGCCGTGCCATCGACGGCATGGAGACGGCCATCGCCGACCCCGACACCGGGGAGCACCTGCCACCGGGCAGCGAGGGCGAGCTGCTGCTCCGCGGTTCCCAGGTGATGCTCGGCTACCTCGACGATCCCGCCGCCACGGCCGAGGCCATCGACGGCGACAAGTGGCTACACACCGGAGACGTCGGCGTGCTCGACGAGAACGGCTACCTGCGCATCACCGACCGCCTCAAGGACATGTACATCTGCGGGGGCTTCAACGTCTACCCGGCCGAGGTGGAGCAGGCACTCACTCGCCTCGACGGCGTGGTCGACGTGGCCGTGATCGGTGTCCCCGACGAGCGTCTGGGTGAGGTCGGCAAGGCCTTCGTCGTCCGACGCGACGAAGGCGGTCCCGACGAGGAGTCGGTGATCGCCTTCGCCAAGGAACGGCTGGCCAACTTCAAGGTGCCGCGGGAGATCGAGTTCGTCGACGCTCTACCCCGGAACCTGTCCGGCAAGGTCTTGAAGAACGAGCTGCGTGAAGGGAGCTCCCCATGACCGAAGAAGTGGTGACCTACGAGGTCGTCGACCAGATCGCCCGCATCACGCTGAACCGGCCGGAGTACCGCAACGCCCAGAACTCCGCGATGACCTACGCGCTCGACGCCGCTTTCACCCGCGCCACCGACGACGACGAGGTCAAGGTCATCGTTCTGGCCGGGAACGGCAAGCACTTCTGCGCCGGCCACGACATCGGCACCCCGGGCCGTGACGTCGACCAGACTTTCGAGCGCAAGGCCGTGATCTGGTGGGACCACACCGACAAGGAGGGCGGCGACCAGCGGTTCGCCCGCGAGTCGGAGGTCTACATGGGCATGTGCCGACGCTGGCGCGAGGTGCCCAAGCCGGTGGTCGCGATGGTGCACGGCG
>NZ_JBOHDT010000141.1:0-3017 GCF_050700635.1 Aeromicrobium sp.
TGTCGTCCTGCTCGAAGAACGTCAGCAGGTCGTCCTCGTCGATGTCGGACTTGTTGCCGACACCCACGATCGCGGAGACACCCATCTTGCTGCTCCGGCTGAAGCCGAGGATCGCCATCCCGATGCCACCACTCTGCGAAGACAGCGCGACGCCTCCCTTGACGTCGTACGGCGTGCAGAACGTCGCGCAGAGGTTCTCAGGCGTGTAGTAGTAGCCGTAGATGTTCGGACCGAGGATCCGGACGCCGTGCTTGCGAGCAATGGCCACCGCCTCGTCCTGCAGATCGACGTTCCCGGTCTCGGCGAAGCCCGACGGGATGAGGATCGCGCCCGCGACCCCCTTCTCACCGCACTGCTCGAGCGCTCCGGCGACGAACTTGGCAGGGACGGCGAACACGGCGACATCGACGTCGTCGGCGACGTCGGTGATGCTCTTGTACGCCTTCTTGCCGAGAACCTCGTCCGACTTGGGGTTGATCGGGAAGATGTCACCCTGGTAGCCACCGTTGATGAGGTTCTTCATCACCGAGTTGCCGATCTTGCCATCCTCGTTGGAGGCACCGATCACGGCGATCGCCTTCGGCTTCATGATGCGGGTCATCGACTTCAGGATGTCGTCCTGGGTGAACCTTTCCACGGGCTGGCCCGCAGTCTCGTCCACGATGATCCGCACATCGACCGCGGTCGCGCCGTCCTTGGCCGCGAGCACAGGGTTGAGATCCACCTCCGCGAACTGCGGGAAGTCGTTCACCAGGTCCGAGAGCGCCGTGATGATGGACGCAACCGCATCCTTGTCGACGCCCTGGGCGCCGCGCACACCGTTGAGGATCTCCGCTGCCTGGATCCCCTCGACCATCGACTTCGCCTCGTCGGCGGTCGCCGGCGCGAGACGGAACGTCACGTCCTTGAGCACCTCGACCAGTACGCCGCCCATGCCGAACGCCACGATCTTTCCGAAGGTCGGGTCGGTCACCGCACCGATGATGACCTCCTGCACGTCCGGGCTGCTCTGCAGCATCTGCTGCACCTGCACGCCGGAGATCGTCGCGTCCGCGTCGTACGCCTTCGCGTTGCGGACGATCTCGTCATAGCCCTTGGCCGCAGCGTCCACGTCCTCGACACCGACCAGCACGCCTCCGGCGTCGGTCTTGTGCAGGATCTCCGGGGACACGATCTTCAGGACGACCGGGAAGCCGATCTCCTTGGCAAGAGACGCGGTCTCCTCGGCCGAGGTGGCCAGACCCTCGCCGGGCGTCGGGATCCCGTAGGCGTCCGCAACTTTCTTGGCTTCGGGGGCACTCAACGACGTCCGCCCTTCGGCAAGTGCCGTGTCGAGTACGTCCTGTACAACCTTGCGGTCGTAGCTCATTCCTTCTCCTCATTCAGATGCAAGTTGGTGGAATTGTGAATGGTGCGAGATCTCTAGATGACCCCAGCGGCCTTGAGCTCGTCGAGCTCGGAGTCAGCGATGCCGAGGCCGCCGTAGATCTCCGAGTTGTGCTGGCCGAGAAGGGGCGACGTCTCGATCTCCACCGGGGAGTCGGACATCTTGATCGGGCAACCGACCGTCTTGAACGTTCCTCGTTGCGAGTGCGGAACCTCGACCACTGCACCGAGCTCGGCGAGCGTCTTGTCCTCGATCAGCTCGCGGGTGCTCAGGATAGGCCCGCACGGCACGTTGTGCGCGTTGAGCTTCTCCATGACCTCCCACTTGGTGAACTGCATGGTCCACTCCTCGATCAGCGCGAACATCTTGTCGAGCTTGTCGAGGCGCGCCGTCGGCGTGTTCCAGTCCGGGTCGTCGGCCAGCTCCGGCCGGCCGATGAGCTCGGTGATCGGCACCCACCCGGGCGGCTGGACGATGACGTAGATGTAGTCGTTTGGCCCACCTGGGGCGCACTTGACCGCCCAACCGGGCTGCCCGCCCCCGGAGGCGTTGCCTGACCGGGGCACCTCGTTGCCGAATTCCTTGTTCGGGTACTCGTTCAGCCCACCGTGTGCCAGCCGCTGCTGGTCGCGCAGCTTGACCCTCGTCAGGTTCAGCACGGCTTCCTGCATGGCCACCTGCACGCGCTGACCGCGGCCGGTGTTCACGCGCTGATAGAGCGCCGCCAGGATCGCGGCGACCAGGTGGATCCCCGTCCCCGAGTCACCGATCTGCGCACCGGTCGCAACCGGCGGTCCGTCTTCGAAGCCAGTGGTACTCATCGCGCCACCCATGGCCTGCGCGACGACCTCGTACGCCTTGAAGTCGGCGTAGTCCCCCGGGCCGAAGCCCTTGATCGACGCAAAGATCAGCTCAGGGTTGATCTCCTGAAGGCGGTCCCAGGTGAACCCCATCCGGTCGACAGCACCGGGGGCGAAGTTCTCGACCAGGACGTCGGAGTTCTTCACCATCTCGGTGAAGATCTCCTTTCCGCGATCCGACTTCATGTTCAGCGTGATGCTCCGCTTGTTGCAGTTGAGCATCGTGAAGTACAGGCTGTCGACGTCTGGGAGGTCGCGCAGCTGTTGCCGGGTGATGTCTCCGGTCGGTGCCTCCAGCTTGACCACGTCGGCGCCGAGCCAAGCGAGAATCTGCGTGCACGAGGGACCCGACTGCACATGGGTCATGTCGAGCACGCGGACTCCGTCGAGAGCCTTGTCCATTTCCTGCCTCCATCATGAGAATGAGTCGGCGGCGGTGCATGCGCGCCGCCGCCGAGAGTTTGCTACTTGTACATGGTCTGGTTCATGGTTCCGGGCGCGTAGGCGTCCGGGTCGATCCAAACGTTGATCAACGACGGCAGACCCGACTCGCGAGCCCGCTGCATGGCGGGCGCGATGTCCGCCGGGTCGCGAACCTCTTCGCCGTACCCGCCGAGCATCTTGGCGAACTCGTCGTACTTGACGTCACCGAGGGTGTTGCCCACGCGGCCACGGGCCTTGCCGTACTTCTGCTCCTGCCCGTAGCGGATCTGGTTCATCGACGAGTTGTTGCCGACGACTCCGACGAAGGGCAGGTTGAACCGCACCAG
>NZ_JBOHDT010000142.1:0-2957 GCF_050700635.1 Aeromicrobium sp.
GGCCAGCTGGCCCTGCTCGAGGCTCTCCAAGGTGACCTGCATCGCGCCACCCGACGCGCCACGCACACGCTCCGCAACGCCGGCCACGCATGGCAGGCAGGGGCCATGCACGCCTGTGTGGCGATGGCGTGGGTCCACATGGAGCGTGGCGAGCAGGTGCCGGCCCGCCACTACCTCGACCTCGTTGCCACGGAGCCCGGTGGCGCCCGAGAGCCGTGGTTGACGACCTGCGTGCTGCTGGCTGAAGCTCGACTGCTCATGGATGGCGGTCAGCCGGAGGCCGCCTCTCGCCTGCTCGTGGGCGCCGGTACCACCGAGACGGCAACGGGTCGCCATGGTTCGCCGCGGCTCGCCGATCTTCGCTCGATCGCGTTGGCCGAGGCCCTACTCGCGGTAGGTGAGCCGCAACGCGCACTCGCCATGATCACTCCGGGACCGGCCAACGCCTTGGTCGAGGCCGCCACGCTGACTGCGGCGGCGCGCAGCGACATCGGCGACCTACGCGGCGCTCGCGCGGCACTGGCCACGGTCGCCTCGGATCTGGCCGGATCACCGCTCGACCTCCAGATCCAGTCCTGGTTGATCGAGGCCCGGTTGGCCCAGTCCGACGGGGACGCCGCACGTGCCCGACTCCTCGTCGATCGAGCTCTCCGGGCGGGGGACATGGAGGACCTGAGACGACCCTTCATACAGCAGTGGCACTGGTTGCAGGGATTCATCGATCGAGACGCGTCCCTGATGCAGGACCACCACGCCTTCCTCAGGTCGGTCCAGACCCGCCGCGTGCCACACCCGACGACCAGTATGGAAGCGCTGCGGTCAGGGCAGCCGGTCGTCGGGACGCTCACCGAGCGTGAGTCACAGGTGCTCGCCCTCCTCGCTCAGATGTGCACGACCGACGAGATCGCGGCCGCCCTGTTCGTCTCCGTCAACACGGTCAAGACACACCTGAAGGGGATCTTCGGCAAGTTCGGTGTCAATCGCCGTGCGGACGCCGTCCGCCGGGGTCTCGAGCTCGGTCTCTGCTAGGTACAGGGTCGATCCTGCGGACCCGCTCGATGCCGAGCCCGTCGTTCGTGCAGGCCGCGAGCAGACTGTGCAGTTCGTCGGGTGCGGCGATCACCCGCACCACCGTCTGCTCGGGAACGTAGTAGTGGGACCAGCTCAGATAGCGCAGCAGTGGTTCGCCAAGCTCGCCCTCGACGTGGACCTCAAGCATCCTGCTCATCGATCACCACATCCTGAGTGCGCGATGTCAGCGACATCCGGTGAACCTCCGTCAGGACCAGACCCATCGACAGCAGCTTCTGGAGCAAGCCGTCAAGCTCCTCCGGCTCCTCGACCTCACGGAACAACGCTGTCTGTGCCCGCATCGCCTGCATCGTCATCGTCGGAAATCGCCGCCTGAGCGACTCCGGCGGCCTCCGCTGGAGTCGGATCTCGTACATGGCCGGCGACCCGACTCCTGAAGGCTGTCGGTTCACCATGCCTCAATGCTTGCGCGGCCGCTCCGCCCGCGCGTCACCCGGTGTGGGTGAGGCCCTAGGGGCCACCGGCCTCCCATGCTGGTGGCAAACATCGCGATTCGATAGGAGACCACCATGTCGGAAGCCAACGTAGCTGCCGGGCGACGCTCGGATCGAAACCCCTCGTCCGGAAGCGGCTGGTACGGGTTGATTGTATTCGCAGGCGCCATGATGATCCTGCTCGGATCGTTCCACGCCATGGCTGGGCTCGTGGCCCTGTTCAAGGACGACTACTTCCTCGTCGGTCAGAATGGTCTCGTGGTCACTGCCGACTTCACCACGTGGGGCTGGGTCCACCTCATCGTGGGGTCCGTCATCGCCCTCGCGGGATTCGCACTCTTCGCCGGCGCGACCTGGGCTCGCGTCATCGCGGTGATCGTGGCTGTGTTCAGCGCCCTCGTGAATCTGGCCTTCCTGGCCGCCTACCCGGTGTGGGGAGCCATCATGATCGCGCTGAGCGTCCTCGTGATCTATGCCGTCACCGCACATGGCGGCGAAGTGGCGACCGACGACTTCTAGACCCTCAAGCTCTCACTCACCCGCGGCGGGTGAGCCGGTTCAGGTCGCCGCTCGACAGCCTGAACTCGACAGCGGGCGAGACTCTCGTCCCGAACACCAAGGAGAAACGCCATGTCAGGTGATTTCAGTCTGTGGGATGTCATCGTCTCAACCTTTTGGTTCATGTTGCTGCTCTCATGGATCTGGCTCATCATCGCGATCTTCGGCGACATCTTCCGCGACCGCGAGCTCGGTGGCGGGAAGAAGGCGATGTGGACCGTCATCCTGATCTTCCTTCCATGGCTAGGCGCCGTCATCTATCTCATCGCCCGGGGAGGCTCCATGCACGAACGCACTCTCATGGTGGCGCAGGAGAACGAGAAGAGGATGCGTGCCTACGTGCAGGACGCGGCAGGGTCGACCAGCGTCTCCGACCAGCTGCGCGAGCTGGCCGAGCTTCGCGACAGCAACGTGATCACGGAGGCGGAGTACGAGCAGGGCAAGCACAAGGTTCTGTCCTGACGCCGCACCTCGTTCGAGCACCACACTCGACGACGCCGAGGATCACGACCGGCAACTGGCTTGTTGCTGGGTGGCACACAGCGCTGGTCGTGGAGGAACCTGCTCTCCAGCTGGACGGGTCACCCTGCTGAGGAAGCACCCGCTCACTGACAAACGCGACGTGCCGTGTTCGTACGTTAACCACGCGGGCTGAAACGAGCATCGAAAGCCGTCTTCAGGGACCGACGCGTGCCATCATGTGGAGGTGCGAAGCCTTCGTTCTGCCGATGTGGCGAGGCTGTTCGCATCATGGTTCCTGACCTTCCTCGCGCTGCTGTTGACGGCCGAGCTGTTGCCGGGGTTCTCCTACGACTCGTGGGGGCCACTGGCGGCCGCCGCGGCCGTCACCGGCGTCGTGGGCATGATCGTGCG
>NZ_JBOHDT010000143.1:0-3173 GCF_050700635.1 Aeromicrobium sp.
TCGCGGCGAAATGACGCATTCCGGGCGAGACCGGCCAGCCTGGATGCAACACCCATCAGTCCGTCAAGGGACCCCGAGTCCAAGACTCACCGACGGCAGCCCTCTCCGCCTGTTCGCCTTCGGGGAGATCCGCGACCTCTGAAAGGCTGGAGTCTTGGTCGAGGAGGTGCTGCCGGTGGATGACCTTCCAATCGTCGGGGGTCTGTTGGTGGTCGTCAGGCCCGCACGCGAACCCCCAGCCTTCCTGCTCACAACACACGTACAGGACAGGTCGCTGGGCAGTCAGAACGTGACTGCAGACGTATCACTTGTCGATCGAAATCGGGTGTGACATTACGGCTGCGGCCGGCAAGTGCACGGATCTCGGTGGCGCCGTGCGCCGCGACGACGAGCCCGTCAGGCTGCGTCCGGGCCGCTCCAGTCGAAGGTGATGTGCTTGCTCGACTTGCTCTCGTGCCTCCACGTGAACCCGAGTGCGTCGACCTCATCAGCCGTGGCCTTGCCCCAGGTGGCGACCTGACCCGGCCCGGTTTCGGCGCCAGGAAGATTCTCGATCCGGGGTGCCTTGCCATCACTCGTCGGACCTGACAAGACGTTCGCCGCCGCTCGCACACGTCCCGGGACCTCGGCGCGCCAGGAACTGAGGTCGTCGGCAATCTCGACCTCGATGGGTGCGAACTCGAGGCCGACCATCTCCGCGCCGAAGATCTCGTTGAAACGGCCGGGCCATCCACCGGCCTGTCCACCGAAGATCATCTGGAGGGCCCCACGCTGACCTTCGTCCGCACGTTCATCCAGCAAGACGCCCAACTTGGGGTTCGTGTGCGTGCCTTCCCAGGGGTTGCCCTCGAATGTGCCGAGGCCGACGACATTCAACCCATCCAGCGCGACGTCGCCGTACCTGCCATCCTCGACGTGCCAGATGAGGACACCTTCGCAGTAGTTGTCGTCAGGTGCCTGGGCCCACGAGCACGGACACGGGACATCGCACCGGCACACGTCGAACCATTGACCTCGAGCCTGCCATTCAGGAATATCGGCCATGATCCCTCCCGGGTGCCGACTGAATCCCCCGACTCTTCGATTGAAACACTGCGTGTTTCACAAGACAAGAGGCTGCTCACCAACCGTTCAATCGGTGAATATCTGCAGCCTTGACGGTCCATCACAGCAAGAGGAGGATCTTGTCTATTGATGACGGGGACAGCGCACCGACGCTTTCGCCGGCGCGCACGATCGATCGGAGGATCTCGTGGCGTATCGACTTGCAGGAACTTATGTAGGACATTGCGACTGCCGGCAGCTCTGTCCCTGCGCAGTCGACGGTCCGCCGACCGGCCGCGACGGCCAGTGCCACGGGCTGCTCGTGCACGATGTGACGGAGGGCAACCTCGACGACGTCAACCTTTCGGGTGTGCGGGTCGCGATGGAGTATCTGTCTCCGTCCAACATCAGCGCCGGCAACCTGAAGATCGGCATCGTGGTCGACAGCAGTGCGTCGGAAGAACAGGCGGACGCGCTCGCGCAGATCTTCAAGGGCGACGCAGGCGGCATGTTCGGCGACTTCGCTCCGCTGTTCGGTGAGTGGACCGGAGTCCGACGTGCCGACATCAGCTTCTCCGGCGGCGACGAGCCGTCGGCAAGTGTCGGCGGCACCGACGTGAACTTCACCGCGTTCCGTGGCGGCGACGGTGGTCTCACGACCATCAGCAACGCGATGTTCGGCTTCGGGCCGGTCTTCACGATCGGCCAGTCGTCGGGCACCTCGGAGGCCTTCGGCGAGTCGTTCGAAGCCAGCTACGGCGAGGCAGCCGCTTTCGAGTACGCCTAAACCGCGTCGTTGACGTGACGGCCCCGATGGAACCGGTCGCGGTTCGCCGCGCGCCCGCGCTGAGGACCTCGGTCAGGAACGGCCTGATCGGCTTGCTCCTGGTTCTGGCCGCGATCAGCTGGTGGGTTACCGACGACCGCATGATCGGCATGGACATGGGGCCGGCCACCGAGCCAGGCACGCTGTCGTTCTGGATTGCCTCCTGGGTGGTGATGATGGCCGCGATGATGTTCCCCTCCATCGCGCCGATGGTGCTGATGCACCGCAGGATCCAGCTCGGGAAGCGCGACCGCGGTGACGTCGTCCAAACCGGCGCGACAGCATTGTTCGTCACCGGCTACCTGCTGACCTGGTCGGCCGCCGGGCTCGTCAGCTACCTGGCTCTGTGGGCGGGGCACGCATGGTCACCCGCGTTCCTGGCCTGGGACAAGGCCGGACCCTACGTGGCCGGCGGCGCCATCGTCGGCGCCGGCCTCTACCAGCTCACTCCGTTCAAGGACCTCTGCCTCACCAAGTGCCGCAGCCCGTTCGAGTTCCTGCTCTCCGCCTGGCGGCCCGGCCGGATCGGCGCACTACGCATGGGGATGGGGCATGGCGCCTGGTGTGTGGGGTGCTGCTGGGCACTGATGCTCGCCCTCATCGCTCTCGGGGTGATGAGCATCGGGTGGATGGTCTTCATCGCGGCGCTGATCGCGTTCGAGAAACTCCTGCCCTGGAAGAAGGTCGCGAACCTGTCGATCGCGGTGCTGCTCGTAGCCCTCGGGCTTGGCGTGGCATTCGCGGCCGAGAACGTGCCGGGGCTGACGGTGCCGAGCGACGTCACCGGACCCACGATGAACATGTAGTCGGCAGCCGACAGTCAATTGATGCATCGATCGCGAGTCATTCTGGGCGGAAGGACGCACGTGCCCTTGGCACCTCAACCGTCGGAGCATTTTCTGTGGCGGCCTCTGCTTTGCCGATTCCGACTCTACGTAGATCAAGAGCGCCGGCTTCGCCGGCGCCTGCCGCGGGGCCCCGCGCTCCGGGCATGCGGCCTAGCGGCCGGTCCCTCCGCGCACCCCGCGCGGGTGAAGGTCCGGGCGTCATGATGCGGCATCTTGGACCCGACATCCGGGCTGTGTGCACGCGGGTCGAGGCTTGCGGCTCCTTCCCGTGCCGTGGCTTGACCACACGGCGTCCATGTCGATGCCTGCCGACAACGCATCTCGCATCCGGACGAAGGCGTTGTCCGAGTAGTAGGTGAGCTTCTGACTCTTGAACGTGAAGGTGTGTACGCAATCTGGATCACCGTCGACTCCGAGGTGGCGCCTCAGCGCGGTCGACTTCGGCAGAGTCAGGT
>NZ_JBOHDT010000144.1:0-3199 GCF_050700635.1 Aeromicrobium sp.
CGACGTCCAGGCGCGCAACCCGGAGAACAACGTCCACATCGGCGGCGACTCGATGGCTTTCGGCGCGGTGTACGGCCCGCCGTTCGTGCGTCAGGGCGACGTGCGCCGCGACGCCACCATGGACGACTTCCGCAACTTCACCCGGCTCGCCCAGAGCTACTCGGTGCTCGACTCCGCCGGTGGCGTGATCTGCGAGCCGAACGACACCCCGCTCGACAGCCGGCACCTCGACATGACGTACGCGCTGCAGACCCTGACCGACAAGATCTACATGGGCAACGTGGTCTCCGGCGTCAATGCGGCCGACACCATCGCCATGGGCTCGATCCTGTTCGGCGGGCGCGACAAGATCGAGCACACACCGGCGTCGATCTCGCTGATCAACTGCAACTCGCCTCTGAAGTGGGACGACCGGATGCTCGAGGCCCAGTTCGAGTACTCCGCGGCGGGCCAGCCGGTAGTGCTGACGCCGTTCATCCTCATGGGCGCGATGTCGCCGGTCACCATCCCGGCCGCGCTGGTGCAGCAGATCACCGAGGCGCTGTCGGGCATCGCGCTCTCCCAGCTGATCCGCCCGGGCACACCGGTGATCTTCGGGTCGTTCCTGTCCAACATCGACATGCAGTCCGGGTCGCCGACGTTCGGCACTCCCGAGTCGGGCATCGGCCTGCTCTGCACCGGCCAGATCGCGCGGCACTTCGGGCTCCCGTTCCGCACCGGCGGCGGCCTGACGTCGTCGCAGGTGCCCGACGCCCAGGCCGGGTACGAGGCACTGATGACGATGCTGCCGACCTTCCTCGCGGGAGCGAACTGGGTGATGCACTCGGCCGGGTGGCTCGAGGGCGGCCTGGTGGCCGGCTACGAGAAGTTCATCGTCGACATCGAGATCCTGCAGATGATGCAGGCCGAGTTCACACCGTTGGAGATCACCGAGGAGTCGATGGCGTTCGGCGCGCACGAGGAGGTCGGCCACGGCGGCCACTTCCTCGGCGCGATGCACACCATGGAGCGCTTCCGCACCTGCTTCTACCGTCCGCTGCTCTCGTCCTCGGAGAACTATGAGCGCTGGATGCGCGGCGGCGGCATCGACGCGGCCCACCGCGCCGAGAAGATCTACACCGACACCCTCGAGGCCTACGAGCCCCCGCCCCTCGACGACGCCATCCGCCAGGAGCTCGAGGAGTATGTCGTGCGGCGCCGCAAGGAGCTCGGCGACTAGAACTGGAAGGGGTCACGTCCGCCGGCGAGCCTGCAGCGCCTCGCGGGCGAGCGCCCTGGCGTCGGCCACCGGACCCACGTGCCGGAGCTTGTCCGGGTTGCTCACCGCGCGGATCGTCTGGATCCGACCATCAAGTACGTCGAGCGTCATGGTGTTGATCACCTTGTCGTCCCTGTCGCGGAGGATCGCGCCCGGCTGGCCGTTCATCTCGTGTGGCTCCACTCTCGCGTCGAGAATGGCGAGCACCGGGATGAGCGACTCGAGCACGCGTGCCACGTTGTCCGCGCCGATCACGCCCTTGGCGAACGCTGGAGCCTTGCCGCCGCCGTCTCCGATCACCTGGACGTCAGCGGCGAGCAGCTCCCGCAGGCCCTCGACGTCGCCTTCCCTGAGCGCATCGAAGAACCGCGCCGCCAGCGCCTCCCGCTCCCTGCGGTCCGCCTCGAACCGAGGGCGTCCCGCGTCCATGTGGCGTCGCGCCCGGACCGCAAGCTGGCGGCACGCCGCATCCGACCTGCCCACCGCCGACGCGACTTCGGGGAAGCCGAAACCGAACACCTCGCGCAGCACGAAGACCGCCCGCTCGAGCGGGCTGAGCCGCTCGAGCAGCAACAGGGCCGCCATCGACACCGAGTCGGCCAGCTCCGCCGACCGCGACGGATCCTCATAGGGGTCGGTGAGAAGCGGCTCGGGGAACCACTGCCCGACGTACGTCTCCCGCCGGACGCGTGCCGATCGCAACACGTCGATCGAGATCCGGGTCACCACGGCCGAGAGGAATGCCTTGGCCGACGTGGGCTGTGTCGGGGAGGACTCGTACCGTAGCCACGTCTCCTGGACCGCATCCTCGGCCTCGGACACGCTGCCGAGGATCCGGTAAGCGATCGAGAACAGCAGCGGCCGCAGCTCCTCGAACTCCTCCAGCCTGGTCATGTCAGCCCTCTTCCTTGAAGCCCTCGCGCCACGTGGGATAGCGCAGCTCCCAGCCGAGCTCCCGTTTGGCCTTGGCGTTGGAGAAGGGACGCCCCTCGGTCATGATCGCCACCCCCATGTCGCCCGCCAGCGGCCGGACCAGCCACGTGGGGATCCGCAGCGGCCGCTTCGCCCCCACGCACGTGGCCAGATGAGGCAGCCACTCGCTGACCGCTGCCGGTTCGTCGTCGACGATGTTGAACACGCCCGTCGCCTTGTTCTCCACGGCAAGGACGGTAGCGCTCGCCGCATCGTCGACATGCACCCACGAGAAGCAGCCGGTGCCGCCCCCGATGATCGGAAGTCTGCGCTTGCGCACGAGCTCGATCTGGCCCTCGACGCCGCCACCTGGACCGTAGAACCCGCCGTAGCGCAGGGCAGCGCCGCCGGCGTTGACGACCACGCCTTCGACGTGGTGGAGCGGCTCCGCCATCATGCGGAACTTCGCCGGCAACTCCGGCAGCGGCAGCTGCTCCTCCTCGGTCACCAATCCGCGCTCGCGGTTCGCGGGCCAGGTGGCGACGCTCTGCGCCACGATGTGGGGTACTCCGTTCGCCTCGGCGGCGGCCAGCAGATGGTCCGTCCCCTCGACGCGAAGCCGATTGGTGACGGCGCCGAACCGCTCGGGGTGCCTGAAGTTTGGCTTGCCGGCGTGCGCGAAGGAGAGTCCGGTCATCTGGTGCACGATCGTGTCCGGCCTGGCCTTGGCCACCGCCTCGTCGACCGCAGCCGCATCCAGCCCGTCCATCACGATGCCCTCAGCCCCGAGCTGCTCCAGCAGCCTCAGCTTGTCCGCGCCCGTCGTCGTCGCCGTCACCTGATGGCCTCGCGCCACGAGCTGTGGCACCAGCCGTCTGCCGATGGCCCCGGTTCCGCCCGCCACGAACACCCGCATGACCGTCACCTTTCAGTGGCCGAAAATCTGTCTGACTCCAAGACGAGACAGCCCCAGCCATCTGTGACATCGCGCAGCAGACAGCCAGCGTCACATGGGGGAGTTACGTTCAG
>NZ_JBOHDT010000145.1:0-5960 GCF_050700635.1 Aeromicrobium sp.
CTTCCTCGGACTGCTGCTGGCCCTCGGCGCGCTCGGCCTGTCACTGGTCTTCGGTACCACCGGCCTCACGAACTTTGCCCACGGTGAGCTCATCACCTTCGGCGCCCTGGTCGCGTTCCTCTTCCAGAACCAGTGGGGCTGGGCGTTCGTCCCAGCGGCGATCCTCGCCGTGATACTGGCCGGTGTGTTTGGCTACGCCAACGACATCCTCCTCTGGAAGCCTCTGCGGGGGCGCGGCACCGGACTGATCGCCATGATGATCGTCAGCATCGGTCTGGCGATCTTCCTGCGGAACATCTTCCAGTACATATTCGGGGCCGACAACAACCAGTTCCGCGACGTGCCGATCCAACGCGCGCCCTTGGATCTCGGCCCGATCGACATCTCCGCGCGCCTCGTCTGGACTGGCGTCATCTGCGTCGTGGTGCTGGTCGTCGTGTCCCTCGCCGTCCAGCGGACACGGCTCGGCAAGGCGACCCGAGCGGTCTCCGACAACCCGCCGCTCGCCGCGTCCTCCGGCATCGACGTCGACCGTGTCATCCTCACGGTCTGGATCGTCGGCGCCGCACTTGCCGGCCTCAGCGGCGTGCTGTGGGGCATGAACTACGGCTTCGACTATCAGTTCGGATTCAAGATCCTGCTCCTGGTGTTCGCCGGCGTCACCCTGGGTGGTCTCGGCACCATCTGGGGCACGATGGCGGGCAGCCTGCTCGTCGGCGTGATGGTCGAGATGTCCTCGCTCGTGCTGCCGCCCGAGCTCAAGTACGTAACGGCACTGGTGGTGCTGATCCTGGTGCTCCTGGTTCGACCTCAGGGCCTCCTCGGACGCGCCCAGCGGGTCGGTTGAGGGAAGGGAGACGACGATGAGCTGGTTGGACGTCCTCAGCGGGGCCATCGAGCAGGCGCTCGGCCCTCAGGCGATCATCTACTGCCTGGCCGCGATCGGCCTCAACATCCACTTCGGCTACACGGGCCTGCTGAACTTCGGACAGGCCGCGTTCATGATGGTCGGCGGTTACGCCGTCGGAGCGCTCGTGCAGACGTGGGGCCAGAATCTGTGGTTGAGCATGCTCGTCGGCCTGCTGGCCGCCGTGCTGCTCGCCCTCGTGCTCGGTGTGCCGACGCTGCGGCTTCGGGCCGACTACCTCGCGATCGCGACGATCGCCGCGGCCGAGGTGATCCGCCAAGTCCTCGGTGCGGCCAGCCTCAACAACCAGTTCGGCGGTCAGGACGGCCGGTTCGGCTTCGCCGACTCCCTCACCGCGCTCAACCCGATCCCGCGCGGCGGTGCCGACTTCGGGTTCGTGTCCTGGCGAAGTTACGACTTCTTCATCATGATCCTCGGCTGGACGCTGGCACTGCTGCTGTGCGGGCTCACCTTCCTGCTGATGCGGAGCCCGTGGGGACGCGTCCTGAAGGGCATCCGCGAGGACGAGGACGCGGTCCGCAGCCTGGGCAAGAACGTCTACGCCTACAAGATGCAGGCGCTCATCCTCGGTGGCGTGATCGGCGCGATGGCCGGCATCCTGAGCGGTGTCGCGACGAACAATGTGGCACCGTCCGACTTCGCTACAGATACCACCTTCTTCGTCTACACCGTGCTGTTGATCGGTGGCGCCGCCCGAGTGTTCGGTCCCGTCGCGGGCGCGCTGATCTTCTGGTTCTTCCTCAACGGACTCGACCTGTTCTTCGACAAGGCGACAGGTGACGACATCATCCCCGACTTCATCATGTCCTCCGACCAGGCCAGCCTGATGCGCCTCATCGTCCTGGGCCTGGTGCTGATGCTGTTGATGATCTTCCGACCGCAAGGCATCTTTGGAGATAGAAGGGAGCTGGCGATCGATGGCCGTTGAGACAGAGAAGGTCACCACCCCCGGGCAGACCAAGAACGACGCGATCCTCGTCGCCGACAATGTCGTCAGGGCGTTCGGCGGCCTGAGGGCAGTCGACGTCGAGCACTTCGAGGTCGAGCGGGGCAAGATCACCGCGCTGATCGGGCCGAACGGTGCCGGCAAGACGACGTTCTTCAACCTGCTGACCGGCTTCGACAAGCCCGACACCGGAGCGTGGACGTTCAACGGAGAGAGTCTCGACGGCGTGCCGCCGTACAAGGTGGCCCGCAAGGGCATGGTGCGCACCTTCCAGCTGACCAAGGTGCTCTCGCGCCTCACGGTCATCGAGAACATGCGTCTCGGTGCCACCGGCCAGCGGGGCGAGAAGCTGCTCTCCAGCGTCTTCAAGTTCCTGTGGCGCGACCAGGAGTCCTCCAACACCGAACGGGCTGAAGACCTCCTCGGACGGTTCACGCTCGACACGAAACGTGACGACTTCGCCGGGTCGTTGTCCGGCGGTCAGCGCAAGCTGCTCGAAATGTCCCGCGCGCTCATGGTCGACCCCGAGCTGATCATGCTCGACGAGCCGATGGCGGGCGTGAACCCAGCCCTCAAGCAGTCATTGCTCGGCCACGTGAAGTCGCTGCGCGACGAGGGCCGCACCGTGTTGTTCGTCGAGCACGACATGGACATGGTCCGTGACATCTCCGACTGGGTGGTCGTCATGGCCCAGGGCAAGATCGTGGCCGAGGGCCCACCCGACGACGTCATGGCCGATCCGGCCGTCATCGACGCGTACCTCGGCGCCCACCACGACGCCGAGCTGTCGTTCGAGGACGAGGAGAAGATCGCCGCGGAGGCCGCCGCCGAGATCGAGGCCGAGATCCAGCAAGCCGAGGAGAACTGATGCCAGAATCCGATGCTGCACCCAAATCCTCGCCGACGTCTGTCGACACCTCCTTGCCTGAGGGAGCGGTGCTGCACGCCGACAACCTCATCGCGGGCTACCTTCCGGGCGTCAACATCCTCAACGGCGCCAGCCTGCACTGCCACGACGGCGAGCTGGTGGGCATCATCGGCCCGAACGGTGCCGGCAAGTCCACGCTCCTCAAGTCCATGTTCGGCCTCGTCAACGTCCATGAGGGCACGGTGACGCTCAAGGGTGAGGACATCACCAACGCGCGGGCCGACAAGCTCGTCGCGTCCGGCATCGGCTACGTCCCGCAGACGAACAATGTCTTCCCGTCGCTCTCCGTCGGCGAGAACCTCGAGATGGGTGTCTATCTCGCCCCGAAGACGTTCCCCGAGCGATTCGACTACGTCGCGGGGATCTTCCCGCGCCTCGCCGAGCGCAAGGACCAGCGGGCCGGCTCCCTGTCTGGCGGTGAGCGGCAGATGGTCGCGATGGGTCGGGCCCTGATGATGGAGCCTTCGGTGCTGCTGCTCGACGAGCCCTCGGCAGGCCTCTCCCCCGCCCTGCAGGACGAGGTGTTCCTGCAGACCAAACACATCAACGCCGCCGGCGTCTCGGTGGTCATGGTCGAGCAGAACGCCCGTCGTTGTCTGCAGATCTGCGACCGCGGCTACGTGCTCGACCAGGGCAAGGACGCCTACACCGCCAGCGGCGAGAAGCTCATGAACGACCCCAAGGTCATCGAGCTGTACCTGGGGACGCTGGCGAAGGCCTGAACCTCAGCGCCAACCAGAGCGCGAAGCCGAACAGCAGCACGCCGCAGATGATGTCGGCGATGACGTGTGCCTGTCGCCACCACACCATGTCCGTGGCGCCGGGAACGGCGTAGTGGGCGAATCCGACGAGCCCGCTGCCTGAGTAGGCAGCGATGGCGACAGCTGCCCAGGCGGTCCGACCGTGCGCTAACCACCACAGTCCCAACACTCCGAACGCCGTGAAGAAGAACCATGCCGCACCGACGAGCCACCGCGGCGGATTGGGGACGCCGCTGCCGGGCTCTGGCTGCGGGAAGTCGCCGTAGTTGACGGTGTTGTCGACGTAGTGCACGACCGAGACCACAAAAGCGACGGCCATGAGCAGGACGAGGGTCCGGAAGGCTGAGGAGGTCATTCGTTCTCTCCTACCGCGAATGGGCTGGACAGCGGAAGGGCCCCGGCCGAAGCCGGGGCCCTTCACGTACTGAACTAGATCACTCGACGACGCCGGTGATGTAGTCCGTGTTCTTGTAGTTGTTGTTGTTCTGGAACTCGAAGATACCGATCGTCGCCTTCGACGGGGAGCCGGTGTCGTTCAGGTCGACTGGACCGGAGACACCCTCGTAGTCGATGTCGGTACCGTCCTTGATCAGCTTCACGCAGTCGGCGAAGGTGGAGCACTTCTCACCGTCCCGCGAGATGTTGATCAGCTCGGATGAGATGGCCTCGCCGGAGTCGCTCTTGGCCGCCTCGGCCGCAAGGCCCGACATGATCGTCGCGTCGTAGCTCTCCGGACCGTAGGTGAAGTCCTTGAGCTTGGGGTCGACCTCGAGGAGACGATTCCTGAAGTCACCCGTCAGTTCAGCGCCCGGGAACGTGGCCTTCACGCCCTCCAGCGTGCCCTTCGGGAAGTCCTTGCTGTAGTCGGCGGTGTTGCCGTCGACGAAGTAGGTCTGGACGTCCTTGGGGCCGATTCCTGCGGACTCGAACTCCGGGATGATCTTCGTGGCTTCGTTGAACGAGATCAGCACGATGGCGTCGGGCTTGGCGTCCTTGATCTTCTGGACCTCGGACGTGTACGACGTGGCGTCGACGCTGTAGAGAACCTTGGCCGAGACTTCGCCGCCCTGGTCCTTGATGGTCTTCTCCGTGTTGTCGGCCAGCGCCTCGCCATATGCCTCCTGGCGGGCCAGGATCGCCACGCTCTTCGCACCGTCCTGCAGGACGAGGTTGCCGAGCACGTTGCCCTGGAGCACGTCGGACGGAGCCGTACGGAAGTACATGCCCTTGTCGTCGTAGGTGTCGAAGGCGGTCGAGGTGTTGGCTGGCGAGAAGTGCACGACACCGGCGTTGATGATCTTGTCGATCACGCTGAGCGAGACGCTCGAGCTCGCGGCACCGATGATGGTGTCGACGTCGGCTCCGAGCAGCTTGTCGACCGAGCCGGGCGCGATCTTGGGCGTGCCGTCGCCGGAGTCGGCCCTGGTCGCCTTGGGGACGTCCTGGCCGAGCACGCCGCCAGCTTCGTTCATGTCGTTGACGGCGAGGTCGACGCCGGCGAACTCCGGCGGGCCGAGGAACGCAAGGTCACCGGTCGAGGGCAACAGGGTGCCCACGGTCAGTGTGCCGTCGCCCTTGGCGGCTGCCTCGCCGCCTGTGTCTCCACCTTCGTCGCCGCCTCCGCCGCACGCGGCCAGCACGAGCGCGCCGGCGCTGGCGACAGCCGCGAGACGCAAAGTCTTGGTACTGCGCTTCATTGATCCTCCGGATGGTCGGTCGATCGGCCCGGGGCGGACCGATGAACGGGTATGCCCGAACGTAGTCGTCTCAGGGGTCAGATGGTGTATCCGTGACGCGATTGTTCCTGTTCGTAGCCCTTTTGTAACCGATCGCCCTCAGGCGTCTCGACCGAGGTCCGGCCCCTTCTCGATGACCTGCTGTGCCACCTGGTGCATCGTGAGTCGCAGATCCATGGCGGTGCGCTGGATCCAGCCGAACGCCTCGGGCTCGGTGAGCCCGAGAGCCTCCTGCAGCGTCGACTTGGCGCGTTCGACGGCCTTGCGCGCCTCGAGCCGCTCGGTGAGGTCGCCGACCTCCCGCTCGAGCCCGGTGATCTCATCGAACCGGCTCATCGCCATCTCGATCGCCGGCACGAGGTCGGTGATCGTGAAGGGCTTGACGAGGTAGGCCATGGCGCCGGACTCGCGGGCCCGCTCGACGAGCTCCCGCTGGCTGAACGCGGTGAGCATCACCACCGGGGCGATGCGGTAGCGCGCGATCTGGGCGGCGGCGGCGATGCCGTCGAGGCGCGGCATCTTGACGTCCATCACCACCAGGTCGGGCCGGTGCTCCATCGTGAGAGCCACCGCCTCCTCCCCGTCGCCCGCCTCGGCGACCACGTCGTACCCGGCCTCGACGAGCATCTCGGCCAGATCGAGCCTGATCAGCGCCTCGTCC
>NZ_JBOHDT010000146.1:0-30247 GCF_050700635.1 Aeromicrobium sp.
TCGCCGAGTGCGAGTCCGGCGGCAACTGGAGCATCAACACCGGCAACGGCTACTACGGCGGCCTGCAGTTCAGCGCTGCCACCTGGCACAGCGTGGGCGGCCCCGGCCTCCCGCACGAGCACAGCCGCGAGACGCAGATCAAGTACGCCGAGATCCTGCAGAAGCGCTCTGGCTGGGGCCAGTGGGGCTGCGCTCACGCGAGGTTCGACTGACCGCACCCAGGCTGCTCGGTGCCACTGATGTGCGCCGGATCGCCGCTGACATCGGACTGCGTCCGACCAAGCAGCGTGGCCAGAACTTCGTCGTCGACGCCAACACCGTGCGCCGCATCGTGCGGACGTCCGGGGTGGGCGTCGACGACGTCGTCGTTGAGGTGGGTCCTGGTCTCGGCTCCCTGACCCTCGGGCTGCTGGATGCGGCACGCCACGTCATTGCCGTCGAGGTCGATCCCGTGCTGGCCGCCCGTCTGCCGGCTACCGTGGCCGACCGGGCGCCCGACCATGTCGACCGGCTCGATCTCGTCGAGGCGGACGCCATGCGCGTCGAGTCGTTGCCCGGGCCGCCGCCCACCGCCCTGGTGGCGAATCTGCCCTACAACGTCTCGGTGCCGGTGCTCCTGAACTTCCTCGAGCGGTTCGACTCCATCACGTCCGGACTGGTGATGGTGCAGGCGGAAGTGGCGCACCGCCTCGCGGCCGGCCCTGGCTCGCGCACGTATGGCGTGCCGAGCGCCAAGGCTGCTTGGTACGCGGACGTCGAGCTCGCCGGAAACGTCAGCCGAACCGTGTTCTGGCCGGCACCCAACGTCGACTCCGCGCTCGTCTCGTGGTCGCGGCATCCCCCTCCCGGCGACGACGCCCTGCGTCGGCGCACATTCGCCGTCATCGACGCCGCCTTCGCCCAGCGCCGCAAGACCCTGCGGTCGGCACTGGCTCGCCTCGCCGGTTCTCCTGATGCTGCCGCGCAGGCGCTCGTCGCCGCCGGCATCGACCCGCGTACCCGGGGCGAGCAGCTTGACGTGCGCGACTTCGCCCGTCTCGCTTGTTCGCTGCCCTAGGTTGGAGCGGTGATGTCAGCGACCGCGCGGGTGCCCGCGAAGATCAACCTCTGCCTGGGCGTTGGCCCCGTTCGCGACGACGGCTTCCACTCGCTGGCGACCGTCTACCAGGCGCTCGACGTCCACGACGAAGTGCGCGCCACGGCCATCGACGACTCCGATGACATCACGGTCTCCGTCCACATCGAAGCCGACCGGTTGGTCGAGTCGATCGACGTGCCGACCGATGACGACAACCTCGCCGTCAGAGCCGCGAGGCTGCTGCGCGACAACACCGGAATCGAGGGCGGTGCCCGGCTGGCGATCCGCAAGGTGATCCCGGTGGCCGGCGGCATGGCCGGCGGATCCGCCGATGCCGCCGCTGCCCTCGTCGCGTGCAACGAGGTGTGGGGGACAGGTCTTGGACGTCAGGAGCTCGAAGAAATGGCGTCCTCCTTGGGAAGCGACGTTCCCTTCCTCCTTCACGGCGGCAACGCCATCGGTGGCGGTCGGGGGGAGGTCATCAGCCCGGTGCTGGCACGCGGCTCGTACTTTTGGGTCATCGCGGTGGCGTCCCAAGGCCTGCCGACGCGCGACGTCTTCGCCGAGTTCGACCGGCTCAACGACGGTGCCGGTCTCCCTGAGCCCGCGGTGGCCGACGACCTGCTGGCCGCCCTCCGGGCCGGCGACGCCGCCGAGCTCGGTGCCACGCTCTCCAACGATCTCACCGACGCGGCGCTGTCGATGCGTCCGGAGCTGCGCGGCACCCTCGACCTCGGCCTCCAGGCGGACGCTCTCGGCGCCGTCGTCTCCGGATCCGGACCCACTTGCCTGTTCCTCGCGGCCGACGAGGCGCACAGCCTCGACATCGCGATGGCGCTTGCGGGTGCTGGCGTTGCAGCCGACGTCATCCAGGCTCGCGGACCCGTCCAGGGCGCACGCCTCATCTGATGCCACCGCTTCTCGGCGGCGAGGCGCTGCGCCTCGCGTTCCCAAGCCGACGAGTGCTCGACGGCGTCAGTCTCGGACTCGGAGACGGCGACCGCATCGGGGTGGTGGGTCGCAACGGCGACGGCAAGTCGACTCTCCTTCGTGTGCTGGCCCGCCAGATCGAGCCCGACGACGGCCGCGTCACCTGGCGCCGCGACCTCCGGATCGGATTCCTCGACCAGGCCGACACCCTCGCACCCGAGGTCGTCGTCGCGGACGCGGTCGTGGCCGACACGGCCGAGCACGAGTGGGCCGGCGACGCGCGGATCCGCGACGTCATCTCCGGTCTGCTGGCCGACGTCCCGTGGGGTGGCCGGATCGGCGAGCTCAGCGGTGGCCAGCGGCGACGCGTCGCCCTGGCGCAGGTGCTCGTGGGCGAGCACGATGTCGTCTTCCTCGACGAACCCACCAACCACCTCGATCTCGAGGGCGTCACCTGGCTCGCCGAGCACGTGAAGGCGCGTTGGCCGACCGGCTCCGGCGGCTTGGCCGTCGTCACGCACGACCGCTGGTTCCTCGACGTGGTGTGCACCCACACGTGGGAGGTGCACGACGGTGCCGTCGATCCGTTCGAGGGCGGTTACGCGGCCTATGTGCTGCAGCGGGTCGAGCGCGACCGGCAGGCGGCCGCAGCGGAGTCTCGCCGCCAGAACCTGATGCGCAAGGAGCTCGCCTGGCTGCGGCGAGGTGCCCCCGCGCGCACGTCGAAGCCGAAGTTCCGCATCGATGCTGCGAACGCGCTCATCGAGCGGGAGCCCCCGGCGCGCGACCGCACCGAGCTCACTCAGCTCGCCACGGCCCGTCTCGGCAAGGATGTCGTCGATCTGCTCGACGTCTCCGTGTCCTTCGGTGAGCAGGAGGTGCTGCGCGAGGTCGAGTGGCGCATCGCGGCGGGGGAGCGCGCCGGCATCCTGGGCGTCAACGGCGCGGGCAAGAGCACACTGCTCGGTCTGGTCACGGGCGCGGTGAAGCCGACCTCCGGACGGGTGAAACGCGGCAAGACGGTGCAGGTCGGCGCGCTGTCGCAGACTCTCGCCGAGCTCGAACCCTTTGCGGCCGACCGTGTCAGTGACGTCATCGCGCAGCAGCGCACTACGTTCGTGGCGGCCGGCCAGGAGCTCTCGCCCGGTCAGCTGCTGGAGCGGCTCGGCTTCGCGAAGGGCCAGCTCGCGACACCGGTGCGTGATCTCTCCGGCGGTCAGAAGCGTCGCCTGCAGCTGCTCGTCGTCCTGCTAGCCGAGCCGAACGTGCTGATCCTCGACGAGCCCACCAACGACCTCGACACCGACATGCTCGCGGCGATCGAGGACCTCCTCGACTCCTGGCCGGGAACGCTCCTGGTCGTCTCGCACGACCGCTACCTGGTCGAGCGCGTCACCGACCACCAGTTCGCCGTGCTCGATGGGCGCCTTCGCCATCTCCCCGGCGGCATCGACGAGTACCTACGGCTGCGGGCGATGCAGGAGTCGTCCCGGCAACCGGCCGCCGAATCCGTCGAAACAGCGTCCACGTCGCAGCGTGCGCGTCGGAACCGCAAGGACATCGACCGCCTGGAACGTCAGATCGAGAAGCTGTCGGCCCGCGAGGCCGAGCTCGAGAAGCAGATGGTCGAGGCCGCCACCGACCCGGACAGCCTCGTCCCTCTCGACGCGCAGCACCGCGAGGTCGTAGCCCGCCGCGAGCAGGCCGAGGACGCCTGGTTGGCTCTCACCACCTAGGTGGCGTTCGCGCCAGTCAAGGGTTGCGGCGCATGAACCAGACGTGAGGGCCGCCCTCGGGCGGGTCCGCATCCTCGACGACCTGGAACCCATGACGCTCGTAGAGCGGGACATTGCGTTGCGTTCCCGTCTCGAGAATGACAGCAAGGTTGCTGTCGCGTGCGTGCTCGAGCCCGAACTCGATGAGCGCCGAGCCGATCCCATGCCCTTGCCAGCCAGGCTCGACCGCGACGGAGTCGAGCTGCCAGAGGGGCTCGGGCGGAATCTTCGATGCGATCCACCCCCACAAACGGTGGTGGCGACCCCCAGCGTCGTCGGTCACATCCTGCGCCAGCGCATCGTCGACCTGCGCCAGTGCGTCGTCCCACGCACCGTCTTGTTCGGGCGGCACGAGTATGAGGGCACCGTGTCCATCAGCGGTCTCCCAGACGATCCCCAGGTCCATGAGTGGCTCGAGGTACCGTCCGTACGCTCGAATGCAGCGTTCCTCGAGGTCGTCCGCCCTTCCGCCGAGTGGCCACGTCATCGTCGGCTCGGTGACGAAGGCGCGGCCGAAGAGCTCCGCGAGGTGTGCTCTCCGGCTCGAGCCGGCCGGACGGATCTCCGCCACTGCTCGAGCCTAGACCTGGCGAGCGAGCGTGCGCAGCGCGTCGGCCAGCCGGGTCGCGTCGGCCGGGTCGAGCGCGCCGAGGATCTCCCGCTCATGGGCCAGCAGCTCGTCGAGGGCGGCGTCGACGGTCCGGCGTCCGGATGCGGTGAGGCTCACGAGGACACCGCGGCGGTCGTCCGGGTCGGGGCGGCGCTCCACCAGGCCGCGGGCCACCAGTCGGTCCACACGGTTCGTCATCGTGCCGCTCGTCACCAGCGTCTCGGCCACGAGCCGGCCCGGCGAAAGGTCGTACGGCGAACCGGCACGACGCAGAGCAGCGAGGACGTCGAACTCCCAGGTCTCGAGATCGTGCGCGGCGAACGCCTGCTTGCGGGCGCGATCGAGATGGCGGGCGAGACGGGAGACGCGGCTCAGCACCTGCATCGCCGATACGTCGACGTCCGGCCGCTCCCGCTTCCACGCCGCGACGATGATGTCGACCTCGTCGGGCTCGTTCGACTCCTCGGGCACCCGGCCATGTTAGGGGCTACGTTGCCGTCATGGACGTCGATGAGCTCGTAAGCGCCGGAGCCACCCAACAGGTGGCCGCGATGAGATCGGGGGCCCTGACCGCACGCGACCTGACCGTCGCCACCCTCGCGGCCGTCGAGCGCGAGAACGCCCGCCTGAACGCCGTGGTCGAGCTGCTCACCGACGACGCCTTCGACGCCGCGGCCGAGGCCGACCGACGTCGCGCCGACGGTGACGACGGACCTCTGCTCGGCGTCCCCATCGCCATCAAGAACGAGCTGGACATCGCCGGTCGCGTCACCACCCTCGGCACCCGGGCCATCACGCGTCCGGCCACAGCCGACGCCGAGCTGATCCTCCGCATTCGCCGCGCCGGCATGGTGCCGGTCGCGACGACGACTCTCCCCGAGCTGGTGGCCTTCGGCTTTACCGAGTCCGAGACCTACGGCATCACTCGAAACCCCCACCACCTCGACCACTCGCCCGGCGGGTCATCGGGCGGATCGGCGGCGCTGGTCGCTGCTGGCGCGGTGAGCGCAGCCACCGCTTCCGACGGTGCTGGCTCGATCCGCATCCCGGCCGCCTCCTGTGGTCTGGTCGGCTTCAAGCCGACCCACGGCACGATGCCCAGCTCAGGTGGCTGGCACGGATTATCGACCCAAGGGGGCCTCGCCCAGCGGGTCACGGACGCCGCCCTTTACCTCCAAGCCCTGGGGTCGTTCGACACCGACCTCGTCGATGCCGCCGCGACCGATCCGAAGCCCATGCGCGTCGGCCTGTCGACCAGTGCGTCGGCGGCGACGCGTGCCTCGCCGCTCGACCCGCAGGTCCGCGGCGCCCTCGATTTGGTCGCCTCGTTGCTCGCGGGGGCGGGGCACGATGTGCGCGAGGTTTCGATTCCGTATGGTCTCGAGGCGAAGCTGCTCACTGTCCGCTTCCTCGCCGGCATCCGCGACATGGCCGCTGCGTCTGACGAGCCTGCCACCCTCGAGAAGCGCACGCGTCAGATCGCCCGGCTCGGTCGTCCCTTCGGACCCGGCTCCATCGCGAGGGCCCGGGATGCCGGCGACAGGTGGGGGGCCGCCGTGCATGACGACCTCGGCGTCGACATTCTCCTGACGCCGGTGATGAGCGGCCCGGCGCTGCCGATCGGCCACTTCGACGGCCGCGGGGGAATCCGCACGGCGCTCGGGATGAACAAGTTCTACCCGTACACGGCTCAGTGGAACCATGCCGGCACACCGGCCGTCTCGATGCCGATGGGACGTACGGACGCCGGACTTCCGCTGGCCGTGCAGCTGATCGCGCGCCGAGGTGACGACGCGACCCTGATGTCACTCGCCGGCTGGCTGGAGCGAACGCAAGCATGACGGCGGCGTGGAACCCGGCGCTCTACCTGCGCCACGCCGGCGAGCGCGGCCGACCGTTCCTCGACCTCATCGCCCGGGTCGACGTGACCCCGGCCTCGATCGTCGACCTCGGGTGCGGACCGGGGCAGCTGACGCCGGTGCTGCACAGCCGCTGGCCGACGGCATGGATCGTGGGCGTCGACTCGTCGCCGGAGATGATCGCGGCGGCCCGAGCTCAGGCCGCTGACCTCAGCGCCGAGTACGTCGAGGCGGACGCGGCGAAATGGGAGCCTGACGGGCAGGTCGACCTGATCGTCTCCAACGCCCTGTTCCAGTGGGTACCCGACCAGCTCGACGTGATCCGCAGGCTCGCCGGTCACGTCGCGCCAGGAGGAGCCTTCGCCATCCAGGTGCCGAACAACATGACGGCGCCGAGCCACGCGCTGCTCCACGAGATCTCCTCGCGTCCGCCATATGCCGAGTACATGGCAGGCGTCCGGGGCCCCCGAGGCACGGACCCGGAGTCGTACCTGGAGCTGTTCGCCGATCTCGGCTGGGACGTCGACGTCTGGCAGTCGACCTACCTGCACGTCCTCCATGGCGACGACCCGGTGTTCTCCTGGATCTCCGGCACCGGCGCCCGCCCCGTCCTCCAGTCCCTGCCCGACAACCTGCGTGACCGCTTCGAGACCGAGTACAAGGCCGCGCTACGCGACGCCTACCCGGCAAAGCCGTGGGGTACCGTGCTCCCGTTCACGCGCGCCTTCGCCGTGGCGCACCGCACGCTCCCGGTAACCTGAGGGCGCAGTCCCCGGTTGGTCTGCCGGCAGGGCCCGCCTGACTTTGAATCAGGATTAGCGACGTAGGTTCGACTCCTACCCGGGGAGCAAGTGCGATGACTGCCGAACAGATCCTGGAGTCAATCGGACGACCCCTTACACGAAGCTCCGGTCCAGGCCACTAGCTCGGGAAGGGGGCTCGGCCCCCGACATGAGCCCCAGCTGCTGCATGACAGCCAAACTGTCGTAGCTGTCCCACATCTCCGCCACCTTGCCATCCTTGAAGTGGTAGAGCGTGATGCCCTCGATCACCAGCTGCTTGCCGGTGGGCGGACCGTACTCTTCCGTCGTTCCCGTGTGGGTGCCGCGAAACCTGTAGCGGTTGACCACTTTGTCCCCTTCGGCGATGACGTCCTCGACTGTCACGCTCATGTCCGGAAAGGCGGCCAGGTACGGGGCGAGGTACCACTTGACTTCCTCGACGCCCCGCACGTCTCCATCAGGTTCGTGGGCGATGACGTCGTCCAGGAGAAGGTCCTCGATGGAGTCGAGGCGCCCTTCGCCGTAAATCTCGTCCTGGGCACGACGCAACAGGGCCTTGTCTTCTTCGGTGGACATCGGACGCCTCCGTCTTTTTGCGGTTCTTGCGCCTTGTTCCAACCTAGCAACCGCGGCCGAGAGGTGCGCCCGCCAAACCAGCCCCCTATGTCCGTCCGGCCGGGGTACGTTGGCGCAGCAGGACTCCAGTCAGTGGGTGATGTGTCGTGTCGATCCGCCTGCTCGAGACAAAGCTCTATGTCCCGAGACCACGGCCGGGTCTCGTGCCGCGGCCGCGACTGGGTGAGCGGCTGGACCGCGGGATCGCGTCGAAGCTGACGCTCGTCTCGGCGCCGGCCGGATTCGGCAAGACGACTCTCCTCGCCGAGTGGCTGGCGGGCAAGGAGCGGTCCGCCGCGTGGTTGTCGCTCGACGGCGGCGACAACGATCCCGTGTCGTTCTGGGCCCATCTGATCGCCGGGCTGCGCACGGTGGCGCCCGCAGTCGGGACGAGTGCACTCACCCTTCTGCAGGAGCCGCAACCACCTCCGATCGAGATGGTGCTGACTCCGCTGCTCAACGACCTCGGGGCCATCTCCGATGACGTCGTCCTGGTGCTCGACGACTACCACCTCATCGACTCGCGCGGAGTGCACGAGGCGATGGCGTTCCTGCTCGACCATGTGCCTCCACAGCTCCATCTCGTGATCGCCACCCGCGCGGACCCCGCGCTGCCGCTGGCCAGGCTGCGGGCACGGAGCGAGCTGGTCGAGGTTCGGGCGGCTGACCTCCGCTTCACACCCGACGAGGCCGCGTCGTACCTGAACGATGTGATGCAGCTGGAGCTGACGGCGGAGGACGTGGCCGCGTTGGAAGGGCGCACCGAGGGCTGGGTCGCGGCGCTCCAGCTCGCTGCGCTCTCGATGGAGGGGCGAGACGACGTCTCGGGCTTCATCGCCGGCTTCGCGGGCGACGATCGTTACGTCGTCGACTACCTGGTCGAGGAAGTGATGGAGCACCAGCCCGAACACGTCCGGGTCTTCCTGCTGCAGACCTCCGTCCTGGGCCGGCTGAGCGGACCACTGTGCGATGCCGTCACTGGTCAGGATGGCGGCAAGGCCATGCTCGAGGCACTGGACCGGTGGAACCTCTTCCTGATCCCTCTCGACGACCGCCGGCAGTGGTACCGCTACCACCATCTCTTCGCGGACGTGCTGCACGCGCGACTGCTGGACGAGCAGCACGACCTCCTGCCGGACCTGCACCGGCGAGCGAGCCAGTGGTACGAGAACGAGGGCGAGAAGGCCATGGCCGTCGATCATGCGCTGGCCGCCGAGGACTTCGATCGCGCCGCGGGCCTTGTGGAGATCGCGATGCCGGTGTTCCGCCGGGACAGACGGGAAGCGACGTTGCGCGGCTGGCTCGAGAAGCTTCCGGAGGAGCTCTTCCACGTCCGGCCCGTGCTCAGCAATGGCTATGCCGGTGCCTTGATGTCCACAGGCGAGGTCGACGGGGTGGAGCCGCTGCTGCGCGACGCCGAGCGATTGCTGGACTCGGATGACGGGGTCGTCGTGGACGACGAGGAGTTCCGCCGACTACCGGGTTCAATCGCCGTCCACCGAGCTGGGCAGGCGCTGATGCTGGGCGACGCGGCCACGACGGTGGCCCACGCCCGCCGGGCACTCGGCCTCCTCCATGAGGACGACGACGTCGCGCGTGGGGCCGCGTCGGCACTCATGGGACTCGCGTCGTGGGCGAGCGGCGACCTGGAGGCCGCGCACGCGGCGTACACCGACTGCACGGCGAGCATGAAGCGGGCCGGCCACATCTCAGACGTCCTCGGTTGCGCGATCACCTTGGGGGATCTTCGGGTCGTCCAGGGCCGTCTCGGCGAGGCGATGCGAACGTACGAGCAGGCACTGCAACTGGCAGCTGAGCAGGGTGCGTCGATTCTTCGGGGGACGGCTGACATGTACGTCGGCATGAGCGCCATCCATCGCGAGCGGGACGACCTGCAGGCCGCGACGCAGGTCTTGCTTCAGAGCCAGGAGCTGGGCGAGCACCGCGGGCTGCCGCAGAACCCCTATCGCTGGCGGGTCGCGATGGCCCGGATTCGCGAGGCTGAAGGCGATCTCGCGGGCGCGGTCGCCCTGCTCGACGAGGCGGAGCGCCGGTACGTCGGTGACTTCTCGCCCAACGTGCGTCCGGTTGCGGCGCTGAGGGCACGGATGTGGATCGCGCAGGGGCGGGTTGACGAAGCCCTGAGGTGGGCCCACGAGCGGGGCCTTTCCGCCGAGGACGACCTCAGCTACCTGCGCGAGTTCGAGTACATCACGCTCGCCAGGGCGCTACCGGCCGACGAGGCGTCGCCGCTCCTGGGACGGCTCCTGCGCGCTGCAGAGGACGGGGGCCGGACGGGAAGCGTCATCGAGATCCTGGTGCTGCTTGCGGTCGCGCACCAGGAGCGCGGCGACACGTCCGCTGCGCTGGTGGTGTTCGAGCGCGCGTGTGCCCTGGCCGAGCCGGAAGGCTACGTCCGCATCATCATCGACGAGGGGCCTCCCATGGCGGCCCTACTGGAAGCGGCCGCGGAACGCGGGATCACCCCGGCCTACGTGCGGCGGCTACTGACCGCCTTCGGCGCCACCGAGGATGCAACGACCGGCACGCAGGCCTTGATCGAGCCACTGAGCGAACGTGAGCTCGATGTGCTCCGACTGCTCGAGACGGACCTCAGCGGTCCGGACATCGCACGCGAGCTCGTCGTGTCCTTGAACACCGTGCGAACCCACACCAGGAACATCTACGCCAAGCTCGGCGTGAACAACCGCCGGTCAGCGGTGCGACGGGCTCAAGAGCTCGATCTGTCGTCACGGCCGCGCGGCCGATAGGCCGACGCGGAATCATCACCTGATTCATCAGATGTGGTGATCACAGCTCATCACATCCGCTCCTAGCTTCAGCCCATGAGCGAAACCGGACGGTACGAGATCCGCCTCCAAGGGCACCTCGACACCCGATGGACTGCATGGTTCGACGGGCTCACTCTCACGCACGAGAGCGATGGCACCACCCTCATCCATGGCTCAGTGATCGACCAGGCCGCGCTGCATGGCCTGCTCCAGAAGATTCGCGATGTCGGCCTGCCGCTGGTCTCGGTCACTCGCGTCGAACCCGACCAGCACACGACATAGGAGACCGACATGGCCACCACCGTTCAACCATCAGCCACGAAGGCAACCGGACGAGCCCCGATGGGCTCGCTCAGGAAGACCGCGCTCGTCGTCGGCGTGCTCTTCGTGATCACCTACATCACGTCCATCGCCGCCAAGTTCGGCTTCTACCCACCACTTTTCCAAGGCACCGACTACATCGTCGGCGGCGGGGAGGACACGCGGGTGCTGTGGGGAGCCCTGTCCGAGATGATCCTCATCATCGCCAACATCGGCACCGCCGTCGCCTTGTACCCCATCCTCAAGCGGCAGCACGAAGGTCTGGCCCTCGGCTTCGTCACCGCCCGGGTCATGGAAAGCGTCTTCATCGCCGTCGGCATCCTCAGCGTCCTCACGATCGTGACCATGCGGCAGGACTTCTCGGGAGCCAACGACGCGGAGGACGCTGCTCTCATGACGGTCGGGCACACGCTCGTGGTCCTCCAGGAGTGGACCTTCCAGCTCGGCCCCGGCTTCGTCGTCGGCGTCGGAAATGGGCTCATCCTCGGCTACCTGATGTACCGCTCCCGTCTGGTGCCACGCGGCATGGCCGTGCTGGGGGTCGTCGGTGGCACGCTGATCTGCGTGTCCGGGGCGGCCGTGCTGTTGGGGGTCATCGACGCAGGATCAGCGTGGCAGATGGTCGCCACCATTCCGGAGTTCTTCTGGGAGCTCAGCTTCGGTGTCTACCTCATCGTCAAGGGTTTCAGGCCCTCGCCCATCACGGCGGGTATGGACGCCTGATCGACGACGACACGGCCGGGCCCTCCACGGGCCCGGCCGTTGTTGCGTCCGCTCATCGGACTCGCTTCACGGGCAGGATGGCGAAGGCTCCGATGACGGCGCACACCCCCGCGACGGCGAACAGGACGCCATAACTACCTCCGCCCACCACCAGGATGGCCGGCGCGATCGCCGGCGCGATGGAGAAGGGAAGAGCGCCGGCGATGTTGAGCACGCCGAGGTCCTTGGCGGCGCTGTCCTGGTCCGGCAACACGTCGACGACGAGCGCGAGGTCGACGGCCATGTACATGCCGAAGCCGAGTCCGCCGATGGCCATGCCGACGAGGTAACCGTTGAAGTCGCCGGCGATGGCAATCACGAACATGGCCAGGCCGTACACGATCGACGCACCGAAGACGAAGATTTTCCGCCGTCCCGTCGTGTCGGAGAGCTTGCCACCGATGAGGGACGCGGCGACGAGCACGACGGACTGGACGAGCGTGCCGAGGAAGATCTGCTGCGGCACGTTCGCCTCGGCACTGCCGATCTTGTCCAGGAGGAAATAGGCCTGATAGGTCACCAGGAAGGCGTAGGCCAGCACGAACATCAACCGGCTGACGAAGGCCCAGCCGAAGTCGGGATTCTTCCGCGGATCGACGTAGAACGTGCCGGCGAACTCCCGCAGCGACCAGGCCGGCCGGTCCGCCGCGGAAAGCCGCCGATCCTTCAGCGTCAGCGCGAAGAGCAGGATGAAGAACCCGCCGATCGCGCACGGCGCCATGAACATCACGAGCCGGTTGCCGGTGAACAGCTGGACCACGAAGGTGCCGCTCACCGAGGCGATCGGCAGGCAGATTCCGAGGACGCCCGAGACCAGGCCGCGTTGAGTGACCGGGACCTGGTCGGGAAGCACGGCCATCTGGGCGGCGAGCAGGGCATTGAAGAACAGCTGGGCGAGGCACCATCCGACGAGGACGACACTGATGGTGGGCGCCAACGCGACGATGAGGATGCCGAGGGAACCGCCCACCAGTCCGATGACCATCCAGGGCCGCCGCATGCCCAACCGTGACGAGGTGCGGTCGCTCATCCGGCCGAAGAACGGATTGCTGATCATGGCCACCAGCGCGCCGATCCCGGCGACGAGCGCCAGGCTGCTGGGGGCCTGTTCCACCCCGACGAGCGAGCGGACCTTCAACGCCATGGTGACCAGCATCGGCGCGAGGAACACCAGGGAGGTGCTCATCACGGCCAACGCGTACAGCGCGATGAATCCCCATCCGACCGGCTGCGTCCGACGTGACTCGGGCCCGAGCTCGATATCGGTCTTGGTCCGGTGGATGTTGGGCATGTTGCACTCCTCGCGGCGGGAAGGAGCCAGGCGATCGACAGAAGCGATCGCGCTCTTGCGTTGGCGACAGGATACGAAGATCGTGGCGTCGGCGCTGGTCATTGCGGATTTCTGGTGCGCACCTTGCCTCCCCGACGGTCCATGTGTGGCACGCTGGCAGAGGAGTGAGCGGGCCGAGGGATCCCGCATCCGCCACATGATGCGCTCGCACAGGAGTCGGCAATGGCAACCCCCTTGCTCGAGACCAAGCTCTTCGTCCCTGTGCCGCGACCTGGTCTCGTGCCGCGCCGAAGACTGAGCGAGCTTCTGGACCGTGGGACCGCATCGAAGCTGACGCTCGTGTCGGCGCCGGCGGGCTTCGGCAAGACGACGCTGCTTGCCGAGTGCTTGACGGCCGAGGGGCGGTCCATCGCCTGGCTGTCACTCGACCGCGGCGACGACGATGCCGCGTCCTTCTGGTCCTACGTGATGACTGCGCTCCGCACGGTTTCACCGGAAGTCGGCGCGATCGAGCTGGCACTCATGCAGGAGTCGCCACCACCGCCGATCGAGGGGGTTCTCACAACGTTGCTCAACGACCTCGGCGGCAGCTCGGACGACGTGGTGTTGGTGCTGGACGACTACCACGTCATCGACTCGCGCGAGATCCACGACGGGATGACCTTCCTGCTCGACCACTCGCCTCCGCAGCTGCATGTGGTGATCGCCAGCCGCGCCGATCCGGCGATGCCGCTGGCCAGGCTGCGCGCGCGTGGCGAGCTGGTCGAGATCCGCGCTGCCGAGCTGCGCTTCACGATTGATGAGGCCACGGCGTACCTCAACGAGACGATGGGCCTCGAGCTGACGTCCGAGGACGTGGCAGCGCTGGAGGACCGCACCGAGGGGTGGATCGCGGCTCTCCAGCTCGCCGCGATCTCGATGAAGGGGCGCGACGACGTCGCCGACTTCATCGCCGGCTTCACCGGGGACGACCGCTTCATCGTCGACTATCTGGTCGAGGAGGTCTTGCACCGTCAGCCCGACCAGGTTCAGGCGTTCCTGTTGCAGACCGCCATCCTGGACCGGCTGAGCGCTCCGTTGTGCGACGCCGTCACCGAGCAAGGCAGCGGCAAGGCCATGCTGGAGACGCTGGACCGAGGAAACCTGTTCCTGGTGCCGCTCGATGACCGGCGACAGTGGTATCGCTACCACCATCTGTTCGCGGACGTGCTGCATGCGCGTCTGCTCGACGAGCAATCCGACCACGTCCACGAGCTGCACCAGCGGGCCAGCGCCTGGTTCGCCTCACACGGCCTCGTCGCGGATGCGGTCCGGCACGCGCTCGCCGCCGCCGACTTCGATCGCGCCGGGTACCTGATGGAGGAAGCGCTGCCGGCCACGCGCCGCACCCGGCAGGACGCCCTGCTTCTGACCTGGGTGCGGGCGTTGCCGGAGGAGGTGGTGCGTCGGAGCCCGGTTCTGAGCATCGTGTCCGGCTGGTCGCTGTTGATGGCCGGTGACCTCGACGCGCTTGAACTCCGGCTCGACGACGCCGAGGCGGCGCTGGCCGCCGGCGCCGAGGACGAGGAACTCAGGGCAGCGTGGGCGGACACCGAAGACCTTCGTACCGCTCCGGCAACGGTCTCGGTCTACCGCGCGTCGCTGGCCCAGGCACGAGGCGACGTTCCCGGCACCGCGCGCCATGCCCGGCGCGCGCTGGACCTGGCCGGGCCTGACGACCATTGGGTGCGCGGAGGCGGATCGGGGTTCCTCGGTCTGGCGGCCTGGGCGGCGGGGGACGTCGAGGAGGCACTGTCCACCTTCTCCGTGGCGGTCCGCAGCCTGCACGCAGCGG
This sequence comes from Aeromicrobium sp., assembly GCF_050700635.1. Lineage (GTDB taxonomy): Bacteria > Actinomycetota > Actinomycetes > Propionibacteriales > Nocardioidaceae > Aeromicrobium. The sequence continues at coordinate 14,650 of NZ_JBOHDT010000146.1, forward strand.
GGAACCTCGTCGACGAGCTGGACAGCACTGTCGTGCTCGCCGACATGTGGGTCGCCGCCGGGAGGCCCAGCCGGGCCCGCCGTCTGTGCGAGCACGCCCTGCTGACGGCCACCGAGAGCGATGTCCCGCACATGCGGGCCACCGCCGACCTGCACGTCGCGCTGGCCGAGCTCGACCGTGAGCTCGACGACCTCATCAGCGCGGAGGCTCATCTCGAGACGGCGCGCGTCCTCGGCGAGCGGACATCCATCACCGAGAACCGGCATCGGTGGTTCGTGGCCATGGCGCAGGTGCGAGCCACTGGGGGCGACCACGAAACGGCGACGCGTCTGCTCGACCAGGCGGAGTCCCTGTACCGGCGCGGCTTCTACCCCGAGGTCCGCCCGGTCGCCGCGGTGAAGGCGCGCCTCCAGATCGCGGCAGGGGACATGACATCGGCGCACGTCTGGGCCGACCACAGTGGCATCGACGTCGGTGACGATCCCGACTACCTGCACGAGTACGAGCACCTGACCCTCGCGCGGCTCCTTCTCGCCCAGAAGAACTGCATCGCGGTCCTCGACCTGCTCGAGCGACTGAACAAGGCGGCCAACGACGCAGGGCGGGAGGGGAGTGTGCTCGAGATCCGGGTGCTCCAGGCCCTCGCCCACCACGCCGCCGACGATCTGGCCTCGGCGCTGGGCACGCTGCAGCGCGCCCTGGACGATGCCCCGGAGCCGGAGAGCCACGTGCGCCTGTACCTGGACGAAGGGCCTTCGATGATCGCCCTGCTGCGCCACGCCGCCGACGCCGGCGACACCGCCGGCGAGCATGCCCGTCGGCTGCTCGAGCGGGCGGCGCAGGCCGAGGTGCCCGAGCCCCAGCAGGCACTGGTGAATCCGTTGAGCAAGCGCGAGCTGGAGGTGCTACGTCTGCTCGACAGTGAGCTGACCGGGCCCGAGATCGCCCGCGAGCTCTACGTCACGCTCAACACACTGCGCACGCACACCAAACGCATCTTCACCAAGCTCGACGCCACGACGCGGGCGGCCGCCGTGCTCCGCGCTCGCGAACACGGTCTCCTCTAGCCCTTCGACCACGGCCCGGTGTCACCACATGAATCACATCATGTGGTGACGCCCGCTCACCTCGTCGCGACCTACGTTCCAGTCAGTTCCCGTGGCACCGGCCACGGACCGACGAGAACAGGAACCGACATGACCATCACTCATACGACCCTCAGCCGGTTGGCCGGTCTCGCCGCCGTCGCAGCCGGATTGATCTTCATCGGCGTGCAGATCAACCACCCCCACCTCGACGCTGCCTCGATCACCACGACCGAAGTGGTCGTCCGCGGCTCCATGAAGGTGCTGATGACCGTCCTCGCCCTGATCGGCATCACCGGCATGTACCTGCGCCAGGTCAAGGAGACCGGCGTGATGGGCCTGATCGGGTACGTGTTGTTCGGCGCCGGCTACCTCGTCATCATGTGCACCTCGTTCGTCGCCGCGTTCGTGCTCCCGGCGATCGCTGGGACCGACCCCTCCTACGTCAGCGACGTCATCGCGGTATCCACGAACGGCACGGCGGCCGGCGACGTCGGCATGGTGCAGTATGCATTCCAGCTCCAGGGCATCGGCTATCTGGCCGGCGGACTGGTCTTCGGCATCGCGCTGTTCCGGGCCCGGGTCCTCGCCCGCTGGGCGGCCGCGCTCCTCGCCGTTGGCAGCATCGTCACGCCCCTGCTGGCCGTGCTCCCGGACGCGTTCTACCGGTTCCTGGCCTTCCCGAACGGCATCGCCATGATCGGGCTCGGCTTCTCGCTGTGGCTCGCCGCACGTAGCACCCGTGTGTCGGTCCCCGAACCGGCGGGTGTCGCGTGAGGCGTCAAGCCGGCCGACGTTCCGGATCGAGCTGGGTCCCCGCGTCGCTGGTCGCACTCGGCCTGGTCCCGATCGTGGCCGGCTCCGTGCGCCTGGTCGAGCTGGCCGGCGGGCCGCAGGTGCTGCCGGCCCGCTCCGACCCCTCCTCCGTGCCGCTGATCGTCCACATCGTCAGTGTCATTGTGTACGCGGTCCTCGGTGCCTTCCAGTTCTCCGCCCGGCTCCGCATGACCGGCTGGCACCGGAACGCCGGACGCATGCTCGTGGTCGCCGGACCGGCGGTGGCGCTCTCGGCGATCTGGATGACGCTGTTCTATCCCCGTACCGAGGGTGGCGACCTGCTCTACCTGTTCCGGCTGCAGGCCGCCTCGGGCATGCTCGCGAGCATCGTCCTGGGCGTCATGGCGATTCGTCGACGCGACATCGTGCGGCACCGGGCGTGGATGATCCGCGCCTACGCCATCGCTCTGGGCGCCGGCACCCAAGTGTTCACCCTCGGCTTCGGGAAGGCAATCATCGGGTCCAGCGACCTCAGCATCGCGCTTCTGCAGGGCGCGGCCTGGGTGATCAATCTCGCCGTGGCCGAGCTGTTTATCCGTCGGCGGTCGGTCCGCCGACCCGCACGCACGGTCGTTCCGGTCCGATGAGCACGCAGAAGCGCAGCCACCTTGGCCGCTACGAGCTCCGGGTCGAGGGTCACCTCGACGGCCACTGGACCAGTTGGTTCGACGATGTGACCCTCACCCACGAGAACGACGGAACGACCACGCTGCACGCTCTCGTCCCCGACCAAGCGGCACTCCACGGCCTGCTCACCAAGGTGCGCGACCTCGGCGCCACCTTGATCTCGGTCGAGGTGGTCGACACACCCAACTGAGTCCGTGTTCCACCAGCCTCGGCCGCCGGCCGGAAGCTGCTCTGCACCACACACTGGAGGAACCATGTCCCATCCCGTCCCCGCGACGCTCTATCGCATCGCCGCCGCTGCTGGCCTCGGAAGCGCCCTCGTGCTTCTCGTCAACGCCGCGAAACGCGCGGAGGTCATCCCGACCTCGGCCTTCACCCAGCTGGTCGCCCCGCTCGCACAGATCATGGCCCTGGCTTTCGTCACCGCTCTCTACCTCGCCTTCGGTCGCCGCACCGGTACCTTCGGCCTCGTTGCCTACCTGCTGAATGCGTTCGCACTGGCCGCGCTGGTCGGTGTGGAGTTCGTGATCAACCTAGTCTTCAGCGACCTCCCGGCCAGCACGATTGATGCCCTCCGCGCCGGTTCGCTCGGCATCGCTCTGACTGTGGTATCGATCGCGTTCCTCCTCGGCACCCTGGCGTTCGTCACGACGATGCTCCGCACCCGAGAGCTCCCAACCGTGCCTCTCGTTCTGTACGCCGTCGGTGCCGTCCCAGTGTCGCTCCGTGCCTTCGTGCCGGAGCTTGTCCTGGACCTCGGGCTCCTCGTCCTGGCCGCGGGCATCGCTTGGCTCGCGATCTGCCTGTTCGATCGCGCCAGCCGCATCACGACCTGGAGTGCAGTCGGCTCGACGCAGACTTCGTTGCGGCCGGGCGTCCACGCGTAGGTTGCGACTACCCTCGCCCTCTACGCTTGACTGTGCATCACGCGCTGGGACGAGTGGCACTTCATTCACTCGCCTGAGAGTCGACCAGCATCCATCCCGAAGGAGACCAGTGAGCGAACAGGTCACCGCCATCGTCCTCGCCGCGGGGGCGGGTACGCGGATGCGGTCCAGACGAGCGAAGGTGCTCCACGAGCTCGGCGGCCGCAGCATGATCGCCCACTCGCTGATCACCGTCAGCGAGGCGGGAGTCACTCGCACGGTCGCCGTGGTCGGACACGACCGTGAGCAGGTGTCGGCGGCCATCACCGAGCTCGACCCGGATGTCGTGCAAGCCGTGCAGGAGGACCAGCGGGGTACCGGTCACGCCGTCCAGGTCGCCCTCGACGCACTCGGATCACGCCCCGAGGGAACAGTGCTGGTGACGTACGGCGACGTGCCTCTCCTCACGACGCAGACGGTCGTCGAGCTGCTCGACGACCACCGGGCCGCCGGGCGCGCGGTCACGATCCTCTCGGCCGAGCTCGACGACCCCACGGGCTACGGGCGCATCGTGCGCGACGAAACGTCGGCCGTCACGGCCATCCGTGAGGACCGCGACGCCGATGAGCGTGAACGAGAGATCCACGAGGTCAACAGCGGCATCCTGGTGGTCGAGGCGGGGTTCCTGGCCGATGCGGTCGCGCGTCTCGACACCGACAACGCCCAGGGCGAGCTGTACCTCACCGACATCGTCGGCCGAGCGGTCGCCGAAGGGCTTCCGGTCGGCGCGCACGTGCTCGAGGACGTCTGGCAGACCGAGGGTGTCAACGACCGCACGCAGCTCGCACGGCTGGGACGCGAGCTGAACCGTCGCCTCACGCGGCACTGGATGCGTGCGGGAGTCACGATCGTCGACCCCGACACCACCTGGATCGACTCCGCCGTCACGCTAGCCGAGGACGTCACGCTGCTGCCGGGCACGCAGCTGCTGGGCGCTACCGCGGTCGAGGCCGGCGCCACCATCGGCCCCGACACGACCCTGCGCAACGTGGAGGTCGGCGCCGACGCGACGGTGGTGCGGACTCACGCGGCCGACGCCGTCATCGGCGCGGGCGTGTCGGTCGGTCCGTTCGCGTACCTTCGTCCCGGCACAGAGCTGGGCGAAGCGAGCAAGATCGGCACGTTCGTCGAGACCAAGAACTCCCAGATCGGACCTGGGGCCAAGGTGCCGCATCTGTCGTACATTGGCGACGCCGACGTGGGGGAGGGCTCGAACATCGGCGCCGGCACGATCGTGGCCAACTACGACGGGGTCGAGAAGCACCGCACGACGGTGGGCAAGCAGGCACGCACCGGGTCGAACAACGTCTTCGTCGCGCCGGTCACCATCGGCGACGGCGCCTACACCGGCGGTGGCACGGTGGTGCGTGAGGACGTCCCTCCGGGGGCACTGGCGACAAGTGCCGGTCCACAGAGGACCATGGAGGGGTGGGTGCAGAAAAAGCGCTCAGGTACCCCCTCAGCCGAGGCAGCCAGCGACGCGAAGGAAGACGACTCAGGTGAGTAGCCTGCTCAAGCACACGGCGACCAAGAAGATCATGCTCTTCTCCGGCCGCGCCCATCCCGTGCTGGCCGAGGAGGTGGCGAACCTCCTCGAGGTCGACCTCGTGCCCACGACGTCCTATGACTTCGCCAACGGCGAGATCTACATCCGATTCGACGAGTCCGTACGCGGTTGCGACGCATTCGTCATCCAGAGCCACTGTGCACCCATCAACGACGCGATCATGGAGCAGCTCATCATGATCGACGCGCTCAAGCGGGCGTCGGCCAAGCGCATCACCGTGATCCTGCCCTTCTACGGCTACGCCCGGCAGGACAAGAAGCACCTCGGCCGTGAGCCCATCTCGGCGCGCCTGATGGCGGACATGTTCCTGGCCGCGGGCGCCGACCGCCTGATGACCGTCGACCTGCACACCGCGCAGATCCAGGGCTTCTTCGACGGCCCGGTGGACCACCTGCTGGCGATGCCGATCCTCACTCGTCACGTGAAGAAGCGCTACGGCAAGCGGGACCTCACCGTCGTGTCACCCGATGCAGGCCGTATCAAGGTGGCCGAGTCATGGGCGAATGCCCTCAAGGGAGCGCCACTGGCGTTCATCCACAAGACCCGCGACCCCCGTAAGCCCAACGAGTCGCAGGCCAACCGGGTGGTGGGTGAGGTCGAGGGCCGCACCTGCGTCCTCGTCGACGACCTCATCGACACCGGCGGCACGATCGTGCAGGCGGCCGATGCCCTGATGGCCGACGGTGCCGAGGACGTCGTCATCGTCGCCACGCACGCGGTGTTCTCCGGTCCGGCCATCGACCGGCTCAAGAACTCCATCGCCTGCGAGATCATCGTCACCAACACGTTGCCCATCGACGACGGCAAGCTCTTCGACAAGCTCACCGTGCTGTCCATCGCGCCTCTGCTCGCGCAGGCCACCGCCGCCGTGTTCGAGGACGGCTCGGTCACCAGCCTGTTCAAGAACTGACGCGCAGAACGTCCGCTTGCTCGTACTGTCGGCCGAGCTTCGCGTCACTCGTGATGAGGCGGCATCCGGTGTCCTCGGCCAGCTCGACGTAGAGCGCGTCCCGGAGGCTGAACTTCGAGCGGAGACTCCAAGCACCGGCCAGCAGCTCTGGCAACGATCGTCGATCCATCGGCACAGCGATGCATCCGCGGACGGCATTGGTCGCCTGGTCCTCGGTCAGCAGGCCGGACCTTTGCATCCGCCCGAGGGCGGACAACACCTCGGCGTCGATGTGGGCCGGCGCGATCAGCCTCTTGTCAACGAGGGCCGCATGCGCGGCCTCACCCAGATTGGTGTCTGCGAGGAGATCGACCACGACAGACGCGTCGACGACGACCTCCTCGCGCGCGTCAGGAGAAGCCGAGCTCATCGCGGGCCTCCTCCAGCGCCGCCATGGCCTGCTCGTGCGTGACCCCTGTTGTGTTGCCCCGCGGCAGCGAGTTGAGCCAGTCGTTGGTGGCCGCCGCCGCAAGGGCGCGGTCGATGGCGGCCTGGGTCAGCGCAGAGACGTTGAGGCCCGCCGCACGCGCTGCCTTGGCCAGCTCGTCCGGCACGTAGACGTTCAACCTCGCCATACACACAGTGTACACACTCAGGCCCAGGCGAGCGCCGTGCACCGCCAGACTCGCTGCCCGCGGTGCGACGTCTGGAGCTCGAGTCGGACCGCCAGTGCACGGGAGCGTCCGCGGTGCACCATGCGGCCGGCGATTTCGGCCGTCTCGTCGTTGACCATCGCGACGTGCACCGAAGCGATGCGTGCTGCACTGCCCACCCCGGCCCGCCGGGGAACTCGTGCGCGAGCAGCGAGGCGAGCCTGGAGCTGGTCGTAGACGTCGGGAGCCATCCACGCGGCCATCTGCCGCAGTGCTCGTTCGCCTGAGAGCACCTCGACCAGGGCCTGCATGAAGTGCGCGGCTCGTTGGCGCAGCGGATGACCTACGTCGTCCGTCGTGCCCCGTTCGATCGGAGCCGGGAGAACGGGCCGCACGCCGGGGAACGGGAGCGGGATCTGGCCGGGAGCCGGCTCGACCGGTCGGTCGAACGTGGGGACGACGGGAACGACGTCGAGGGCGGTTGCGGTTCTCATGAGCGGTCCTCCGAAGGTGCGCTGAGTCGTTGACCCGGGTGGATGAGGTCGGGATCGTCGCCGATGACGTCGCGGTTGGCCTCGTGCCAGCGTTCGCTCTCGCGGGCGATCGTGGCCGGGGAGTCGCCCGAACCCATGTGGGCACGAGTGATCGTCCAGAGACTGTCGCCGGGTCGGACGACAACAGTCCGGCCCACCTCCGCCGCCGGCGAGGCCTCGGCGACGAGCGGTCGGTCCGGGACCTGGAGTCCGTCGATGCCACGGTCGTCTGCGTGTGCACCGGGAACGGTGAGCGCGCCGGCCACACCCGCGAACACGACGCCGCGGAGGAGCCGAGGCGTCAGGGCGACGGCAAAGCCTCGAAGTCCGGGGACAGACGCGAGCAGGCCCACGAGTACTGCCCAGCCGGAGACGACGACCAGGGTGAGGGTGATCAAGGCGATGACGGCGGCAGGGAAGTCGTCACCGCGCATCGCCGCGAGCTGACCAGCGATCCATCCCATGACCCATCCCCCGATGATGACGTTTGATGACGTTTGATGACATCAAAGGACGATGAGGCCGCCCTGTCAATGGGCTGTGCACAGGTCCGTTAGCCTGCCCAGTCAAGGAGGCACCGTGCGCTGGGACCGTTTGTTCGCCGACCTGGAGGGCCAGGCTGCCGACCTCGAGCTCGAGGAGCGCGATGCTCTGGTCACCGAGCTGCGTGACGGCGAGTGGGCCGACACGTCGTGGCGAGACCTCGTCGGTGGTCACGCGGTGCTCGAGGTGGCCGGGCTCGGTCGCGTCGAGGGCGAGACGAGGTTGGTCAACGAGGTCGTCGTCCATGTGGCGTCGGAGCGTGCTGAACACGTCGTGGCCTGCGCCGCGGTGGTCGAGGTCGTGACGGTCGAGCGGCCGGCCGACCCGCCGACCGTGGTGACGTCAGGTCTGGGATGGGGTCACGTGCTGCGCGCCACCAGAAACGACGGCGACCGCATCGTCCTCACCTGCATGGACGGACGCTCTGTGGATGGCACAGTCGACGTGGTTGGACGTGACTTCGTGCGACTGATGACGAGCACCGGGAGAAATCGCACAGTGCCGTTCGCCGCGATCGCGGCGCTGACGCTCAGTGCATCGTGACGGGCTTGGTCTCGTCCGCGGCGGGTTCGTTGCTCAACGCCTCGTCGGTTCGGGCGTACTGACGCTGGATGTAGTCCTCCAGCTCGACCGCCTCGACGCGCCACTGCCCGCGGCCACCGATCTGGATGCCGCGCAGGTCGCCCGAGCGCACGAGGGCGTAGACCTGCCGACTCGTGACGTTGAGGATCTCGGCGACGTCGACGAGCGTGAGGAAGCGCGGTGCGTCGGCGGGCATGTCGTCAGTTTTTCACGCCCAGGTGTCAGTTCCCACCCCGATCGCCGTCGACCTGTGGACAAACCGGGACCCGGCCTGGACGTCTCGAGAGCCCACCAGTAGAAACAGTGCATGACCATTCGGGGGGCCATGAACAAGCGGAGCCGACCACAGCGATCGCCACGACTCGAACATCGACCTTGGCGCGACCCGCGACTCGTGCTGGGTGCGCTGCTGGTGCTGGCCTCGACGGTCCTCGGCGCTGCGGCAATCGCTGCAGGCAGCAGCACCACCGGTTTCTGGGCCGTCCGGTCGGAGGTTCGGGCCGGTGACCCAGTGCAGCGCACCGACCTCGTCAAGGCGGAGGCGCATCTCCCGGACGCCGCCGCTCGCCATCTGATGCGCACCGACGAGCCTCTGCCCGCCCGGCTCGAAGACCTGGTGTGGGCGCGAGACGTCGGTGACGGGGCCCTGGTGAGCCGCGCCGCGCTGGCGAGCGGCCAGACCGGAGGGGTCACCGAGCTGCCGCTCACTGTCACGTCCGGGGCAGCACCCACTGACCTGGGGCGAGGAGATCGGGTCGACGTCTGGGTCGGTCCCGGGCCGGGCGACGACGCCGGCGAGAAGTCGGTCCGCGTGTTGAGCGACGTCCAGGTCGTCTCGAGCGGAGGTTCGGCCGCGGTCCGGGGTGCACCTTCCCGCACGGTGCTCGTCGACGTGTCCGACGCCGAGCTGAGCGGCGCGGTCGTCAGCACCGTCGCGGCGGGCCACGTGACGATGGTCCGGGTCTCGTGACGCCCACTCCGGTGAGCGCCTCTCATGTCAGCGGTGTCGTCGTGGCGGCCGGAGGGGCGGCCTGGGAGTCCGGTGTCCTTCGTGAGATCGAGGACTCCGCTTCGATGCGCCTGGCGCGGCGTTGCGTCGACGTCGCCGAGCTGCTCGCCCTGGCTCCGAACACCGCCGCCGTGGCAGCGTTCGTCGCTGCCGATCTGCCCGGTCTCGACGCCGATGCCGTGTTCCGGCTGGAGCGAGCCGGTGTCAGCGTCATCGGTGTGGGAGCCGACGAGCGATGCCGGGCGCTTGGCATCACCGCGCGCGCAGAGCCCGGCCTGCTCGAGCAGGCCGTGGCGCACATCGACACCGTCGCGGGCGCCGACGAGACCGACGACCGCGGCGCGTCGCGGACGATCGCGGTCTGGGGTACTTCCGGAGCGCCCGGCCGGAGCACGGTCGCGGCCTCGCTTGCTGCGTCCTTCGCCCACCACGGACGCGACACGGTGCTCGTCGATGCCGACACCTACGGGGGCTCCGCGGTCCAGCAGCTGGCCATGCTCGACGACGTGAGCGGGCTGATGGCCGCCTGTAGGGCCGCCAACCAGGGCCGGGTCGACGAGGTCGCCGACCATCTCCTCGAGGTGGAGCCACGGTTGCGTCTGCTGAGTGGCATTCCGCGCGCCGACATGTGGCCGCAGGTTCGTCCGGGTGCCCTCGAGCTGGTCCTGCGACGGTTGCAGTCCGATGCCGACATCGTCGTGGCCGACTGCGCGTTCTCCATCGAGCCCGGTGCAGGAGTCTCCGGAGCCGGTCGCAACCAGGTCACCCGGCACATCGTGGCCGCGGCCGACATCGTGCTGGTCGTGGGTCGCGCGGACCCCCTCGGTTTGTCCCGGCTGGTGCGCGCCCTGCACGACATGTCGGACCTTGTCGACGTCGATCCGACCGTCGTCGTCAACCTCATGCGACCGTCTCTTGGTTGGACGCAGCGCGAGGTCGCCGACATGCTGTACCGGCTCACGGGCGTCGAGCCGGCCATGTTCATTCCGGCCGACGTCACCACGATCGACCTCGCGGTGATGCGTGGCCAGCTGCCCCGCGTCGTGGCCCCGACGTCGGCCTTCGTCATCGCCGTGGACGACCTCGCAGAATCGCTGGCGCCGATGGTACTTTCAACCCTGTCCGGTGGAGGAGGGTCATGGAGCGGCTGAGCCCCCTGGATGCGAGGTTTCTCAACCACGACACACCCACCGAGCCACGTCTGGTCGCCTCGTTGGCGATTTTCGAGCCGCACGATCCCGTTCTCACCTACGACCGCCTGATCCAGGTGATCAGCGAGCGCATCGACATCGTTCCTCGTTACCGCCAGGTGCCGCGCAGGGTCCCGGGAGCGCTCGGCACGCCGGTCTGGGTCGACGACGAGACCTTCGACATCTCCATTCACGTGCGTCGCTCCGCATTGCCGAAGCCGGGCACGCGACAGTCTCTTCACGAGCTCGTCGGTCGGCTGGTCGCCCGTCGGATCGACCTCGACCGGCCACTGTGGGAGCTCTACCTCGTAGAAGGGCTCGAGAACGGCGCCGTCGCGCTGCTGTTCAAGGCCCACCAGGCGCTCGTCGACGGCTCCGAGACCATCGACCTCGCCCAGGTGCTGCTCGAGGAGTCCGCCCACGAGCGCGAGATCCCGCACGAGGAGTGGGTCCCCCGGCCCGAGCCGCACGGTCTCGAACTCGTGGCCGCCACTCTCGACCGCAACGCCCGACGCCCCGGAGAGACGTGGCGGATCACCGAGCACCAGATCGGACGACTGGTGCGCCGACTGCCCATCATCGGGGGCTCCACGCCGCCGCCACGCGGTGTGTTGAGTGCCGAGCTCTCTCGGCACCGTCGGTTCGCCTCGCTGGCCACCGACCTCGACGACTACCGTCGGGTGCGTGAGGAGCACGGCGGCACGGTCAACGACGTCATCCTGGCTTCCGTCGCAGGCGGCATCAGGGGCTGGATGCTCACGCGTGCTGAGCAGGTCAGCGCCAAGACGAGCTTCCGCGCCATGGTGCCGATGTCCGTGGTCTCCGACGATGGACTGCCCACGTCGCTCGGCTCGAAGGTGCGTGGCCACCTCCTGTCGCTGCCGGTGGGAGAGTCCAATCCGGTCGTGCGTCTCCATCAGGTCTCCTACGCGCTCAAGGACCACCGCGAGACCGGCTCGGCGGTAGCCGCCAACAAGCTGGCCGATCTCCCCGGTTTCGCGACGTCCACCTTCCACGCCGTGGGTGCGCGGGTGGCGGACGCCGAGACCGGCCGTGGGCACCAGATCGTCATCACCAACGTGCCCGGCCCCCAGGACCCCGTCTACATGGCCGGGGAGCCCGTGGCCGAGGTGTATCCGTGCATCCCGCTGAGCGGCAGCCGGGCGGTGTCGATCGGGGTCACCTCGTACCGCGGCAAGGTCTTCTTCGGGCTGGTTGCCGATCGTGACGCCGTGCCGGACGCCGACGTGCTCGCCCAGTGCATCAGCGAGGCCCTGGTCGAGCTGGTCGAGACGGTCGGTCGCCGCACTCGCGCCCCCCGCGGACGCCAGCGCCCGCCCCGATGAGGATCTACCTCGCCGCAGACGCGCCGGCTCTGAAGTCCCTGCGCGACGGCGGATCGGTCACGCTCCCGGCGATCCCGGCCGAGAGCGACGACGAGGCCGACGAGTTCGCGGCGCTCTCGAAAGCGGCCGAGAACGGTGCCGCGGTGGTCGTGGCCGAGGTCGGTCGTACCGATCAGCCGGTCACGCTGAGCGAGGTCGAGGCCCTGCACGTCGATGCGGACGGCACCGGCGACCTCGCCTGGTACGCTACCCAGGAGATCGACGCGGTCATCGAGCTTCTGGGTTAGGACGGGTCTGACAGCCGCTTGTTGCCCAGCTCGACGTCGTTGCGGATCGAGGCGGAGATGACCTTGGCGATCTCGGGCTCGATCTTCCTGCCGATGAACGGGACGTTCACCGTCACGTCGCCCTCGACCACGAACGAGACGTCACCCTCGGCCAGGAGGTTCACGGTGCCGAGCATTCCCGCCGGCTGACCGATGACGCTCATCTTGACGTCGGCGGAGCGATTGCCGTCGCCATCGGGGCCGGTCCACTGCTCCGTCTGCTTGATCTTCACCGTGTCGCCGATGAACTTCTTGATGAAGTCGGGCATCTCGGCCTGCTGGTCGCGGACGATGGTGATGACGTGTCCGCCGTCGTCTGTCTCTTCGAGCGTGATCTCGATGTCGGTGCCCCCGGTCTCGGCCGCGGCCTCCTCGCGGAACACCGGGTTCGCGATCAGTGAATAGACGGCCTCGACGTCGGTGTTCGGGTAGGTGAACGACTCCTTGAGCAACATGTCGTCATCCTTGCAGGCTCAGCGTGCAGTGTCCTCGGTCGTCTGGGTCTCGAGCTCCGGCGGCGTGCCCGCTCCGGCCTTCAGCTCGGAGAGCCGGGCCTCGACCTCGGCCGCGGTGCTGTCGCCCTCGAGCTCCTCGAACTGGGAGTCGAGGCTGGAGGCCGCGAGCTCGGCCTGGCCGGCCACCCGTGCCTCCTCGCGCCGCACCTTCTCCTCGAACCGCGACACCTCGCTGGTGGGGTCGAGGATGTCGATCGACTTGACGGCGTCCTGCACGGTGGCCTGGGCCTCGGCGGTCTTCTGCCGGGCGACGAGCTGGTCGCGCTTGGTCTGCAGCTCGCCGAGCTTGACCTTCATCTGCACGAGACCGGTCTTGAGCTTCTCGACCGTCTCGCCCTGCGAGGTGATCATCGGGGCGGCTTCCTTGGCCTCGGACTCGAACCCGATCTGCTTGCCGAGCGCGATCTTCGCGAGGTTGTCGAACTTGTCGGCCTCACCACCCTGGCCGGACGACCGGAGCGTGTCGGCCTTCTGCGAGGCGGCCAGGGCCTTGCCGCCCCACTCCTTGGCGGCGGCGACGTCCTCGGCATGGTCGGCCTCGGCCATCCGCAGGTTGCCGATCGTGATCGCCACGGCCTCCTCGGCCTCGGCAATCGAGCTGGTGTAGTCGCGGACGAGCTGGTCGAGCATCTTCTCGGGGTCCTCGGCCTTGTCGAGGATGCTGTTGATGTTGGCGCGGGTGAGCTGGGAGATGCGTCCGAGGATCGACTGTCGCTGGGCCATGGTGCTCTCTCTTCCGTGAGGTGATGACGATCTAGAAGCGTCCGCCGCCGCTGCGACGGCCACGTTTGCTGGTGCCGCCGAAGCTGCCTGGTGTGCGTGGCGTACGTGGCGTGCCGGTCTGGGATCCACGGTACGGCGTGCCGGAGCCACCCCCGTGAGACGAGCCGCCGAGCACGCTGCCGAGGCCACCGCGTTTGCGCGCGTCGACGAGGATGCCGCCGAGCACCATCGACTCGAACCCGGGCTTCCACACCACGTCGCGATTCTGGCGGCGCTTGGTCCATTCGATGACATCACCGTCGGCGAGGATCTGGGCTTCGTCGGCGAGTCTGTCCGCGGTGTCGAGGTCGGCGCGGGCAGCATCCTGGTCATCCGCCATGGTTCGCTGGGCACGGTCGAGGTGGCGTGCGGCCCCGGAGAGCCGGGTGCGAGCCTGCGCGCCCACCGCACCTCGACGGGTCTCGATGAACTCCCCGACACCCTTGACCTTGGAGGTGACGCGTCCGAGGGCATCGGCCGCTCCGGCCGCTCCTGCTGCTGCCTCGTCGATGGCGTCGAGCAGCGTGATCGCCTGGGCGATGGCGTCCTCGGCCGCACGAGCCCGCATGGCCGCGGCCGGTCGGTCGTCGATGTCGTCGCGTCCCTGCGCGATCTGCTCGCGGGCGGTCGCGATCAGCTGCTCGGCCTGGTCGGCGTCATCCCGCACACTGACGATGGCCCCGGGCGGCAGTCGCTCGAGCGTCGATCGGCTGTCGGGGAGACGACCGGAGACCTCGTCGGCGCGCGTCGCCAACTCGTCGAGCACCTGCGGAGCGCGGGTCTGCAGGTCGCGCAGCTTGTCGAACGACTCCACCTGGGCGTCGAGCTCGGCATCGACCTCCTCGCAGATGGTGATGATGCGGGACGCCTCCTTGCGGCGCTCCATCTCGGTTTCCTCGGTGACGTCGTCGAGCCGTTGCCGGAGGGTGAAGGCCTCGCGCACGACCTCGCGCCCGCGCTCCAGCGTCGTACGAAACGTCTGAGTGGCCTGAGCGCCGAACTGGGCCTCGGCGTAGCCGAGCTCCTGCTCGGACGTCTTCAGTGCGTCGTCGATCGCCACGAGGGCACGGCTGGCGGCGGCGTCCAGCTCTTCTGACGTGAGGATGGTGGCCGGGTCGACCGGGTTGCCGTGCTCGTCGAGCACGCGGTGGGTGTGGTCGAACCGCTGCCGGACACGATGCACGATGAACGCGCCCGCGACGAGAACCAGCACACCGGCCAGGACGAAGCCACCCCACGCCAACCCCTCGTCCTCGGCGATGTCGCCGTAGCCGTCGGCCGCCTCGATCGCGGCGGCGGCGAAGTCGTCGTTGCGGAGCGCGGGAAGGATGCGCCCGCGGTCTACCGACGCCAGGTCGTCGGCGGTGAAGGTCTCGTTGTCGGTGCTGTAGCCGTAGGCGCGGTCCTTGGTGGCCACGGCGAGCAGCACGTCGCCTTGGCCCAGGCCGGACCTTTCGGCTGTGCGGGCGGCCCACTCGGGCCCCCTGAGGTCGCCGAACGTGGGCACGTAGACCACGAAGAGCTGCAGACCGGTGCGGTCGAAGAAGCGGTCGAGCGCGCGGCGGACGTCGGCCCGATCCGCACCGAGCACATCGGCCCGGTCGGTGATCTGGCCGGTGATGTCGACAGGGTCGTCGGCCTGGGCCGGCTGCACGGCGATCGTCACGGAGAGGACGGCGAGCATGAGGATCAGGGACGCCGCGAGCGTTCGCTTCATGGCCATCACACGTCGATCCTTGCCGATGGGCGGTGCCGAGACAACCGCCGTCCCTTCCCACCACAAGCACGACGAAGGCCCCGACCAGCCCGGATCTCCCGGGCCGGTCAGGGCCTTCGCGTCACCCGTCAGGTCAGTACGACGGCTGCGACTGCGGGTTCAGACTGTTCATCCTGACGTTCGACTGTGCGGCCGGGTCAGTGACCTTCAGCACGTCGAAGCCCTTCTGGATGTCGTTGGAGTAGACGTACCCGTTGTAGTAGTACGCCGACCACGACCCGCCGACGATCAGCCTCTCGTCGCTCAACGGACCACGGTCGAACCAGGCGATCTCCTTCGGGTTGGCGGAGTCGGTGAAGTCGTACACCGAGATGCCGCCCTGGTACCAGGCCTGGACCATGATGTCCTTCCCCGCGACCGGGATCAGCGAGCCGTTGTGGGCCACGCAGTTCTCGGTGTTGGAGTTGGTCCGCGGGATCTTGTAGTAGCTC
>NZ_JBOHDT010000147.1:0-14509 GCF_050700635.1 Aeromicrobium sp.
GACGACACTGCTTCGGTGAGCGACACCCTCCTCGCCGCGGCGACCCGGTGGCTCGAGGAAGATCCTGACCCGACCACCCGGGCCGAGCTCGAAGACCTGGTCGCTCGCGGCGACCTCGAGGCACTCCAGGATCGGTTCGCATCCCGCTTACAGTTCGGCACCGCCGGCCTCCGCGGCGCACTCGGCGCCGGGCCGAACCGGATGAACCGCGTCATCGTCGCGCAGGCCGGCTCCGGGCTGGCCGCCTACCTCCTCGAGCACGAGGAACGTCCCAGCGTCGTCATCGGCTACGACGCCCGCCACAACTCCGACGTTTTCGCGCGCGACACCGCGGAGATCATGCAGGGCGCAGGTGTGCTGGCGCACCTGCTCCCCGAGCCGCTGCCCACGCCGGTCACGGCGTTCGCGATCCGCCACCTGGGCTGCAGCGCCGGTGTGGTGGTGACGGCATCGCACAACCCGCCGCAGGACAACGGCTACAAGGTGTTCCTCGCCGACTCCAGCCAGATCGTGCCGCCTGCTGACGCCGACATCTCCGCGCTGATCGACGCCGTCGGACGGGTCGACGAGATGCCCCGCAGCGACGAGTACGCGCGGCTCGGGCCAGAGGTCGCCGAGGCGTACGTCGAAGCAGTCGCCGCGCTCCCCCAGGACGGTCCTCGCGACATCGTGACCGTGTACACGCCGATTCACGGCGTCGGGCGCGACACCCTGGTCGACGTGGTCCGGCGCACCGGGTTCCCCGACCTGCACGTGGTGCGCGAGCAGGGCGAACCGGACCCGGACTTCCCGACCGTCGCCTTCCCCAACCCCGAGGAGCCGGGCGCCATGGACCTGGCGCTCAAGCTCGCGTCGGAGGTGCACGCGGACATCATCGTCGCGAACGATCCCGACGCCGACCGGAGCGCCGTCGGTGTGCGCGAAGTTGCTGGCGAGGCGTTCCGGATGCTGTCCGGCGACCAGGTCGGCGCGCTGCTGGCCGACTTCATGCTGCGGTGCGGCGTCGAGGGCACCTACGCCGCGTCGATCGTCAGCTCGGACCTGCTCGGCCGCCAGGCCGCCGCGTTCGGCCAGCCGTGGCAGCAGACGCTCACCGGCTTCAAGTGGATCGGCAAGATCCCCGACCTCGCGTTCGGCTACGAGGAGGCACTCGGCTACAGCGTCGCCCCACACATCGCCCGCGACAAGGACGGCGTGTCCGCCATCATTACCGTGATGGAGATGGCCGCAGCGCTCAAGGCGGAGGGCCGCACGCTGCTGGACCGGCTCGATGACCTCTACCGCGAGCACGGCCTGCACGCCACCGACCAGCTGTCGGTGCGGGTCGACGACCCGTCGATCATCGCGTCCGCGATGGCGACGCTTCGCACGTCCCCGCCGACGGTGCTGGGAGGCATCGGCGTCACGTCCGTGGAAGATCTCGAGGACGGCTACCGCGGGCTGCCCCCGACCGACGGCATCCGGCTGGGACTCGGCACCAGTGCTCGAATTTTGGCGGCGCGGATCATCTGCCGTCCGTCCGGCACCGAGCCGAAGCTCAAGTGCTACGTGGAGGTGGTCGTCCCCGTCGGCGACTCGGTGGACGCGGCTCGCGGCGAGGCCCAGACGACGATCGACGGCATCAAGGCCGACCTCGCAGAAGCGTTGGGGCTCTAGGCCACAAGCGCCACGACCAGCGCGGCAAAGCCAGTGGTCGAGAGCACCGTGCGGACGAGGTTCCAGCGCACCCACGGCTCCTCGAAGGCCTTCCGGAGCGATGCCGGTGGCTCGCCCGAGCTGACGCCGGCCTCGAGTCGATCGTTCATCGGGACGTTGATGCCGATGGTCACCATGCCGGCGGCCGCGACCAGGACGGCTCCGGCCACGAGCCACCATCGGGCGCGCTCGTCGTCGTAGCCCAGGATGGCCGCGGCGATCGACGTCAGCACGCTCCCACCGAACACCAGCGCCAGGACCGGGTTGAGGATCGCGACGTTGATCTCGCGCATCGCGTGCGCGAACGTCGGGTCGTCGGCGCGGCGCAGGCCGGGCATCACGGCGTAGGAGAAGGTCGCGAACAGTCCGGCGAAGAGCCCGGCCAGCACGATGGCGACCACGATGACGATCTCGGTCATGGCCACATCATGGCTCAGTCGGCAGGAGCGTGCCGAAGCCGACGATCTCCGGGTCGTGGTCGCTCGCGCGGAACGGGTCGGGCGCGTAGAGGTTCGTGACGTTGTTGTTGTGCCTGCTGTACTCGCGCCCGACCGACTCGAAGGCGTTGATGTTCCAGATGTCGGCGCCGGTGACCTGGTCGAACGCCTCGGGTGAGGCGAAGACGTGGTCGAGCGAGCCGACCAGGCCGGCGAACTGGTACGTCTCGGAGTCGGTGAGCTCGCGCGGGACGTTGATGTACCCGGCGTCCTCGATCACCTCGACCGGGTCCTCCTCGTTGTAGGCGTTGAAGTCGCCGGTGAGGAAGACGTTGTCGGTCTTGGCCGCCTCGCCCTGTGCCTCGGCGAAGGCCACGAGGGCATGCGCCTGCTTCACCCGCGAGGCGTTCGAGGCGCCCTGTCCGTCACTCTGGTCGGCGTCCTCCCCGCTGCCGGAGCTCTTGGACTTGAAATGGTTCACGACGACGACGAAGTCGTTCTTGCTCCCCGCGTCGAGCGGGCGGAACTCCTGGGCGAGCGGGTCACGCGCGTTGTGGAAGGCGGGATCGTCGAGGATCGTCGACTCCCGGATCGTCCGCACGGTGTCGGTGCGGTAGATGAACGCGGTGCGGATGACGTCCTCGGCCTCCGGAACCCGGGCCGGCGACGCGACGTGCGCCCAGGTGCCGGCACCCGCGTCGGCGTTCAGCGCGTCGACGAGGTGGCGCAGCGCGGTGTCGCGGTCGATGCCGAATGCCGCGGAGTTCTCGATCTCCTCCAGCGACACGACGTCGGCACCGAGGTTGTTGATCGCGGCCACGATCTTGTCCTGCTGTCGCTTCAGGTTCTCGGCGTTCGCCGCGCCGCGGGGGCCGTTGTTGGTGCACGAGTTGACCGTGACATTCGCGCCGTCGCGGTCGCGGAAGTACGTGCAGGTTCCGGCGCCTGACGCCGCGTAGTCCTCCCCGAGCGTGGTGAAGTAGTTCAGCACGTTGAAGGTGGCGATCTGCACCAGTCCCCCGACGTCCTCGGGTGCGGCCTCGCGGGTGTTGCCGAACGTGACCGGCTCCGCGTCGCCCGCCTCGAGCTGGTCCGTCGGCTGGAGCCGCCAGAGGTCGAATCGGTAGTCGAGCACCATCGGCGCGGTGAACGTGGCCGGTGACCCGACGCGCACCTCGTTGTCCGGTCGCAGCCAGGGCAGCGGGGTGCCCTTGTTCGCGGATGAGAGGAAGTTGGTGCTGGCTCCGTCGTCGAGCGTCACGAGCCGCCGGGCGTTCTCGGCGACGAGTTCGTCGTACGCGTCGGTGCCCGGACGGACGACGTTCGTCGGCTGGGGCAGTGGGTCGTCGCCGGCGGCAAGGCCGATCTCGGCGAACTGGTTCGTCGAGAAGTTGTTGGTGATCGTGTAGTCGCCCGACGGTTGCAGCAGCATGCCCTCGAGGCTCTCGCGCTGGGCGCCGGCGAGCGGGAAGTCGACGGAGGCGGGCTTTACCGCCTCGGCGGGCTCGTCGAGCACCCGCCACGACCCGGCCGGTGGCGAGATCTCGGTAAGTCCGCGGAACTCGCTGACCTCGCCGGTGACCTCGAGGTGGTCGCCGATCTGGACGTCGTCGGCGAGCGCGCCCGAGAACACGAACACGCCGTCGGAGGCGTCGTGGGAGCCGAAGTCGACGTCGCCGCCGGTGCCCGGCGTCTGGAGGTAGACGCCGTCGAACCCGCCGGTCGGGTAGGCCGCAGTGACGACTCCGCGGGTGGTGACCGTGCGTCCGGCTAGCGGGCTGGTGTCGCCGGAGCCTTGAACCTCGGCGATCGTCGCCGTGGTCGGCGGTGTGACGACCCCGCCGTCGCAGGGCTCGCCGCACGCCTCGGGCGTCGGCGCGGCGGTGGAGAAGTCGGCGGCGTTGTCGTCGGTGTCGGTGCCGTCGGCGCGGGCAAGCGATGCCGTCGCCGAGTAGCCGTCGGCCTGCGTTGCCGAGCCCTCGTAGGTGACGGAGGCCCCATAGCCGAGGAGGTCGACGAGCGACTCCGAGCCGAGCACCGCCGCCCGGTCCCCGGTCAGCGGTGTGGTCGTGCGAGCCAGGGCCAACGTGCCGCCCGTGCTGCCGGAGAACGCGACGGACGACGTGACGTCGGG
Source organism: Aeromicrobium sp. (assembly GCF_050700635.1). Lineage (GTDB taxonomy): Bacteria > Actinomycetota > Actinomycetes > Propionibacteriales > Nocardioidaceae > Aeromicrobium. The sequence goes on from NZ_JBOHDT010000147.1 coordinate 4,267, forward strand.
GGTCGGGAGCTCCGCACCGTTCGCGGCGTTCGCGTTGCCACTGACGAGCAGGCGACCGCCGGGCTCGAGGTGGTGGTCGCCGAGCGGGATGACGCCGGTGAAGGCGCCGGTGCTCGAGAACGAGCGGTACTGCACCGACCAGCCGCTGACGTCGACATCGGCGTCGGTGGGGTTGAAGAGCTCGACGAACTTGTTGCGGTAGGTCGCTCCGCTGCTGCCGCCGTTGAGGTAGGCCTCGGCGATGACGACCTCATCGCCGCCGGGGCTCGCCTGGACCGGTACCGCGATGAGGGTGGCCGCGGCCATGGCGAAGCCGGCGAGGACTCGCTGCGCACGCACGTCAGCCGGCCGAGCTGGTGACGACGACCGTGAGCGAGTCCGACGACGGCGCATGTGTCTCGTCGCCGCCGTACCGGACGGTGAGCTGATGTCGTCCGGGCCGCAGCGCGCCGTCGGGCACAACGACGGTCGCCGAGCCGTCTGCGAGCTCACCCTCGCCGAGCACACGATCGCCCACGAGGACGGTCACGGAGCCGGTCGGGGTGACGTCGCCGCCCCCGACACTCACGTCCACGTCGAACGGTTCGCGCGCCGACGGATGCTTCTCCTCGACACTCGCCGTCGTGGCGGTGGGTGTGGGCTCGACGACCTCGAAGGCGGGCAGCGTGGCCCGCGTGCCCGTCGGCGCCGCTTCCACCTCGACCGTCGCGGTGCCGACCTGGTCGGCTGGCAGGTCGAACCGGACGGTCGCCGCGCCGTCGTTCACCGGGAACGAGCCGAGGTCGACGTCGTCACCAGCCAAGTGAAGCGTCGCCTTCACGCTCGTGTTGTCGGGGCTGCCGAGAGAGGTGAGATCGAGCTTCGGCAGAGTGAACGAGACCTCCCGACCGGACACGTATGACGTCTTCAAGCCCTCGACGTCGAGCGAACGACGCGCGAAGTCGGGCGACACCGGGTCGTTCTGCTGCAGGTACTCGATCCAGGCCTCGTAGTCGACCAGACCGGTGTCGACGGAAGAGCCCTCCCTGAACGCCCGGAAGTTGTCGCCGCCGGCCGCGAGGAAGGACGGGACGGCGATCTTGTACGAGCCCGCGGGGTCGAGCTCCTGGCCGTCGATCGTCACGCCGGTGATCCGATCACCTTCGGGGCGGGTCGGGTCGAACGTGTACTTGACGTTCTCGGAGACACCCATCTGCAGATACGAACGGGATGGCACGGTGCCGTCCGCGTTGCGTTGCCACTGCTGCTCGAGCACCTTCTTCAGGCTGGCGCCGGTGAGCGTGACGGAGCTGAGGTTGTTGACGAACGGCAGCACCGAGTTGGCCTCGGCATAGGTGATGACGCCGTCGGTGTTGGTGCCGCCGGACCCCGCGAACAGCAGGTCGGCGCGCAGTCCACCCGGGTTCGTCATCGCGAGGTCGGCGCCGGCCGGCGTCTCGCTCACCTTGGCGAGCAGGGCGTCGGCGACCAGCCCACCCAGCGTCGACTCGCCCGCTCGGTCCTCCGCGGTTCCGTTGAACGCGCGGGTGATGTCGGCGGTCAGGTGTCCTTTCACCTGGTTGCCGACCTCTGCGGCCTTGGCGAGCGCGGCGTCGACGATCGCGTCGACCTGGGCCACCCGCGGGTACGTCGAGATCAGGCCGTCGTCGGCCGCCGTGGTACGAGCGACGTTGCGCTGGGTGTGGCTCTGCACCTCGCCGGTGTCGGGGTCGACGGTGAGCTGGATCTGGCCGATGTTCCCGCCGTACTGGCCGGTCTGGACGATCGGACGGGTCTGGCCCGGCTGGCCCGGCACCGGAGCGTTGTAGGCGTACGCCTGGTGGGTGTGGCCCATGAAGATGGCGTCGACCTGGGCTGACGTGTTCTCGGCGAGGTCCTTGAACACCGCGCTCGAGGCGATGGCCTGCTCATACGTCTGGGTGCCGTCTGGCGCGCCCTCGTGGTACGAGGCGACGATGACGTCCGGCGGGTCGGCCAGGGCGTTCAGCTCGGCGACGGCGTCGTTGATCGAGGCGGCGGGGTCGGCGAACGTGAGGCCGGCCACGCCGTCGGGGTTCACCAGTGATGGCGTCTCCTCGGTGACCGCGCCCACGACGGCGACATCGAGCCCGTCGACGGCGACGATCTCGTACGGCTCGAGCGCCCGCTCGCCGCCGGCCTTGAACACGTTGGCGCCGAGGATCGGGAAGTCGGCCGCCGGGGCGATGCGGTCGGTGAGGTCGCTGTAGCCCTTGTCGAACTCGTGGTTTCCGGCGGCGGACGCATCGAGCTCGAGCGCGTTGAGCACGTCAAGGGTCGGGATGTCGCCGGCCGACGCGGACGGGAACAGCGACGCGCCGACATTGTCGCCGGCCGAGACCATCAGCGTCCGGGCGTCACCGGCCTCGGCACGCAGCTGCTCGACAGTGCCGGCGAACTTCACCGTGTTGTTGTCGATGCGGCCGTGGAAGTCGTTGATGCCGAGCAGGTTCAGCACGACGGGATCGGCGGCCTGGGCTGGCGTTCCCACGATCAGCGAACCGGTGACGGCAAGAATGGAAACGGTCGCGGCAGCGCGACCCCACAGGGTCTTCACGTGATTTCTCCGATCGACGAGCAGTCCCCCCGCACCACTCGGCGCCGGACCACAGAAGGTCATAGGACCCCGAGGTGTGCGGTGCTGTCAACGGTTCACTTGAGACCCGATGGTGACGATCAGGTGAACGGGGGGCGCGCCTCAGTCACGGACCCAGCGGTAGTGGTGCTCGGGGCGGCCGACCTCGCCGTACTTGGGATCGACACGCACCCAGCCGATGCGCACCAGGTGGTCCAGGTAGCGGCGAGCGCTCACCCGCGACAGGCCCAACGACTCGCCGAACGTCGTGGCGGACTCCGGCGCGGACTGCGCACGCAGATGCTCGACGACGAGCTTCATGGTGGGCTCGGACAGCCCTTTGGGCAGCTGGCGGCGATCCGGCCCCTGCGGCGAGACGGTGCCGAACACCTGGTCCACGTCGCGCTGCGCGAGGGCCCGTTCGTCGGCGCCTGAGTCGAGCCGCGATCTCAACGCGGCAACGTGCCGGAGCCGGGCATGGAGGTCGTCGAAGCCGAACGGTTTGATCAGGTAGTGGAGGGCACCGAACCGCAGGCTGGACGACACGGTGTCCGCGTCGCGCGCCGCCGTCACGACGACGACGTCGAGGCCGGGGAACTCGCCGCTGCGCAGCTGCTCGAGGACGTCGAGGCCGCTCATGTCCGGCAGGTAGATGTCGAGCAGGACGATGTCGGGCTGCAGCTCTCGCGCCCGGGCCAGCGCCTCGGCGCCCGTACGCGCTTCGCCGGCCACCTCGAATCCCTCCATGCGCTCGACGAACCCGCGGTGGATGCGGGCCACCATGAAGTCGTCGTCGACGACGAGGACTCGGACCGCGTCATCGGACATCGGCGTCCCTCCGTCCGGTTCGGTCGGCTGACGGCAAGGCGCCGCGACCGACCAGCAGGGTGGCGACGAGTCGTGCGCCCGCGCCACGCTCGACCCTCACGTCCCCGCCGTGGCGCTGGCACGCCATCCGGGTGAGCGCGAGGCCCCAGCCGTGCGACTCGGGGATCGGCTTGCTGGTCCAGCCGGCCTCGAAGATGCGGGCGGCGTCCTCCGGGTCGATGCCGGCGCCGGTGTCCTCGACCGACACCGTGATCTGCTCACCGTCGTCCCGCAGGTCGACCGTGACCGTTCCGCCGCTCGATCCGACGGACTCGAAGGCGTTGTCGACCAGGTTGCCCACCACGGTGACGAGGTCCGAGGACAGCCCCGGCGAATGCGGGTGGAGCACGGACTCCTCGCCCAGCACGAGGTCGACGGAGAGCTCGTCCGCCCGGATCGCCTTGGCGACCAGCAGCGCCGCGATCGCCGGATCGCCGATGAGTCGGCCGATCTCGCTGACACGGCGGTCCATGTCCTGCGAGACGGAGCCGATGAACTCGAGCAGCTCCTGGCGCTCCCCGAGCTCGACCATGCCCGAGATCGCGTGCAGGCGGTTCTGGAACTCGTGAACCTGCGAGCGCAGCGTGTCGGTGTGGTCCTGCGCCACGGCCAGCTGCTGCTGCAGGTCGAGCAGCTCGGTGCGATCGCGCATCGACACCACGGTGCCCGTCCGGGTGCCGCGTACCAGCACCGGCATGCTGTTGAGCACGAGCAACCGGCTCTCCACCGCAGCGACCGCATCCGTGCGTGGGCCCTCACCGGCGAGGATCTCGGCGAGCTCCGGAGCCACGTCGAGCTTGCCGACATCGCGTCCGACCGGCGACTCCTCGAGGTCGAGCAGCCGGATCGCCTCGTCGTTGGCGAACGCGACGCGTCCGCGCAGGTCCACGCCGACCACGCCCTCACGCACCCCGTGCAGCATCGCCTCGCGCTGCTCGACGAGGGCACTGATCTCGCGCGGCTCGAGCCCGAGCGTCTGCCTCTTCACCCGCCGGGCCACGAGCAGCGAACCGGCCACGCCGACGACGCCGGCCAGGAGGAGGTACAGCAGCACGCTCGGGGTCGCCGTGCCCAGCACCTCCCACCACGAGGGGTACTCGCTGCCGACGATGACGTAGCCGACACGGGTTCCCAGGTCGTCGGGGTGCTCCGAGATGACGGGGACGTGCCCTTCGACCGACTGCTTTCCGTAGCGTTCGGCCGCACCCGACCAGGCCGTGCCGTTCAGCGTGGTGCCTTCGCCGACGGCGAGCGGCGTGCCGCTCTGGAGCGGCAGCGTGGCGCTCTGCACCCGTCCCAGGTCGTCGACGACGATGACGTAGGTCGCGTCCGCGAAGGACCGCGCGAGGTCCGCCTCGACCTTGAGCGCCTCCGGGCGACCACCCGTGCGCAGGTCCTGCTGCACGACGTCGTTGCCGGCGATGGTCTCCGCGCTCGACAGCATCTGGCGCTCGAGCGAGCGCCGGAAGCTCGCGTCGGTCTGCGCCGTCGAGACGCCCGCCACGGCGATCACGACGAGCACGACGAGGCCCATCTGAAGCAGCAGCAGCTGCCCGGCCAACGTGAGACGGCGCATCCCCTGAGTGTCCCCTATTCCCCGCGGCGTCAGCGCGGGCCGGACCGTGACCACAATGACCGAAACGTGCCTTTGGTTCCGCAAGTGGGCACTCCCGTGTGGGCTGGGTCACGATCGGCCAAAGCGGTCTCCGAGCCGTGTCGATCAACCAGGAGAAGACGATGAAGAGATCCACCAGGGTCGCCCTCGCGGCCGCGGCCGCCATGGCCATGATGGCCACGGCCGCGTGCGGCTCGACCGACGGCGAGGGTGGTGCCGCCGACAGCGCGCGCATCATGGTGCCCAACGCGCCCGGCGGCGGCTACGACACGACGGCCCGCATCGCGGCCAAGATCATGCAGGACGAGGAGCTGCTGTCCAACGCGCAGGTGTTCAACCTCGACGGCGCCGGTGGCACCGTCGGCCTCGCCCGCACGGCGCAGTCCGAAGGCAAGGGCGGCGAGCTCATGATGATGGGCCTCGGCGTCGTGGGCGCGGTCTTCGCGAACAAGTCCGAGTCCACTCTCGCCGACACCACGCCGATCGCTCGCCTCATCAGCGAACCTGAGGTCATCGTCGTGCCGGCCGAGTCCGAGTACAAGTCCCTCGACGACCTCCTCGCCGACTGGAAGGCCGACACCAAGGAGCTCCCGGTCGGCGGCGGATCCTCCCCCGGCGGCCCGGACCACCTGGCGCCGCACCTGCTCGCCGACGAGATCGGGATCGACCCGCGTGACGTCAACTACGTCGAGTACGACGGCGGCGGCCCGCTTCTCGCGGGGTTGCTCAACGGTGAGATCAAGTTCGGCGTCTCCGGCATCGGCGAGTACAAGGACCAGATCGAAGCCGGCCAGCTCCGGGTCCTGGCCGTGACGAGCGCCGAACGCGTTCCCGGCCTCGACGCCCCGACCCTGAAGGAGCAGGACGTCGACCTCCGGTTCGACAACTGGCGCGGTTTCGTCGCACCTCCGGGCATCTCGGCTGCGGACAAGAAGTCGCTCGTCGACCTCGTCACCGAGCTGAACGAGTCCAAGGCCTGGAAGGACGCCGAGCGGAAGAACGGCTGGACCAACGCGTTCGCCACCGGCGAGGAGTTCGAGTCGTACATCGAGAGCGAGAACAAGCGCGTCGAGGACGTCTTGACCAAGCTCGGGCTGGTCAAGTGACCATCTCGACCATCGACGAGCAGTCCACCGAAGGGCGGGCCGGCCTCTCCGAATTTGGGGTGGCCGGCCTGCTCGGGGTGCTCGGAGTCTTCGTCCTCTACGAGGCCACTCGGATCTCGGAGAGCCTGACGCAGGACAATCCGCTCGGGCCCAAGACGGTGCCGATCGCCGTGGGCGTCCTCCTGCTCGTCACCGCCGCCCTTCTCGCGTTCGACATCGCACGCGGCGGGCGTGGCGAGGCCGAGCAGGCCGAGGACGTCGACCTGTCGCACGGCACCGACTGGCTCGTCCTGCTCGCGCTGGTGGCGCTGTTCGCAGCGGCCGGTCAGCTGATTCCTGTCATCGGCTTCCCCGCGAGCGGCGTCCTGCTGTTCTTCGGCGTGGCCCGTCTGCTCGGCAGCCGGCGGCTGTGGATCGACATCGTCGTGAGCATCGCCGTGCCGGTGCTGGCGTTCCTCCTCTTCACGCAGGCGCTGGGTGTCTACCTCCCGGCCGGACCGGCCTGAGGACACCTGATGGACTCGATCATCAGCCTGCTCGAGGGCTTCGCCACCGCGGCGCAGCCCGAGTACCTCCTCTACGCCCTGATCGGCGTCGTCCTCGGCACCTTCATCGGCGTGCTGCCCGGCATCGGCCCGGCCATGACGCTGGCGCTGCTGCTGCCGGTCACGTTCTCGCTCGACCCGTCGGCGGCGCTCATCATGTTCGCCGGCATCTACTTCGGCGGCATGTACGGCGGCTCGACCACGTCGATCCTGCTGAACACACCGGGTGAGAGCTCGTCGGTCATCACCGCGATCGAGGGCAACAAGATGGCCAAGGCGGGTCGCGCGCCGCAGGCGCTGGCCACGTCGGCCATCGGTTCCTTCGTCGGCGGCACGATCGCCATCATCCTGCTGGTCTTCACCGCGCCGCTCATGGTGAAGCTCGCCGTCGGCTTCGGGCAGCAGGACTACTTCGCGATCATGGTGCTCGCCTTCGTGGCGGTCAGCACCGTGCTCGGGAGCTCCGTCATCCGCGGCATCTCCTCCCTCGCGCTGGGGCTGATGCTCGGCCTGGTCGGCATCGACGCCGTGACCGGCCAGCAGCGCCTCACGTTCGGCATCCCCGAGCTGTCGACCGGCGTCGACGTCGTGGTCGTCGCCGTCGGACTGTTCGCCGTCGGCGAGGCGCTGTGGATCGCGGCCCACCTGCGCAGGTCCGGGCCCGACGTGATCCCCGTCGGAGCGGCCTGGATGAGCCGGGACGACTGGTCCCGCTCGTGGAAGCCGTGGCTGCGCGGCACCGCGCTCGGCTTCCCGTTCGGCGCCCTGCCCGCCGGCGGTGCCGAGATGCCGACGTTCCTGTCGTACGCCGCCGAGAAGCGTCTGACTCGGCATCCCAAGGAGTTCGGCAAGGGCGCCATAGAAGGCGTCGCCGGTCCGGAGGCCGCGAACAACGCGTCCGTCGCGGGCACGCTCGTGCCGCTGCTGACCCTCGGGCTGCCGACCACCGCGACGGCCGCGATCATGCTCGCGGCGTTCCAGCGGTACTCGCTGCAACCGGGGCCGCTCCTGTTCGAGAAGAACCCCGAGCTGGTCTGGGGCCTGCTCGCCAGCCTCTTCATCGGCAACGCGATGCTGCTCGCGCTCAACCTGCCGCTCGCGCCGATCTGGGCCAAGCTGCTGCAGCTCCCGCGCCCGTACCTGTACGCCGGAATCCTGTTCTTCGCCGTGCTGGGCTCGTACAGCGTCAACGCGAGCACGGTCGACGTCATGGTGCTGCTCGCCGTCGGCATCCTGGGCTACATCATGCGGCGCTACGGGCTACCCGTCGTGCCCGCGATCATCGGCGTCATCCTCGGACCCGTCGCCGAGACGAAGCTGCGCCAGTCGCTGCAGATCAGCAACGGCGACTGGTCGATCCTGTGGTCGTCGGCGTTCTCGATCGCCACGTATGCGGTCATCGGCCTGGTCCTAGCCGGGGTGATCCTGCGCGCCGTCAGGCGACGCGACGGACGTGAGAGGCTGTCCAGCTTGGTGAACTAGGCTGGAGGGCGCGGTCACCACCCACGACCGCGAGCTGGGAGGACATTCGTGACTGGCGCAACCGCGTCACTGCGCAGGACGCTCGAAGGGCTGCCCGGGGTCGACGCCGTCGGCCTGGAGGCACGCGCTGCCGGTCTCGGCACCCGCTCGATCAAGACCACCGCCAAGCAGTGGGCGATCGACCTCGCCATCTCCATGGTCGACCTCACGACGCTCGAAGGCGCCGACACTCCCGGCAAGGTGCGGGCGCTGTCGGCCAAGGCGCTGAAGCCGGATCCGACGGACCTCTCCTGCCCCTCCGCCGCGGCCGTCTGCGTGTACCCCGACATGGTCCGCACGGTGCGCGAGGTCGTCGGCGACCAGCTGCACGTCGCATCCGTGGCCACGGCCTTCCCGTCCGGCCGCGCCGCCCTCGACATCAAGATCGCCGACACCCAGGACGCCGTCGAGGCCGGCGCCGACGAGATCGACTTGGTCATCGACCGGGGCGCCTTCCTGGCCGGCGACCACCAGAAGGTCCACGACGAGATAAGGGCGATCAAGGAAGCGTGCGCCAGATCTGACGGGCAGAGTGCGCACCTGAAGGTGATCCTCGAGACCGGCGAGCTGCAGACATACGACAACGTCCGTCGCGCATCGTGGCTCGCGATGGACGCCGGCGCCAACTTCATCAAGACCAGCACCGGCAAGATCCAGCCGGCCGCAACGCTCCCGGTCACGCTGCTGATGCTGGAGGCCGTGCGCGACTACCGCGTCGCCACCGGCCGTCAGGTCGGGGTCAAGCCGGCCGGCGGCATCCGCACGTCCAAGGACGCCATCAAGTACCTGGTCGTCGTCAACGAGATCGCCGGCGAGGACTGGCTCTCCCCCGACTGGTTCCGCTTCGGCGCGTCCTCGCTGCTCAACGACCTGCTGCTGCAGCGCCAGAAGATGACCACCGGCCACTACTCCGGCCCCGACTACGTGACGTTGGACTGACATGACGAAGTTCGAGTACGCACCCGCGCCCGAGTCGCGCACCATCGTCGATCTCAAGAGCTCGTACGGCCTGTTCGTCGACGGCGCGTTCGTCGACGGCTCCGGCACGTCGTTCAAGTCGATCAGCCCGGCCAGCGAAGAGGTGCTGGCGGAGGTCGCCGAGGCCACCGAGGCCGACGTCGACGCCGCGGTCAAGGCCGCCCGCCGCGCGTTCGAGAAGGTCTGGGGCCCGATGCCCGGACGCGAACGTGCCAAGTACCTCTACCGCATCGCCCGCATCATCGCCGAGCGCAGCCGCGAGCTCGCCGTGCTGGAGTCGCTCGACAACGGCAAGCCCATCAAGGAGTCGCGCGACGTCGACGTCCCCCTCGTCTCGCAGTGGTTCTTCTACTACGCGGGCTGGGCCGACAAGCTCGGGTACGCCGGCCTCGGGCCCGACCCGAAGCCGCTGGGCGTCGCGGGCCAGATCATCCCGTGGAACTTCCCGCTGATGATGCTGGCCTGGAAGATCGCGCCCGCGCTCGCGGCCGGCAACACCGTCGTGCTCAAGCCCGCGGAGACCACCCCGCTCACCGCCCTGCTGTTCGCCGAGATCTGCCAGCAGGCCGAGCTGCCGCCCGGCGTCGTCAACATCATCACCGGCGCCGGGCCCACCGGGCAGGCGCTGGTGGAGCATCCGGACGTCGACAAGATCGCGTTCACCGGCTCCACCGCCGTCGGACGACAGATCGCCCGCTCGGTCGCCGGCACCCACAAGAAGGTCACCCTGGAGCTCGGCGGCAAGGCCGCCAACATCGTGTTCGCCGACGCCGCGCTCGACCAGGCGGTCGAGGGCATCGTCAACGGCATCTTCTTCAACCAGGGACACGTCTGCTGCGCGGGATCGAGGCTGCTCGTCCAGGAGACGATCGCCGATCGACTGATCGAGAAACTCAAGCGGCGCCTGGGGACACTTCGGCTTGGTGATCCGCTCGACAAGAACACTGATATCGGTGCCATCAACTCGCGCGACCAGCTCGAGAAAATCCGCAGACTCGTCGGAATCGGTGTCGAAGAG
>NZ_JBOHDT010000148.1:0-15363 GCF_050700635.1 Aeromicrobium sp.
CCGGTTCACACGCCCAGCGCGCCTGAATTCCGCACGGCGAACGCGCAGCTCATCCAGACCCGCCGTGAGCTGGGGCCTTCCGCGGCGCTCGATCAGTTCCTGACCCGCGTGATCGGGCCCGACTGGAGACACGATGCCGAGGAGAACCTGCCGGGATCGGCGGAGCAGATGGCTGCCGACACGGGCACGTTCTTCGACACAGACCTCCCGGCCCTGCTCGACTGGGAGTTCGACGCCGACGACGCGCGTCGCATCACCTGTCCCGTCCTCCACATCGGCGGCACCGCCAGCGGTCCCTGGTTCGCCGAGGTCCGCGAGCTCATTCTCGAATGGTTGCCTCAGGCGGAGGACACCCTCATCCCCGGCGCAGACCACTCCTTGACGCTGACTCACACGTCCGAGCTCGCAGTGGCTGTGCTGGGCTTCCTGCGCCGTCACCCACGCGATCCGCAGACCTGACGCATCCAGCTGGGACGGCGTTGCCAGCCGGTTCGGCGTTCCTTCGGCATTTCTCGCCGCCGCGGGTGTGTGATGGTCGACACTGGGTTGTCGAGGCTCGGGCCCGCATGAGTGCCAGGAGGACAGCAATGTCGATGTTCAAGTGGGACGTGGTCAACCCGGCGCCGGGCGAGCCGGTCGCGCCGCACCAGCGGCTGGTCTGGGGCAAGACCGCCGGGCTCGGAGCCCAGCACGTCATCGCCATGTTCGGGGCCACGTTCGTGTTCCCGATCATCATGGGGCTCAACCCCAACCTCGCGATCCTGATGAGCGGCATCGCGACGATCTGCTTCCTGTTGATCGTGAAGGGCAAGGTGCCCAGCTACCTCGGTACGTCGGCCTCTTTCGTGGGCGGTGCCTCCGCCATCTACGCGCAGAGTGGCGGGCCCGCCGACGTCACGGGCGCGATCTTGATCTCCGGCTTCGTGCTGGCGCTGGTCGGTGTCGCGATCCACGTTCTCGGCGCGCAGGCGGTCAACCGGGTGATGCCACCGGTCGTCACCGGCGCGGTGGTCATGTTGATCGGATTCAACCTGGCGGGCGTCGCCACCGACATCTACCTACCGGCCGATCCCTGGATCGGGATGCTGACGATGCTCGTCGTGATCCTGATGGCGGTCGGCCTGCGCGGCTTCGCCGGCCGGATCGCGATCTTCCTCGGCCTGGTCTTCGGGTACGTCGTGTCCTGGCTCGCCGACGTCGTGTTCGGCCAGATCACCTCGGTCACTCCCTCGTCCGGCGGCGAGGCGATCGCCCACGACCGGGTCGACTGGGCGATGGTCAAGAGCGCCGAGTGGCTCGGGTTCCCGAGCCAGACCGCCGATGGCCTGACCGGCAACCAGGCCCAGCTGGGCAACCTCGACGCGGTCGGCTGGCACCTGCCGTCGTTCTCGGTCACGTTCGCCCTGCTGGCGATACCCGCGGTGATCGCCCTGGTGGCCGAGAACATCGGCCACGTCAAGGCGGTCTCCGGCATGACCGGCGCCGACCTCGACCCGGTGGTCGGCCGGGCGGTCGCCGCAGACGGCGTCGGCACCGTGCTCGCCAGCGCTGTGGGCGGTTCGCCGACGACGACGTACGCCGAGAACATCGGCGTCATGGCGGCTACCCGTGTGTACTCCACAGCGGCCTACTACGTCGCCGCGGCGGTGGCTATCCTCCTCGGGTTCGTGCCGAAGTTCGGCCAGATCGTGGCCGCCACCCCCGCCGGCGTCCTGGCCGGCATCACGCTCGTGCTCTACGGCATGATCGGCCTGCTCGGGGCGAAGATCTGGATCGAGAACCACGTCAACTTCGCCGACCCGATCAACCTCGTGCCGATCTCGGCCGGTCTGATCATCGGCATCGGCTTCGACACCACCGGCTTCTTCGCGATCACCGACGACTTCACCCTCGGCGGGATCGCGCTCGGCACGATCGTGATCGTGGCCGGCTACCACCTGGCCCGGGGGATAGCCCCCAAGGGGCACGAGGGAACGATGATGGCGGTCGGAGAGAGCGGAGTCCACCGCGATGACGACGCTCCGCCGGCTGCCGACACCACCCAGGGCACGTGAAGCCCGCACCCTTCACCTATCGTCGGCCGGTGACCCTCCAGGAAGCACTGGAGGCCCTGGCGGGTGACTCGGGTGCCAAGGTTCTCGCCGGCGGCCAGAGCCTGGTCCCACTCCTGTCGATGCGGCTCGCCGCGCCGACGATGCTGGTCGACATCAACGGGCTGCCCGATCTGGCCGGGATCGAGGCCGGCCCGGATGGCGTACGCGTCGGTGCGCTCGCGCGGCACAGCGACGTGCTCGCCGATCGGGCCGTCCGGCAGACCCAGCCGCTGCTCGGGCAGGCGCTCCAGCACGTCGCGCACCCCACCATCCGCAACCGGGGTACGACGGTCGGGTCGCTGGTGCACGCGGACGCGGCCGCCGAGCTGCCCGTGGTCCTCACGCTGCTCGGCGGCTCGGTCGAGGTGGCCTCGTCGACCGGGACCCGCACCATCGCGGCCCACGACCTGTTCGCCGGTCCGCTCGAGTCGACGCTGGAGCATGACGAGCTCGCCGTCTCGGCGTTCTTCCCCGCCCTGCCGCCAGGTGCCGGTGTGGCCTTCGACGAGATCGCCCGACGGCACGGCGACTACGCGTTGTGCGGAGTGGCCGCACTCGTGCAGGAGGAACGCGTGCGCGTGGGCTACCTGTCCGTCAGCGACGTACCTACCGTCGTCGACCTGACCGGGGTGGCCGACACCGATCTCGGCGACGCGGCCCTGGAACACCTCGATCCGGCTGACGACATCCACGCGACCGCGGACTACCGGGCTCAGCTGGTGCGGGTCCTCACCCAACGCGTGGTGGCCTCCGCCAGGAGGGCGGCATGACCGAGGAGCTACACGAGATCCGGCTGACCGTCAACGGCGCTGCGCGCGCGGTCCGTGTCCCGGCCCGTCGGCTGCTCTCCGACGCGCTCCGCCACGACCTCGGGCTGACCGGCACCCACGTCGGCTGCGAGCACGGCGTCTGCGGCGCCTGCTCGGTCCTGCTCGACGGACGCCCGGTGCGGTCCTGCCTGATGTTTGCCGTGTCCGCCGTCGACGCCGAGATCACCACCGTCGAGGGGCTGGCCGCGGGCGACGGCTCGCTCGGCCCGGTGCAGCGGGCGTTCAAGGAGTGCCACGGGTTGCAGTGCGGCTTCTGCACCCCCGGCTTCCTGACCACGGTCACCGCCGGCCTGGCAGAGAACCACGACCCGACCGAGGACGAAGCGAGGGACATGGTGGCTGGCAACCTGTGCCGGTGCACCGGCTACCAGAACATCGTGAAGTCCGTGCTGCGGGCGGCAGAGCTTTCGGAGGGAGCGTCGTCATGACCACCAAGCTGTTCGGCACCGGTGTCCAGCGGGTCGAGGACGAGCGCCTACTCCGCGGGCAGGGGCGGTACGTCGACGACGTCCTCGTCGAGTCCGGGACCCTGCACGCGGCCGTGCTGCGATCTCCGCACGCGCATGCCCGGATCACCGACATCGACGTCACGGACGTGCTCGATCTCGAGGGCATCCACCTGGTGTGGACCCACGAAGACCTCGCCGAGCTGTCTCCGGCGCTGGCCGAGCCGCTGCCGCTGCTGATCCCGCACCCCGCGCTGACTCATGGCCGCACCCAGTACGCCCTGGCCCGCGAGGAGATCAACCATGTGGGCGAGGCGATCGCGTTCGTGGTGGCCGACGACCGCTACCTCGCCGAGGACGCGCTGGCCCGGATCCGGGTCGACTACGACTTCCTCGACCCGGTGGTCGGGATCGACGCTGCCCGTGCGGCCGACCGTCTCGTGCACGATGACGTCCCCGGCAACGTCGGCGCCCGCCTCGAGCAGGAGAACGGCGACGCCCGCGCCGCGATCGCCGCCGCCCCGCACCGGCTGGAGCTCGAGCTCACCGTCGAGCGCAGTGCCAGTACCCCCCTCGAGGGCAGGGGCACGGTGGCCCGCTGGGATCCGGACCTCGGCCGGATGACCGTGTGGACCTCGACCCAGACCTCCACGGGCGTGCGCGCTGCGGTCGCCGCCAAGCTCGGCCTCGACCTGGCCCAGGTCGACGTGGTCACCCCCGACGTCGGGGGCGCCTTCGGCGTGAAGATCAACCACCCCTGGCCCGAGGAGCTGCTGGTGCCTGCCGCGGCCAGGGTGCTGGGCCGCCCGGTGAAGTTCACCGAGGACCGCCGCGAGCACTTCATCTCCTCCGCCCACGAGCGCGCCCAGGTGCACCACGTCGAGGTCGGCTTCGACGACGACGGCCGGCTGCTCGGGCTGGACGTGCAGTTCTGGCACGACCACGGCGCCTACACGCCCTACGGCCTGATCGTCCCGATCGTCACCTCCACCCAGCTGCTGGGCCCCTACAAGCCGCATAACTACCGCGTGCTCTTCGAGTCGCTCTACACCAACACGGTCATGGTCACCCCCTACCGCGGCGCCGGCCGGCCACAGGGCTGCTACGTGATGGAGCGGACCATGGACGCGATCGCCGCCTACCTGGGGCGCGACCGCGCCGACGTACGCGCGGTGAACTTCATCCAGCCCGACGAATTCCCCTACGACCAGGGGCTGATCTTCCAGGACGGGCGCGAGCTGGAGTACGACTCCGGCGACTACCCCGCCTCCCTGGACAAGCTCAAGGAGCTGGTCGGGTGGGAGGAGTTCCCGGCGTACCAGCAGGAGATGGCTGCGGCCGGGCGCCGGGTCGGGATCGGTCTCGCCTGCTACGTCGAGGGCACGGGTGTCGGCCCCTACGAGGGCGCGCACGTGCACATCGAGACTTCGGGCCGGGTGAAGGTGGCGACCGGGCTGACCACCCAGGGCCAGGGCCACGCGACCGTCTTCGCCCAGCTGGTCGCCGACGAGCTCGGCGTGAAGCTCGAGGACGTCGAGGTGGTCACCGGGGACACCCGGCGGATGCCGTACGCCGTCGGCACGTTCGCCTCGCGCGCGGCAGTGATGAGCGGGTCGGCGATCCACCTTGCAGCTCGCCGCGCCAAGGAGAAGGCGCTGAGGATCGCGGCCGATGCGCTCGAGGCCTCCGTCGAGGACCTCGAGATCGCCGACGGGGTGGTCTCGGTCCGTGGCACGGAGACCTCCATCGACCTGGGCACCGTCGCCGTACTGTCCAACCCGCTGCGGTACGCGTTCGACGAGGCGTCCAAGGCGGCCACGCAGTTCACGGTCGGCGACTCGAGCAAGCCGACGGTCGCAGAAAACCACGAGCCGGGACTGGAGGGCCGCGACTTCTACAGCCCGGAGCGCTCGACGTTCGCCTCCGGCATGCATGCGGTGATCGTGGAGACCGATCCGGACACCGCGGAGATCTCGATCCTGAAGTACGCCGTCGTGCACGACTGCGGCCGCCTGATCAACCCGATGATCGTGGAGGGCCAGATCCATGGCGGGGTGGCGCAGGGCGTGGCCGGAGCGCTCTACGAGCGGATGGCCTACGACGAGTCGGGGCAGCTGCTCAACGCCTCGTTCATGGACTTCCTGATGCCCTACGTCACCGAGGTGCCCGCGTCGATCGAGATCGACCACCTCGAGACGCCATCCCCGCTGAACCCGCTCGGGATCAAGGGCGCCGGCGAGGCCGGGGTGATCCCGTCCGTCGCGGTTTTCGCGGCGGCGATCGAGGACGCCGAGCGGCTCGATCATCCGGGCCTGGCGATCCGCTCGATGCCTATCTCGCCGTCCGAGCTGTTCGGGCTGCGTCGACGTCACGCCAAGGAGGGCGCATGAAGATCACCGGCAGCCACACGATCCCGTTCCCGATCGGACAGGTGTGGGACGCGCTGCTCGACCCGGCGGTGCTGGTGCGCACGATCCCGGGCTGCGAGCGGCTCGCCGAGGCGCCGGGGGAGCACACCTACGACATGACCGTGACCGCGGGGGTCGCGGCGATCCGGGGCACCTACGCCGGCACGTGCGCCCTCTCCGACCTGGCGCCGAACGAGTCACTGGTGATGCGGCTCCAGGGCGCTGGGGCTCCGGGGACCGTCGGCGCAACCGTTCAGGTCCGGTTCTCCGAGCCGCAGCCCGATGTCACCGAGATCGCCTACGACGCGGACGCTGTCGTCGGCGGCATGGTCGGCGGGGTCGGTCAGCGGATGCTCACCTCCGTGTCGAAACGGATGGCAGGTGAGTTCTTCGACAACGTGAGGGACGCGCTGGGCGCTCCCGCGGTCTCCGCTGACGACGCCGGGCGACAGCCGGGCCGGCACGCCGGCGAACCCGCGGCCTCAGGCGTCTACGTCGCTCCTCCCCACGCGTCCCGCTCCCGTGACGACTTCCTCACCGGCGTCGTCGTCGGCGCTGGCCTGGTCCTGCTCGGTGTGGTCGCCGGAGCCGTTTTCAGCCGGCGCCGTTGACGCTCAGTCACGGTGTGCGGGGCCGGTCGAAGGAGTAGCCTGCGAACCATGCGCCGTCACGGCTCAGTCGACTCGCCGGACGCTGTCGGCCTCAACGGGCATGCCTGCTGGGGCTTCGACGACGTCGGTGAGCTTCGCCCGGCGGCTGAAGCGTTCCTGTCCGAAGGGTCCGAGCTCGGGCAGCGCCTGATGTTCGTCGGCGGTCCCGAGGCCGAAGCGATGGTGCGCGAGACCGACCCGATGCGGTCGATGGTCCGGGACGGAACGCTGCAGGTCGCACCCTTCGACACGATCTATCCCGGCGGTCGCCGCATGCCCAATGCCGAGCAGTGGTCCATGTACTCGGGAGCGACCGACCAGGCGATTGCCGACGGGTTCACCGGGCTTCGGGTGCTCGCCGAGGTGACAGCCCTGGCGAGCCCGGACGGCGCATGGCCGGACCAGGTGGGCTGGGAGAGCTACGCGGATCGCTACATGGCGAATCGGCCGCTGGCCGCCCTGTGCTGCTTCGATCGGCAGAGTCTCCCGGCCGAGGCGATGGGAGCACTGGCCTGCGCACACCCGGTGGCCGACCGCAGGCTGCAACCGCTGGCGCCGTTCCGCGTCTACGCCCAACCGGACGCCGTGGCGCTCGCGGGCGAGGTGGACGCGTTGTCGTCCGCCCAGCTGGACAGCATCCTCGAGCTGACCATCCCCGACACCGAGGGCGAGGTGGTGCTGGACCTCGCGGGCCTCGACTTCATCGACCACTCCGGCGTGCGCGTCGTGGCCGAGCACCGGCAGCGCATGCACGAGCGAGGTGCCCAGCTGACCCTGAGGGGCGAGTCGGCGACCTTCCGGCGGCTCTTGGATCTTCTCGGGGCGGAGACGTGACCCGACAATCCGGTCACGAGCCCTCGTTCGTCCACGAGGCGTTCCTTTACGACGACGACCATGAGTTCTTCGACCGCATGGTCCCGTTCATCGACGATGGGGTGGAATCGGGGGACGCGGTCCTGGTCGTCCTCGATCGGGCCAGGATCGACACCCTGCGATCCGTGTTCTCGACGGCGAACGGAAGCGTGCAGTACCAGGACATGGCCGAGGTGGGCCGCAACCCTGGCCGGATCATCTCGGCGTGGACGCGATTCGTCGCGGACAACCGGTCGGCAGGCAGGAGGATGCGCGGGATCGGCGAGCCGATCTGGCACGGGCGCACTGACGCCGAGATCCAGGAGTGTCAACGGCACGAAGCGCTCTTGAACGTCGCGTTCGACGGGACGCCCGGATTCTCGTTGATGTGTCCCTATGACCGTTCCGCACTGGGCGAGCAGGTTCTGGCCGATGCCGGCCGGACCCATCCCGCGTTGATCGAGGAGGGACAGACGCGAGTCAGCCCTGACTACGAGGGCGAGGAGGTCGACCCCTTCGCCGGCAGCCTTCCCGAACCGTCAGGCGCCGTCGAGGAGTTCGACCTGGCTGGCCTGACCCTCGATCGGGTACGGACCCTGGTCGCCGATCTCGCAGCCGGCGCCTCGCTCGACGAGCAACGGTCGGGCGAATTCGTCGTGGCGGTGAACGAGGCGGTCACCAACACGATCCGTCATGCCGACGGCGTCGGTGTCCTGCGGCTCTGGCGCGAGGACGCAAGCGTGATCTGCGACGTCGTCGATCACGGGTCGATCCGTGACCCGCTCGCCGGACGGCTGCCGGCCGACGTGACAGACACCGAGGGTCGAGGACTCTGGCTCATCAATCAGCTCTGCGACCTGGTGCAGATCAGATCATCCGAGACATCGAACGTGGTGCGCATGCACATGCACATGCATCTCTGACCCAGGTGAATCCCCTCGAACGCGTACCATCGTCAACATGAGCGGGATGACTGCTGGTCTGACACCACGTCTCCAGTCTGCGCTCGCCGTCGTGCTCGGAAGCGTTGCAGCACTGCTGATGCCTTCGCTGTCGGCAACGACGATGGACGCAGCTTCGGCCGTGGTGCTGGCGGCCCTGGTGGTTGCCATGGCGACGGTTGGCCTCAGCAGTCACGTCGCGATCTTGGTGGCCCGAGCGATTGCCCCACCACTTTGCACCGTGGACGACGCGCCAGTGTTCCTCGCTGGGCGGGTCACCGACCCCGTTCGTCACCCGATCCGCCCGCGTGCTCCTGGGATGGCCTGACCCTCGCCCTTGGCGAGCTCACGGTCCGACCATCCATCTCTCATCCAGGAGTACCCATGTCTTTTCTCGACCCGTTGTCGCATGCTCTCGCTGCCCTCATCGCAGCCGCCCACGTCGCCTTGACTTCCCTCTGCGCCGACCCCACCGCTGGCACGACCTGGCTGCTCTGCATCGCCGCCGTCGTCGTCGCCGTCCGCGTCGCTCTGCTCCCGCTGGTCGCCCACGGCGTCCGTCTCGCTCATGCCTCGGCCCGGGCGCGGCCAGATCTGCAGGACCTTGCCAAGCGCTACCGAAACCGCAAGGACCCCGAGAGCGTGCGCCGACACATGCAGGAGCGCCGACGCATCGCGGCCGAACACGGGATGCCACGACTCGGCTGTCTGCCGGTGCTGATTCAGCTGCCGATCTGGTTGGCTCTCTACTACCTGCTGGCAGACGTCGCCGCGGGCGAATCCGTCGGTGCGATGACCCCGGAGCTGGTGGCGTCGCTGACCGCGGCCACCTTGCTCGGTGTCCGGCTGGCTGAGCGCGGCTACCTCGGTGTCGGTGTCGGGCACTTCGCCGTGGTTGCGAGCTTGGCCGTCGTGGCAGCCGCGCTCGCTTACGTCACACAGAAGTACCTCGTCGCCCCCAACACCGTCACCGACGGCCTGCCCGAGGCCATGGTCAGTGCCCAGCAGATGATGCCAGCGTTCTTGGCGCTCGGTCTGATCGCTGCTGGAGGAGTTGTCCCCGTGGCGCTCCTCGCCTACTGGGTGTGCAACTCGGTGTGGACCCTGGCGCAGTCAGCGGTCATCTGGCACTGGTTCCCCACGCCGGGATCGCCGGCGGCGGGCCTGGGAGACAGTCGGTAGCCGACTACGACGCGACCAGCGATCCGAGAATTCTGATCCCGTGCCGGATTCGGGCGGGGGTGACATTGCCGAAGCCGAGCACCAGGGCAGGCGGCCATGCCTCTCCGGGTCGCTCGTCGTCCGGCTGCACCCGGTAGTCGTTGACTCCCCGCACGAAGATCGAGTGCTCGGCGGCCTGGGTCACGATTCGTCTCTCGTCCGCGCCACCAGGAAGCCGCAGGAGGACGTGATGTCCGGCCTCGAGGCCGACGATCGATGTCCCGGCGAGCTCGGTGGCCACCGCGTCGACGAGCACGTCCCGCCGTTTGCGGTAGACGTCCCGGACCTTGCGCAGGTGCCGGTCGAAGCGGCCTGACTCGATGAGACGAGCGAGCGCGGCCTGATCCAGCTGGGGAACGCCCCGACAGGTGAGCAGCTTCTCGGCCGTGATTTCGGTGCGGAACTGCTGTGGCGTCAGCACCCACCCGATGCGCAGCGCGGGGGCCAGGGTCTTGCTGACCGAGCCGAGCGCCACCACCCGCTCCGGCGCCAACCCCTGCAGGGACCCAACGGGCTGCCTGTCGTAGCGGAACTCGGCGTCGTAGTCGTCCTCGATGATGACGCCGTCGACGTCGTGCGCCCATTCCACCAGCTGGCGTCGTCGAGTCGGGCTGAGCACAGCACCGGTCGGGCACTGGTGCGCCGGGGTGAGCAGGACGGCCCGCGCGTCGCTGGCACGCAGGGACTCGACGCTGACCCCCTCCTCGTCGACGGGCACCGCCGAGACGCGCAAGCCGGCGCGCCGGGCGATCAAGTCGTGCTCTCGGGGCCCCGGGTCTTCAAGAGCAATCCGGGCGATGCTGGTGCGAGCGAGGGCTGCCAGCACGAACGCCAGCCCTTGGCGGAAACCTGCGACGACGATCGCGTCGTGGGGATCGGCGCAGCCGGCGCGCACTCGCCGGTGGTAGGACGTGAGCACTTCGCGCAGGTGGCGGTCACCCTGAGGGTGGTCGTCGCCGAAGTCGGCGGTCGGCATCGTCCGCATGGCGTCACCGAGCGCCCACATCCAGTCGCGGGTCGGAAAGGAGCGCAGGTCGGGTACACCGTAGGTGAAGTCGACGTCCGGAGCCGGAATCGCGGCCTCGGAGCTCAAGCCGGCCACGCCTGAGGACAGCTCCTGGACCGAGCCGGCATCCGCGGCCACCCCGTCGGCCACGCGGGTGCCCGACCCGACTGCTGTGACGACGTAGCCCTCGGCGTAGAGCTGTTCATAGGCGGAGACAGCCAGGCCGCGCGACACCCCGAGTGCGTCGGCCAGCTGCCGGCTGGACGGCAATCGCTCACCGGCGCGGAGCCGGCCGCTCCGAATGGCCGTCCGCAACCCCTCTTGTACCTGGTGCCCCAGCGGCTCTCCGCTGGACCGATCCACTTCGATCGCAAGATCCGGGACAACCCCGGCGAAGTTCACCGACACGCCTCGACCCTAGCCGCCACCACCGCCAAGTGGACCACTTCAGCGGCATGGGAATGGACCTTCAGAGCAGACCGCCCACGGACCAGAGTGAAGAACAGGACGGACCCACGAACACGTAAGGGGAGAACGATGAGCATCGGAATCGCATTGGCGTTGGTGGCGGCCATCGGCTACGGAAGCGCCGACTTCGTCGGCGGTGTGGGAGCCCGCCGGGCGCCGACCATGTCGATCGTCTTCGTCGGCCAGCTCGCGGGCGCTGCGGCGATGCTGCTGGTGGGCGCAGGCTCGCCGAGCAGCCCGACCTCGAGCGACTTCGGCTGGGCGGTGCTCGCCGGACTCGGAGGCGGGATCGGCAGCATCTTCTTGTTCCGTGGCCTGTCCCGCGGCCGGATGGGTGTCGTTGCCCCGACTTCGGCGGTCGGAGCCGTGGCGCTGCCGGTTCTCGCCGGACTGGCCGCGGGCGAGCGACCGGCGCCGCTGGTGTGGACCGGCCTCGCGATCGCACTGCCGGGCATCTGGCTGGTCTCCCGCCAGCCGTCGGCTGTGCAGGACTCCGGACACGGGACGGGCCGTGGAGCACTGGTGGACGGGCTGCTGGCCGGCGTCGGCTTCGGCGTACTCTTCGTGGCCCTCGGCCAGATCCCCGAGTCGGCCGGCACCCTGCCCCTTGCCGTCAACCAGCTGACCGGAGCGGTGCTCACCTTGGCCGTCGCCTCCGTCCTTCGTCAGCGCTGGCAGCCCAGCGCGCGGGCGGTGGGCTGGGGGATCGCCTCCGGCATTCTCGGCGTGACGGCCAGCCTCGCGTTCGTGCAGGCCAGCCAGCTCGCTGACCTCGGCATCGTCGCCGTGCTCACCTCGCTCTACCCAGCCGTCACCGTGCTGTTGGCGCGCGCCGTGCTCAACGAGCGCATCCACGCCGCCCAGCGCGTCGGCCTGATCTGTTGCACCATCGCCGTCGCCATGGTCGCCGCACCGTGACCGCAGCGCCGGCACGCGCCAATCCGGACCACTCCACAGCGACAGAAACCCGACAACACAACTGGAAAGGAACGCCGATGAATCAGCAACCGACTGGCCCCACGGCCACCCACGACACCGAACCGCAAACCGCACGGGGCAAGGTGCTCATGCACTTCAGCATGTCACTCGATGGCTTCGTGGCCGGACCTGAGCACTCGATGGACTGGACGACCGGCATTACCGGACGTCCAGGACTGGAAGAGGAATACATCGCAACCACCGGAGCGGTACTGGGCGGCCGCGACGGCTGGGATGTCGGCAAGGGCGAGGCCCGCCCCTACGGCGACGCCTGGGAAGGCTCAATCTTCGTCCTGACCCACCACCCCGAAGACGCCGCACCCGCCCGGGACGTCACGTTCCTGGATTGTGACGTGGCCGAGGCTGTTCAAATCGCTCTCGACGCCGCTGACGGGAAGAACGTCGAGGTTCTCTCGCCTTCCATCGGCAAGCAGCTCCTCGAGCTCGACCTGCACATCGCACCCGTGCTCCTCGGCGACGGCATCCGTCTCTACGACCACCCGGGCAGCTCAGTGCTGCGTCTGGAGACCGTGAACAGCCCCGAGCCCACTGCCGTCACAAACATGCGGTATCGCCCAGTAGACCGGATAACGACAACCACGAAGGAGAGCTGACATGAGCATCGCCCACGCAGGTATTACCGTCTCGACAAGCGGTTGCAGACCACAAGAAGGAGGAGCCCCATGCTGACGCAGGTCGCGAAGGGCGTGCTGGTCCACCAGAGCGAACTACTCCTGAACAACACCGCAGTCGTCCAGGGCAAGGCCGGCGTGTTGGTCGTCGACGCCGGGATCACGGGCGATGAAATGACCTGCCTCGCGAACGACCTTCGTGAGTTGGGCCAGCCTGTTGTTGCAGGCTTCGCGACCCATCCTGATTGGGATCACGTGCTCTGGCACGCCGAACTCGGCAAAGTGCCCCGTTACGGCACAGCCCGCTGCGCGGATTTCATGCGGGATGTTCGGTCCAACGCGGATTGGAAGGCCCGCGCAGGCGAGGGGCTACCGCCGGAAATCGCCGATGAGGTACCACTGGACCTGTTCGGCCTCATCATCGGTCTGCCAGCCGAAACTGCTCAGATTCCTTGGGACGGCCCTCAAGTCCGGATCATCGAGCATCCGGCTCACGCCCCGGGCCATGCGGCACTGTTGATCGAGGAACGTGGGGTTCTCGTAGCCGGCGACATGCTGTCTGATGTCTTCATTCCGATGCTCGACGACTTCAACAGCACCAATGACCCGGTCGAGGACTACCTCGTTGGGCTGCGGCTGCTCGAGGGCGTGGCGGACGACGTCGATGTCGTCATCCCCGGTCACGGGTCCGTCGGCATAGCTGATCAGGTACGCGCACGGATCGACCAGGACCGCGCGTACGTGGAAGCCCTGCGTGACGGTATTGGTCCCAACGACCCGCGGATCCAATCGCCCAAGCCTGGCTGGGAGTGGGTCAGCGACATACACGCAGGGCAAGCCGAGAGCCTCGCCCAAACAAGCGAGCGCGACGGGACGCCCAGATAGAGATCCGCTTTCGGGGGCATATCGAGAGACTCGGGACGAGCTGCGACTCTTGAGCCTCGACGGCGACCAGTACGCGTAGACGAAGTTGCTCGCCCGTCCGTTCGGCGTGCGTGTGGTAACGGCACCAGCGGACGCGGCGGCTCGTGGTCCTGGTGGCCGCAGAGCGCGATAGCGATCGCAGTGTCGGGGCGGCGCGGGTTGAGCCGTTCACCCCGAGCGCAGAGCGGCACCGACTACGGTCGGGCAGTCATGCGATTGCGTCTGGTCGGGGGTGCGGGCCGGACTCGAGGACGATTCTGACGGACTCGGGTAGTTGTCCGCTGTAGAGGGCCCGATGGATCTCGTCGAGCAGGACAGTGATGACGGATCGCCGGGTGTTGGGTTGGGTCAGCTCGGCGTGGAGGGTGTCGAGGTCGCGTCTGAGCTGCTTGCTGGCGATGGTTTGCAGGACGACAAGTCGGCTGGCGATTTTCAGGACGTAGGTGAAGGACCTCAGGCTCTCGACTTCGTCCGCGCCCATGCCGCGCTCGTCGGTCTGGTCACGGACGAGAGCGATCGGATGACCGCCTGCGGTCATTCGTGCTGACGTCGTTGAACTCATGGTCGGGAGCCTTTCGGGGGGCGGCAGATGATGTTGCGCTCGGTGAAGGCATCGGGTTTCCCTTCGCGCAGGTGCTGCGGGGATGGCCGGCTGCGTGAGTCCAGCCACCCGCCGCGAGCGCCTACTTCTTGAAGACGTCCTTGACGTCCTCGCCGGTCTTCTTGACGTTGGCCTTGGTTTGGTCCTTCTTGCCTTCGGCCTTCATCTCGTCGTCGTTCGTCGCGTTGCCGGCGCCCTCTTTGGTCTTGCCTTTGAGGTCTTCGGCGGCGTGCTTGGCCTTGTCTGCCGTTCCCATGGGTTTCCTTTCAGGTGGGGGTTCGTTGGGGTGTTTCAGTTCAGTGCACGTGTGGCTTGCTCGCTCGGAGCCACGGCCGATCCGGCGACGGCCGCCGAGCGGGGCTCGGCAGGTCGTGTTGCCGTCCGGGAAGGCGTCCCGAGACGTTCCGGGGTCCTAGAAGACTCGTCTGCGGGTCCCGCCGACCGGGACCAGGTTCAGCACGAGCCCGACCACGATCAGGATGGCTCCGATCCAGGTCAAAACGCTCAGGCTCGAGACGAGCAGTCCGAGGATGAGCAGTACGACGCCCAGGATGATCACGTTGTCTCCTGCTCTCTTGGTTGCATTTCTTCTTTGATTCACCGCGATCTGTCCTCGGTGAACGGACCGTGCGATCGCGGTCGTCTTCTCAGCCGTTCTCGATGTCGTCCGGATCGCTGACCCTGACGTGGTCTGGTGTGAACCCGTGCCGAACTCCCCACAGGATCGCGTTGGACCTGTTGGCGACGTCGATGCGGCGATAGCAGCTGCGGATGTAGGTCTTGATCGAGTTGGGCGACAGGCTGGTGCGATCGGCGATCTGGGCGTTGTCGAGGCCTTGGGTGATCAGCGCCAGCACTTCGGCCTCCCGCTCGGTCAGGCCCTCCTCACGACCCGGCCAGTCGCCCCCCGCGGCCACGGCCCCGGTGATCTTCGGCTGCGGCGAGACTATGACCTCGCCAGCATGGATTCGCTGCAGGGCTTTGACCAGGCTCCGAGCTGGCAGCCCCTTGGACAGGTAGCCGCACGTACCATTCGCCATGGCTGCCTTCGGCAATCGCGGCTCGAAGTTCCAGGTGTAGACCGCGACCCGTTCCACCTGGGGGTTGGCGATGAGCTGGCGGATTTCGTCGCGGTCTCCCTGTGTGGCCGCGAAGGTGTCGTAAAGCGCCACGTCCACCTGCTTGCCGACGCGCTTGTTGGCATCCAACTCGATGATCGACACCTCGCGGTCGTAGTTGCGCAGCATGTTCGCCAACCCGCGCACGACCACTTCGTAGTCGTTCACCAGTGCGACCGTGATGGCTGTCATGTC
>NZ_JBOHDT010000149.1:0-4663 GCF_050700635.1 Aeromicrobium sp.
CCGCTGCTGGCACGACGCCGATCGATGGTCCCGAAACGTCACCCGCCGGAACCGAGCGCACTGCACCGCATGCGGGCATGTCCTGGATCCCGGGCGGCACCTTCCGGATGGGTTCCGAGGACCACTAACCGGAAGAGGCTCCCGTACACAAGGTCACCGTGGACGGCTTCTGGATGGACAAGCACGCGGTCACCAACGCGGACTTTGCCCGGTTCGTGAGGACGACGCGTGACGTCACGTCCGCCGAGCGCGCGCCGGATGCGGCCGACTACCCGGGCGCGGCCCCGGAGCTGCTGGTCGCCGCGTCGGTCGTGTTCCGGCAGCCGACGCGTCCGGTCTCGTTGGACAACCCCTACAACTGGTGGACCTATGTGCCCGGAGCCACTGGCGCCAACCCCACGGGCCAGGTAGCTCGGTGAAGCGGTTGCCGGACCATCCCGTGGTGCAGGTCGCCTGGGAGGACGTGGCGGCGTACGCCGAGTGGGCCGGCAAGGAGCTGCCGACCGAGGCCGAGTGGGAGTACGCGGCCCGCGGCGGCCTCGACGGTGCGACCTACGCCTGGGGCGACGAGTTCACACCCGCGGGTCGATGGTTGGCGAACACCTGGCAGGGCGACTTCCCTCTTCACAACACCGCCGATGACGGTCACGCCGGCACGGCACCCGTCGGTTCCTACCCGCCGAACGGCTACGGCCTGTTCGACATGACCGGCAACGTCTGGGAGTGGACCACCGACTGGTACGGGAATCACGAGCAGGCTGCCCATGCCTGCTGCAGCATCGAGAACCCACGTGGGGCCCAGCGCGAAGGCAGCGAGGATCCGGAGCTCCCAGACATCCGGATCCCGCGCAAGGTGATGAAGGGCGGCTCTCACCTGTGCGCGCCGAACTACTGCCGGCGGTACCGGCCCGCGGCCCGAATGGCACAGCCCATCGACACATCGACGTCCCACCTCGGGTTCCGCTGCATCAGCCGGGGTGAGCTCGAGGAACGAAGAAGGGTGCGAGATGACTGACCCGCTGTCGACCTGGACGGAGGGTGCCGTCAAGGACGCCTTCCTCGGCTACGGGGTGCAGACGTGCACCGAGGGTTCAGTCGGCTGGGTGCCGGCCGAGGAAAGGGTGGCTGTCTTCGACTATGACGGCACGCTGTGGTGCGAGAAGCCGATGCCGGTCCAGCTCGACTTCATCCTGCGCCCGCTGGTTGAGATGGCCGAGGCGGACCCGACCCTGCGTGACCGGCAGCCGTGGCAGGCCGCCCTTCTGACCCACCCTGCAATGCCAGCAGCGGCTCGGTGACGCGCGAGGCCGCCGGCATCTCCCCCGTTGAGGGTGAGCCGCGCGCGTCTTCCCTGCTTGAGACTGAACCGCAATCATGTTGCCGTCTCACCCCCGAGTCGGCGGACTTCAGATCGGAGGCCGCGATGGGTCAGGCTATGAGACTTACGGTCGCAGGAACCGTGCTATTTCTTGTCGGCGTGGCACTCGTCGGCTGCAGCGAAGAAGAACCGGCCGTGTGCTCCTCGGTTGCCAGCCTCGAGACGTCGGTCGACGACGTCAAGGACATCGACTTCACCGAGCCCGCTGCCGTCGAGGAGTTGAAGAGCGGGCTCGCGTCCATCAAGAGCGATTTCGCCGAGGTCAAGAGCGACGCGAAAGCAGAGTTCTCGTCCCAGATCGACGCTGTCGAATCCTCCTTCGGCGCGCTGGCGACCAGCGTCGACGCCGCCATCGCCGATCCGACAGCCGCCGCCCTGTCCGCGGTCGGCGCCGCTGTCTCCCCGTTCACAAATGCTGTGCAGACGCTCGTCAGTGACATCCAGTCGACCTGTTGACCCCTCTCGGGACGCATGACCGGGCCACCAGGCGGCCCCGCGGAGCGCATCCAAGCGGGTCGCGGGCAACCCTGCCGGTGGGCTGGATCTCAGAGCAGGCTGTCGTCCGACAGGCCAGACCGAACGATGACAAGGTCTTCGGAGACCTGCCATATGCGCTCGGCGTCCGCGGTACTGCGCAGGCGGGAGTAGAGCTTCTGCTCTGCTGGAGGACCGCCTAGGTGCCCGAGCCCGCTCGGCCCGTAGAACCGGCCGCCGGTGTCGGGTGAGGTGGCGGCGAGGAGGGCGGGAAGCTGCGCGGTCCGGACCGTCCCGAGCAGGATGCCGCGGGCGGACATCGCCCGGATCAGACGGACGTCCAGGGTGTCCCGGTCGCGTCCGAACTCGGGACGAGCGGCGAGCAGGCTCGTCGGAGCGACTCCCGGATGGGCAAGGTTGCTCGTGATGCCCCAGCCTTGGGCCTGGCTGCGCCTGTGGAGCTCGAGGCCGAAAAGCCCGAGCGCGATCTTCGACTGGCTGTACGCGCGGCGGCCGTGGTACGACACCTCCCAGTTCACGTCGTCCCAGTTGATGGCGTGTTGATTCGCCGCCACGCTGATCTGCGAGGTCACGCGGGCCCGGCCGGCTCGAAGCAGCGGCAGCAGGTGGCCCACGAGGGCGACGTGCCCGAGGTGGTTGGTGCCGAGCTGCAGTTCGAAGCCGTCGGGGGTGGTTTGCCGATCGGGCGGCGTCATGATGCCGGCGTTGTTTATGAGGATGTGGATCGGCTGGTCCTCCTCGCGCAGCGTCTCGCCGAGGTCTGCGACGGAGGAGAGCGAGGACAAGTCGAGCTCGCGAAGCGACACGTTCGCGTCCGGGTTCCCCCGACGGATCTTGGTGATGGCCGCCTCGCCCTTGTGCGGATTCCGAACGGGTATGAGCACCTCGGCCCCGGCCGCGGCGAGCCGCGTGGCGAGGCCGAGCCCGATGCCGTCGCTGGCTCCGGTGACGACGGCGCGCTTCCCGGACAGGTCGGGGACGGTGATGTCGATGGTGGTGTGTGGCATGAGGTCACTCCCGGTCGTTGTCGTTGCCTCCACGGTCCTCGAGATGCCGTGACGTATTCAGGGCCTGGTGATCCCCGGATCGGCAGGCCGTGGATGCGCTGCTGGAGTGGCGGTAGAAAGGACGCATGGCGATCGACCGGGCTGGACTGGCGGAGTTCCTCCGGCGCCGCCGGGAGTCGCTGCAGCCCGAAGACGTCGGCTTCCCGCGCGGACCACGCCGGCGGACGAGCGGACTACGGCGGGAGGAGGTGGCCTCGCTCTGCCACATGTCGACCGACTACTACGCACGACTGGAACGGGAACGCGGACCTCACCCGTCGGAGCAGATGATCGCCTCCATCGCGCAGGGACTCCACCTCTCGATCGACGAGCGTGACCACCTGTTCCGGCTGGCCGGGCACAACCCGCCCCCGCGTGGCGTGGACAGCGATCACATCAGTCCCGGCCTGCTACGCATTCTCGACCGCCTTCAGGACACTTCCGCGGAGATTGTCACCGAGCTCGGCGAGACCTGCGACAGACCGCGCTCGGGGTCGCACTCACCGGCGACACGACCCGCTACAGCGGCCCGGCCCGCAGCATCGGCTACCGGTGGTTCAGCGACCCCGCATCACGACAGCTCTACGCACCCGAAGATCATCCCTTCCTGACCCGAATGTGGGTCTCTGGCCTGCGCGAGGTGGTCACCCTCCGAGGTCCGGGCTCGCGCGCGGGCCACCTCGCCGACCTGCTCCTTGCTCACAGCGGGGAATTCCGGGACGTGTGGGACGCCCACGAGGTCGGCATTCGCCCGAACGAGGTGAAGCACTTCGTCCACCCCGAGCTCGGCGCTCTAGAGTTGAGCTGCCAGACGCTGGTCGACCCGCGACAATCCCACTCGCTGCTCGTCTACACCGCCGTCCCCGGTAGCGAGAGCCACGAGAAGCTGCAGCTGCTGTCCGTCATCGGCACGCAAGCGCTTCACTAGCGCTTCATCCGTCGGAGGACAGATCTCAGAACAAGCCGAGTCGGTCGAGCAGGTCGTTTGCAGCGGTGATGATGGTCTGTGCATGTTCGACACCTCGCTCGCCTCGTCGATGGTGGCGTCGTCACCGGGCCGCTCGAGGTACTCAAGCTCGTTGCGGCGTCTGCGCAGGGCTACGTCAAGCTGCTCGTTCGACCCAGTCGATTGCGAGGTCGGCGACCGCGGCAGGGGCGTCGTCGGTGATGAAATGGGCTGCGTCGTCAACGTAGGCGAATTCGACGCAATCGGCGTACCGCTCCGGATTGCGGCAGATACGCGACGTTCTCCACGGAGAAGACTCCGCGCAGTGAGGCGCCCGGGCGGTGCCAGATGAACGGGCGCAGGTGCCGGAAGGCCGGGAGGACGACCTTGGGACTGAACGTCATGAAGCCCGGCGGCACGGAGAGTTGCACTGCCGTGCGAACCCGCTCGGGGTGGTCGTAGGTCAACTGCATCGCAGCGGTGATGGCGCCCATGTCGTGGGCGACGAGGTGGGCCTGCTCGATGTGGAGGACGTCGAGGAGGGCGAGCAGATCGCGGAGCCGGGTCTCGCGTTCAATCCGCGGATCGTTGGCCACCGTCCAGCCGGCCCCGCGCATGTCGGGGCAGAGGACGCGGTAGCCGCTCGCGGCGATGACAGGAGCGACGGCGTGCCACTGCCACCAGTGCTGGGGAAATCCGTGCAACAGCACGACCGATTCGCCCTCGCCGATGGCGGCGAGGTGAGTATGCAGGCCGGGTGTCTCGACGACGAGATGGTCGAAGCCGGGGGCCTCTGGC
>NZ_JBOHDT010000150.1:0-8503 GCF_050700635.1 Aeromicrobium sp.
CAGGTCGCGATTGGCGGTGATGCCGTCGACGCAGCGCGACGAGAGCACGAGGATCGCCTCGCGAAGCCGGTAGATGCCCGCCGACAGCGAGTAGCAGATGACCGGCTCGAAGGCGTTGAGCTGAAGCTGCCCTGCCTCGGCGGCCATGGTGACGGTGACGTCCATGCCGATGACCTGGAACGCCACCTGGTTGACGACCTCGGGGATGACCGGGTTGACCTTGCCGGGCATGATGCTCGACCCGGCCTGGACGGCTGGGAGGTTGATCTCGTTCAGGCCGGCGCGTGGCCCGGACGACAGCAGCCTCAGGTCGTTGCAGATCTTGGACAGCTTGACCGCGACGCGCTTGAGAACGCCGGACAGCTGCACGAACGCGCCGCAGTCCTGGGTGGCCTCGATGAGGTCGACCGCGCTCTCGAGCGGGAGCCCGGTGAGCGTGGCCAGGTGCTCGCAGGCGATCGGGACGTAACCCACCGGCGCATTGAGCTGGGTCCCGATGGCGGTGGCGCCGAGGTTGATCTCGTGCAGCATCATGACGGCCTCGGACAACCGCGATCGGTCCTCACCGAGCATCACGCCATACGTGCCGAACTCCTGACCGAGCGTCATGGGGACGGCGTCCTGCATCTGGGTGCGACCCATCTTGAGGACGTCGCGGAACTCCTCGGACTTCCGCATGAAGGATTCCTGCAGGATCTCCATCGCGTTGAGCAGCGAGTGGGTGGCCAGGATGATGGCGATCTTGATCGAGGTCGGGTAGACGTCGTTGGTCGACTGGCTCAAGTTGACGTGCTCGTTGGGGTGGAGGTGGTGGTACTCCCCCTTCTTGTGACCGAGGAGCTCCAGCGCCCGGTTCGCGATGACCTCGTTGGCGTTCATGTTGGTCGAGGTTCCGGCGCCGCCCTGCATGACGTCGACGACGAACTCGTCGTGCAGCTCGCCGGCCCGGATCTCTTCGCAGGCCTGACGGATGGCGACGAATCGTTCGTCGTCGAGCAGGCCCAGCTGGTGGTTGGTGGTGGCGGCGGCCTGCTTGACCAACGCGAGGGCCTCGACCAGGAACGGGCTCAAACCGATCGGGATCCCGGTGATCGGGAAGTTCTCCAACGCGCGCAGCGAGTGGATACCCCAGTAGGCGTCCAGCGGAACCTCGCGCTCACCGATCAGGTCGTGCTCGGTGCGAGTCGCGACGGTCATTCTTGGTCCTCCTTAGGCGTGGTGACCCGGGTCACAACCACCCATCCAACCACGCGGTGCGGTCCCAGCCTGAGGAGGTCAGGCGGGGAGCACCTGCGTCATCCAGCCGTGTTGATCGTCGGCACGGCCGTACTGGATGTCGACCAGGGCGGAGCGGATGTCGAGGGTGACCTTTCCGGCTTCGCCGTCTGACGCTAGCGCCTCGCCACCGTCCCACTTGAGAGCGCCGACCGGCGTGACGACCGCGGCGGTGCCGCAGGCGAAGACCTCGGTGATCGTGCCGTCGGCGCAGCCCTCGCGCCACTCGTCGATGCTCACCCGGCGCTCGATGACGTCGTGGCCGAGGTCGCGCGCGAGGGTCAGGATCGAGTCGCGGGTGATGCCCTCGAGGATCGAGCCGGACAGCGACGGGGTGACGATCGAGCCGTCGGACTGCACGAAGTACAGGTTCATCCCGCCCAGCTCCTCGACCCAGTGGTGCTCGGCGGAGTCGAGGAAGGCCACCTGCGCGCAGCCGTGCTCGGCCGCCTCCTGCTGTGGGAGCAGGCTGGAGGCATAGTTGCCGCCGCACTTGGCGTTCCCGGTGCCGCCGGCACCCGCGCGGGCGTACTCGGTGGACAGCCAGATCGAGACCGGCTTGACGCCGCCCGGGAAATAGGGGCCCGCCGGTGACGTGATCACCGAGTAGGTGACGTGATGCGCGGGCCGAACGCCGAGGAACACCTCGGAGGCGAACATGAACGGCCGCACGTACAGACTCTTCTCCTCGCCGCGTGGCACCCACTCGCGATCGGTCTCGATCAGGGTCCGGATGGAGCCGAGGAACCACTCCTCGGGGAGCTCGGGAAGGGCTAGCCGCCGCGCCGACCTCCGCATGCGGGTGGCGTTGGCCTCCGGGCGGAACAACCAGACCGACCCATCGGCGTGGCCGTACGCCTTGAGTCCCTCGAAGATCTCCTGCGCGTAGTGCAGGACAGCGGTCGCCGGGTCGATCGTGAGCGGGCCATAGGGCACGACACGGGCATCGACCCAGCCAGCGTCCGGCGTCCACTCGGCCAAGAACATGTGGTCAGAGAAATGGTTGCCGAAGCCTGGATCGGCGAGAATCGCGTCGCGCTGCTCGGGAGTCCGCGGGTGCGGATTCGGCTCGAGCCGGCTGGTGAACGCGGGTGCTGGAGTCATGGCAGTCACGGTAATACCTTCTCGGGTCGGGGGTGTCGGTGTCAGGCCACCGATACACCTCCAGCCACGCGCGCTGCGATGGCCTCGCCCACCTCCGTAGTAGAGCGCACAGTGGTGCGCCCAGTCGTGCGTTCGCTGATGTCAGCCTCGACCGCTGCGGTGACCTTCGCGGCGGCTTCGGGCAGGCCAAGGTGGTCGAGCAGGAGTGCGCCGGACAAGATCGCGGCCGTCGGGTCGGCCTTGCCCTGGCCCGCGATGTCAGGTGCCGAGCCGTGCACGGGCTCGAACATGCTCGGCGTGGTGCGGTCCGGGTTGACGTTTCCGCTGGCAGCAAGGCCGATGCCGCCGGTGATGGCCGCAGCGAGGTCGGTGAGGATGTCGCCGAACAGGTTGTCGGTGACGATGACATCGAAGCGTGCCGGGTCGGAGACCATGAAGATCGTGGCCGCGTCGACGTGCAGGTAGTCGACCGTGACGTCCGGGAACTCCGTGGCCACGGTGTCGACTGTGCGACTCCAGAGGTGGCCCGCATGGACCAGGACGTTGTTCTTGTGCACCAGCGTCAGATTCTTGCGCGGGCGCGCCTGAGCGCGCGCGAAGGCGTCGCGCACGACCCGTTCGACACCGAAGGCGGTGTTGACACTGACCTCGGTGGCCATCTCCTGCGGTGTGCCGACGCGGATCGCGCCACCGTTGCCGACATAGGGGCCCTCGGTGCCCTCGCGGACGACCACGAAGTCGACGTCACCCGGGTCGGCCAGTGGCGTGGGAACGCCGGGGAACAGCCTGGACGGACGCAGGTTGACGTAGTGGTCGAGCTCGAAGCGCAGCCTCAGCAGCAGTCCCCGCTCCAGCACGCCCGACGGGACACTAGGGTCGCCGACCGCACCGAGCAGAATCGCATCGTGGCCACGGATCTCCGCCAGCACCGAGTCGGGCAGGGTCTCCCCCGTCGCATGCCACCGGTTCGCGCCGAGGTCGTACTCGGTGCGGGCGAAGGTGACGTCGTGGTCGGCAGTGACGGCATCGAGCACTGTCAGGGCCTGAGCGGTCACCTCAGGACCGATTCCGTCGCCGGGCACCACGGCCAGCGAGAAAGCGCGAGTCATCTGTTCATCCTAGGGAGCGAGTCTCAGGATCTGAAACCCACGTCTTGAATGGTGATCAGTTGTCCTCGGGGGGTTCTTGGGGCTCGACGTCGAGGGCCGTAGCCTCGTCGCGCAGGTGAGCCGGTCCCCATTCGATCAGCTGGGGGTTCATGTCAATCCTCATCTCAGTCGGGTCGGGTATGGGGATCCGGCGGGGTCCGACGTACCGCCAGGCCAGTACCCGGTGATCGACCGAGGAAACAGGAGAGGAGATCAGATCGTGAACAGCATCCCTGCGGCGGAAACGTCGGGCCAACGCCGAAACTCCGCGGCAGGGTATGGCCCTAAGTGGACCTGCCGCGGCAAGCGATGACTACGAGCTGCTTCCGCACGGACCCAGCATAACCTGTCGACTCCGTCTGCCTGCGGCGTCCCACCAAATGGTCCAGCGGCTGAGACGTCGCCCGGATGGCTTGAACGGCATGCGTGCGAGACTGAGTTGGTGAGCGCACCCACCGACATTCCCGTCCTCGTCGCGAGCGCGCTCAACCTCTCACGCGAACGCGGGTTCATCACGTCCACGCGACACGAGACGGGCCGGCTGCTGGCCGCCCTGGCCGCTTCTCGGGAGGGCACGCTGGCCGAGCTTGGCACCGGATGCGGGGTCGGGTCGGCCTGGTTGTCCAGCGGCGCGGCCAAGGATGCGCGCATCGTGAGCGCCGAGCTCGACCCCTCGCTGGCCGAGGAGGTGCAGCGCCTGTTCGCTGACGTCGAGAACGTCGAGGTCGTGTCCGGCGACTGGTCGACGCTCGAGCAGTACGCCCCGTTCTCGCTGCTGTTCGTCGACGTCCGCGATGTCATGGAGAGCATCGACGTACTCGCCGACCTGCTCGAGCCGGGTGGCATCGCCGTGCTCGACGACTTCGTGCCCTCGAGCCACTGGCCGCCGATCGTCGACGGTCACGTCGACTCGGTGCGCGAGCAGTGGCTCACGGACGAGCGCTTCACCGCCGTGGAGATGCTCATCGACCCGGACGCCTCGGTGCTCATCGCCACCCGGCGATAGACCCGACTCAAATGTCCGCGCGGTGGGAACCTCCGTGCGTGCGTCGCGGCGCCCGCGCCGGCATCGGTGTGTCGTCGAGGCCGGGGTCGTAGCTGCCCACGAGCGCGCTGTGGCGGCGTCCGTACAGCAGGTACAGCGCGAGACCCACGGCCATCCAGATGGCGAAGTCACGCCAGGTCTTGGGCTCGAGGTTGAGCGAGAGCCACACCGTGGCGAGCAGCGACAGGATCGGCACGAGGGGTACCAGTGGAACGCGGAATCCTCGCTCGAGGTTCGGTTGCGTGCGCCGCAGCGAGATGACGGCCACGGAGCAGAAGCCGAAGGCGAACAAGGTGGCGAGCACCAGCAGCTGCTCGCGCGTCGCGGTCCCGGGATCGAGCGCCAGCAGACCGGCTGCCACGCCGGCGACAAGGGCCGCCCGCGTCGGGGCTGATCCGGACCCGACGTTCGACAGCGCCGGCGGCAGGAGTCCGTCGCGCCCCATGGCGAACAGCACCCGGCTCTGGGCGATGAGCACCACGAGAACGACCGTCGTGAGGGCGAGCAGGGCGCCGATGTTGATAACGTCGGCGGCCCATCCGGTGCCGACGGCCTGCAGCGCGTCCGACACCGGGGCGTCGGTGCCCAGCTCCTCATAGGGGCGCAGGCCGACGAGAACGGTGGACATCGCGACGTAGAGGGCGGTGACGATTCCGATGGCAGCGAGCATCGCCCTGGGAATGCTCTTCCGTGGGTCCTTGGCGTCCTCGGCGGCCGTGGCGATGAGGTCGAAGCCGATGAACGCGAAGACGATCACGCCGGCCGCCGTGAAGATGCCCATCACGCCGAACGCGTCGCCTGCTGCCTCGTCGAGGAAGTACTGGAGCACCGATCCGCGGGCCCCTTGACCGGAGACGGGCTCGGGGACGAACGGCGAGTAGTTGTCGGAGTCGACCTTGGTGGCGCCGATGGCGATCACGAGCACGACCGCCGTCAGCTTGATCGAGACGATCGTGGCGAGGATCCGACCGGACAGCTGCGTTCCGGCCATGACGAGAAGCATCAGGATCACCACGAGCAGCATGGCCACCCATCCGACGCCCTGGTCGATCTGCGCGTGCTCGGTGATGGTGGCGGGAAGGGCGACGTCGAAGCCCTCGACCGTGGCGACGAAGTAGGCGGCCCACACGCGCGAGACCAGGGCCGCGGCCACCACCAGCTCGAGCACCAGCGCCCAGCCGACCACCCAGGCCCAGATCTCGCCGAAGGCGACATATGTGAACGTGTAGGCACTGCCGGCGACGGGGATGGTGGAGGACAGCTCTGCGTACGACAGAGCCGCGAGGACGCACACCACCGCCGCGACCAGGAAGGAGATGATGACGGCCGGGCCGGCCATGGTCGCCGCTTGGATGCCGGCCAGGGAGAAGATGCCTGCGCCGATCATGACGCCGAGCGCGAGGAAGATCAGCAGACCGGTGCCGAATACCTCGGGCAACCGGTGTCGTGCGTTCGTGACACGAAGCATCGCGAGCTCGGGCGGGAGGCGACGCGCGCGACCGCCCTGGAACTTCTCGGCCATCCGTGCAAGGTACCGACCATCCTGCGGGGTTGTCAGCCCAGGTCCAGCTGGACCTGCGTCGACAGCAGGAAGAACTGAACCGTGGGGCCGATCGTCAACGCGTAGAGCACCGTTCCGACGCCGACCGTGCCACCGAGGACGAACCCGACGACGAGCACCGTCATCTCGATGGTGGTTCGCCACAGACGGACGCTGCGCCCCGTGCGACGCACCAGACCCAGCCACAGACCGTCGCGCGGACCGGGACCCAGATGCGCTCCGATGTAGAGGGCGCCTGCGAGGCCGTTGCCGAATACGCCAGCGAGGAGCAGGAGCGTCCTCAGCCAGAGCTCGTCCGGTCGGTCGACGAGGGCGAGCCCGGCGTCAGCGGCCAGCCCGATGATGACGACGTTGAGCACCGTGCCGAGACCCGGCACCTGCCGCAAGGGGATCCAGAGCAGCAGCACGACGGCGCCGACCGCGATGACGACCTGACCGAAGGTGAGCGGCACGTGCTCGGTAATGCCTTGATGGAACACGTCCCATGGGTCGAGCCCCAGCCCCGAGCGCACCATCAGGGCCATGGTGAAGCCGTACAGCACCAGGCCGACCACGAGCTGGGTGATGCGGCGCGGAAGCCGACCGGCGCGGACCTGCTCCACCGAGCCCAGGCTCGGTGGCACGTATGCCGCCGTCACGGACGCGGCTGCAGGAAGACGATCGGCAGGCCCCAGGAGTCGAACTCCACCTCCGCGCGATGACTCCGCGGGGGCGGGCGCAGGCCGTACCCGTCGGCCACGATCGTCACCGCCAACGCGAAGAGAATCGCGAAGACGGCCACAAGGGCGATCAGCAGGAGAACCATGACTCCATTCTGCTCCCAATTGGCCTTCAAAGGTATAGCCAATCGTGAGAGAGTGGCCCCATGTCCGCCACCCTCTCCGCGGCCCGTCTGGCCGCGGCACTCACACCGCCAGTCGGTGTGGCGTACCGCGACCTGGCCGACCAGATCCGGATGCTGATCGTCGACGGACGCATCACGGCCGGTTCCCGTCTGCCCAGTGAGCGCGAGCTGGCCGCAGCCACAGGGGTCAGCCGCACCACCACCGCCCGTGTGTACGCCGAGCTCCGCGAGGCAGGTCTGCTGCGGTCGCGGCGGGGCTCGGGGAGCGTCGTCTGCGTCCCGTTCGGGGAGTCCAGTGCGAGCAGCCTGATCGTCACACCCGCCGACGACACGGGCATCGCCCTGACGTATGCGGCCCCCGTCGCGCCGTCCGGGCTCGGGCGGGCGTTCGAGGCCGCCACGGCGAGACTGCCCGGGCTCCTGTCGACCCCCGGCTACCTGCCGGACGGTCTGCCGGCGCTCCGCGAGCTCCTGGCAGAGCGGTACGCGGCGCGCGGCCTGCCCACGTCGCCCGACCAGATCGTGGTGACGAGTGGCGCGCTCAGCGCGGTGTCGCTGGTCGCGCGCGCGTTCGTCGAGCAGGGCGACCGGGTGCTGGTCGAGTCGGTGAGCTACCCGCACGCCCACGAGGCGTTCGTGTCAGCCGGTGCGCGGCTGATGCCGGTCCCGGTGGTCGCCGACGGCCCGTGGGACGTCGAGGCGGCCGTCGCCATGCTGTCGTCCGGTCGCCATCTCGCCGCCTACCTGATCCCGGACTTCCACAACCCCACCGCCGCCGTCATGAGCGAGTCCGAGCGCGGCACCCTCGCGCGCGCGATGCGACAAACCGGAACGCTGGCGGTGATCGACGAGTCGATGCGCGAC
Source organism: Aeromicrobium sp. (assembly GCF_050700635.1). Taxonomy (GTDB): domain Bacteria; phylum Actinomycetota; class Actinomycetes; order Propionibacteriales; family Nocardioidaceae; genus Aeromicrobium. Next base: position 7,842 of record NZ_JBOHDT010000150.1, read on the forward strand.
GTCAACCTCGACGGTGTCGCGCTGCCGCCGTCGTTCGGCTCGTTCGACCGCGACACCCTGCTCGTCGACTCCGCGTCCAAGACGATCTGGGGTGGCCTGCGCGTCGGCTGGATCAGGGCACCGCACGACCTGGTGATGCCGCTGGTCCAGGCCCGGATGATGCACGACCTCGGCACCGCCGCGTTCGAGCAGCTCGTGCTGGCCGAGGTGCTGCGCGATCCGGAGCCGGTGATGACCAGCGCGCTGGACGGCTTCCGCAGCCAGCGGGACCACCTCGTCGCCCTGCTCGCCGAGCATCTCCCCGAGCTGGACGTCGCCCGGCCCGCGGGCGGTCTCTCGGTGTGGGCCGGCCTCCCCGACCACAACTCCACCCGACTCGTCGCGGCCGCGCGGGACCACGGGCTGCTGCTCACTCCGGGTCCACGGTTCTTCACCGGCGCGCCGATCGCGGGCGAGGCGTTCCTGCGCCTGCCGTACACGCAGAGCCCCGCCGTGCTGGACGACGCGGTGCACCGGCTGGCCAAGGCGTACGAGGGACGTCGCGCCGACCACGCACCGGCCGGACCCCGTCTCGATCTCATCGCCTGAGCACCGGCCGTCGGAGCGTACGATCTGGCCATGCACGCCGACGCCGATCGTGGGGGTGTCCGACTCGCGGAGCT